>CAZQMR010000256.1:0-5247 GCA_964594465.1 uncultured Rhodobacterales bacterium
TCGTGAGTTCGAATCTCGCCGCCCCGACCATTTCACCATTCAGTTAAGCGAAGAGTTCACCGGCCCAGTCGTGCCGTGCGCAGTGTCCGGCAAGGGTCTGCATATGCCAAGCCAGTGCTTGATTGGAGGTGACAACCCGCAGGCCATGCTCTGCTTCGATGGGCGCAATGACAGATGCGCCGCGCAGGTTGGTGCAGGCGACAAACAGCGTGTCGAATTTTGCGCTTTGGGCAAGTTTTCGAGCCCCGTCTTGGATACTGGCCGTGGATATGCGCGCTACGGCTGCATCTTCGATTTCTTCAAAGGAGCCGAAGGCTGCGATTTCATATCCTTGTTGTTCGATCAGGCTGCGCATGGCATGGGAAACCTCCGCGACGTAAGGTGTCAAAAAGCCGATGCGTTTCGTTTTAAGGTGATCAAAGGCGGCGAGCGTTGCGCTGATTGGGTCTGTTACCTTCGCGTCAGGGCGATGCTGCTGCACAGCGCGCGCCACGTTTTTGGGGCCAATCACAGTAGCCCCGGATGTGCATCCATAGCCGATCACTTTGAGGTCCGCGCTGCTGGGCAGTAGGACCGTGCTGGTTGGGATGTTTGCTTCCATGGCCGCGAGCGTTTCTGGCGTCACTTCAGGGTGAAACGGGATGCGGCTGTGATAAAGTGTGTGATCCGAGCCTGCAAAGAAGCGCGCCATTTCCGGCTCAATCGTTTCATCCGTGTCCAGCACGATCAGGCCAAGAGCCGCGCCGCTCACTGGGCTTGCGTCAGATTTATACTCGAGTTTCATGGCTTTCCCCTTGACCAACGCCGACCAGCACTGAAGCTGGGCGCGAAACCATCAGGAGCCGAAATCATGGTCAAAGTCACGCCTATTGCTACATTCGATGGCCAGGAAATTCGCGAGGCGGTGCTGGAAGACGCCAATCAGGCAGTCCACCTTATGAGCTTTGGTGCGGCCACGCGCGATTGGCGGGTGGAGGCCAATGGTACGCCGGTGCCTATTGTGCTCGGCTTCCCGCGTTTTGAGGACTATCCCGAGCATTCCCGCAGCTTTGGTATTATTGCCGGGCGGGTGGCCAATCGAACGGCCTTTGGGCGCTTTGAGATGCGCGGTAAAGCGCATCAACTGACAATCAACAATGGCGCGCATCACTTGCATGGCGGTGTGGCAGGGTTTGGCAAACGCAATTGGGCGCTGGAGGCAGATAGTTTGGGCAATGCGGTGGAGCTGAGCTATCGGGCTGAGGATGGCGAGGAGGGTTATCCGGGGGCGTTGGACGTGCGGGTTGTTGTGTCGCTCAAGGATGGTGTGCTGCGCTATGAAATGACGGCGGAGGCGGATCAGATGACGCCGGTGAATTTGGCGCAACACAATTATTATAACCTAAGTGGTCAAGGCGATGTGCGCGGGCATTTGCTGGAGATCAAAGCGCCGGAATATTCGCCCGTGGATGACGGATTGATCCCGCTTGGAGCGCATCAGCCGGTTGATGGCACGCGATTTGATTTTTTGGAAGCAAGGGCAGTTGGCACAAATGACCCGGAGCGCTTGGGTGTGGATCACAATCTGGTCCTTGATCCTGTGCGAAAGCTGGATGAGCCGACTGCGCGACTTATATCGCCGGACACAGGCATAATGCTAGAGGTGGTGACGGATCAACCGGGCATCCAGATGTTCAATGCGCCTCTCTTGGATGTGGCCGTTCCGGGTCATGAGCGGGTCAACTATGGTGCGTTTGGCGGGTTGTGCCTTGAGGCGCAGCATTTCCCAAACTATCTCAACCAACCGGACTGGCCGCAAAGCTTTGCAGAGCCGGGCAAACCTTATCGGCAAGTTTTGGAGCTGAAAGTCAGCCAGTAAAGCGCGGCGTGCGCTTTTCGAGGAAGGCACTGATGCCCTCTGCTGCATCGGCGCTGTCTTGGCTCAGGGCAAAGGCATCATAATCGGAATGACTGGCAACATGAGCAAGCGCGTTGGCATAGGCGTCAATGTCTTGCTTGCACATGCGCAACGCAACCGGGGGCAGGCTTGCGGCGCGTTCTGCCATTTCCAACGCTGCGTCCATCGTTTTGCCATCTGGCACAGCTTCATCTGCAATGCCCCAGGTGATCGCGCGCTCCGCCATGATCTTTTCGGCCAACACGATGACACGCTTGGCACGGGCAGGGCCGATAAGATTTGTGATGCGTGGGACCGAACCCCATGACATGTTCAGCCCGCGCTCGATCTCTGGCACATAAAAGCCCGCACTTTGGCCCATGATCCGCAGATCGGTGCAAACGCTGAGGGCCACACCGCCGCCAACGCACCAGCCTTCAATCGCGCAGATGGTCAGCGGGGCGAGGTTTTGAACGGCTTGGCACATGCGCGTTCCGGTTTGGAGCATAATTCGCCGCTCCGACAGGGTCGCGTTGCGCATGATTTCTGTTTGAGGGTCGTTAAGATCAAACCCCATCGAAAACGTGTCGTCCCGGCCCATGAGAATAATCGCGGATGTCTTGGGGTCATCTTCAAAGCTGCGTGCCGCATCCGTCAGTTCGCGCATCATCTCATAAGACAGAGGGTTGGCGCGGGTGCCACGATCAAAACGAATGGTGGCAATGCGATCTTTGCGGGTGATGCTAACGTATTTCATGGATCAAAGAGAGCAGGTCATTCGGGGGAGGTCAATGTGATCCCTTCGCCCCAAAAGTCTGCAACTTTGGGAATCACTAGGTGGGAGATTCGGTTTAGAATTGGTTTCAGAGGGCAAAATTTGGAATTTTGTTTCGAAACGGAGCGCTTTCGGGAAATTAACACAAAATTAGCGTGATCTCACAAAACGTTCGAACACCATCGGCTAAAGGTGCCGCAGATCACGAAAAATTGCAGTTCTTAACGCAGAATGTGAATTGCTGCGACTGCGAAAAGGTTAACGAAGCTTAATGTGATGTTGCTAATTCGTTCTCCTCGATTTAGATGTCGTCAACGGTCAAGCACAAAATGTGGCATTTTTATGAATAAAACCGTTGACCAGAACTGCATCTGGCAGTCATTTAGTTGTCCTACCGAGGCGGCACACAAGATTTAGTGGTCCCCTCAAGTGGTAGGAACGGGAAACAAAAACACAACCGCGCCGGGCAATTCCGGAAGACATGCATCACAGCACGGAGACGTGCTCGGCTAAGCGGTGGTTTAATAGGTTGAGGCAAAGCTATGAAATTTGATCGTCGTTTTACAAAGGCAAAAACCGGTGCATTCGGCAGCCTAGAGTTCCGTACAACGAGTTCTGAAATCCGCAATCCAGATGGCTCAGTCGTGTTCGCGCTCGACAATCTTGAAGTGCCAGCAAGTTGGTCTCAAGTTGCCTCTGATGTTCTCGCGCAAAAATACTTCCGCAAAGCGGGTGTTCCTGCGCATATGAAGCAAGTCAAAGAAGCTGGCGTGCCCAAGTTCTTGTGGCGCTCTGTTCCTGATGACGCGAAATTGGCGAAACTGCCGAAAGAAGAGCGCTTTATTGGTGAAACATCTGCCAAGCAGGTATTCCATCGTTTGGCTGGTGCTTGGTGCTATTGGGGTTGGAAGGGTGGATATTTCTCCACTGAAGCCGATGCCAAGGCCTATTACGACGAAATGGCCTATATGCTGGCCGCGCAAATGGCCGCACCGAACTCACCGCAGTGGTTCAACACCGGCCTTCATTGGGCCTACGGCATCGACGGGCCAAGCCAAGGCCATCACTACGTGGATTTTGAGACCGGCAAACTGGTCAAATCCAAATCAGCTTATGAGCATCCGCAGCCCCATGCCTGCTTTATCCAGTCCGTTCAGGACGATCTGGTGAACGATGGTGGCATTATGGACCTTTGGGTCCGCGAGGCGCGGCTGTTCAAATACGGCTCGGGAACGGGCACAAATTTCTCGTCACTTAGAGCGGCCAACGAGACGCTTGGCGGTGGCGGAAAGTCTTCGGGATTGATGTCTTTCCTGAAGATCGGGGATCGTGCGGCAGGCGCGATTAAGAGCGGGGGTACGACCCGTCGAGCGGCGAAGATGGTGATCTGCGATATGGATCACCCGGATATCGAGGACTTCATCAACTGGAAGGTCCGCGAGGAGCAAAAGGTGGCGAGCCTGGTTGCAGGTTCGAAAATGCACGAGGAAAAGCTGAATGGTATCTTTGAGGCGATCCGAACCTGGGACGGCCTTGAAGAAGACGCAACAGACCCCAAGCGCAACCCGGGGCTGAAGGCGGCAGTGAAAGCGGCAAAGAAAGCCGCAATACCAGAGACTTACATCTCCCGGGTCTTGCAGTATGCTGCACAAGGCTTTTCCTCAATCGAATTTCCGACCTATGACACGGATTGGGATAGCGACGCTTATCTCTCCGTTTCAGGTCAAAACTCCAACAACTCGGTGCGGGTAACAGATGCGTTCTTGAAGGCAGTCAAAGACGACGCTGATTGGGAACTGATCCGCCGCACCGATGGTGAGGTCGCCAAGACCGTTAAGGCGCGCGATCTTTGGGACGAAGTGGGCCATGCGGCATGGGCTTGTGCCGATCCGGGCATTCAGTTTCATGACACGGTCAACTCTTGGCACACATGCCCAGAAGATGGTGCGATCCGGGGTTCAAACCCTTGTTCTGAATACATGTTCTTGGATGACACGGCGTGTAACCTCGCCTCCATGAACTTGCTGACTTTCCTGAAAGATGGCAAGTTTGACAGCGGCTCTTACGTCCATGCAACGCGGCTTTGGACTGTGACGCTTGAGATTTCTGTGCTGATGGCGCAGTTTCCAAGCCCTGAGATTGCCAAGCGCTCTTATGAGTTCCGCACACTGGGCCTCGGTTACGCGAACATCGGCGGTTTGCTGATGAATATGGGCTTTTCCTATGACAGCGACGAGGGCCGCGCGCTTTGTGGTGCGCTGACTGCGATCATGACGGGTGTTTCTTATGCCACGTCGGCTGAGATGGCGAAAGAGCAGGGGCCGTTCCCCGGTTACGCCAAGAACGCTGACCACATGCTCCGCGTGATGCGCAATCACCGTCGTGCGGCATATGGCGAGACATCTGGTTATGAAGGCCTTGCGGTCATGCCAGTGGCGCTTGATCACGACAACTGCCCAGATGGCACGCTGATCAATCTGGCACATGAAGCGTGGGACGAAGCGCTCAAGATGGGCGAAAAACATGGTTACCGGAACGCGCAATCCACTGTGATCGCGCCAACGGGCACCATTGGCCTTGTGATGGATTGCGACAC
>CAZQMR010000257.1:0-5233 GCA_964594465.1 uncultured Rhodobacterales bacterium
CCCCAAAAAAGAAAAAACCCGGGATACAACCGGGTCTTTCCTTTGAAGATTGTTTAAAGGCGGAGCTGCCAAAAATTGGGGATTATTAAGCTTCTCCGGGTCTCCTTATGCTTTCTTCTGCAAGCGTTTAGCGTGAATGTGTCTGTGTTGCTGGGAATGTTTTGCTGTCCAAATGTGGCACGAATCGGGCAAGTGATTGAGATTTCTTAACGATTTTTAAACAAATGGGCCGAACAGCGTTTTTGCTTCCTCTTAGTGCAAAAATGCTGTTTTCAAACCGCCGAATGTGGAAGTAATGCTGAATCCAATTTTGGGGCGAATCTGTATTGATCATACCGCGATTCAACCTATGGGGGAAATTTAGCTGAAAAAACCTGTGAATCAGTGCGAATCTATCAGTAGAGCTACCCATTGATTCTGCCGATTAGCAAAAAAAGAGGCACACGCTCCCGATTTACGGGAATCACATGCCTCTATAGTTGTAGAAATCGTGCAAGTGGCGTTTTCAGAGTTGAGCCATGATCTCGTCGGAGACCTCAAAGTTGGCGGTCACAATCTGGACATCGTCGTCATCTTCCAGCGCTTCCATCAGCTTCATCAGCTTTTGCGCGCCCTCAAGATCAAGCTCGGTTGTTGTGGTTGGCTTCCAGATCAGCTTGGTGCTTTCGCTTTCGCCAAGCGTGCCCTCAAGATTTGTGGAGACTTCATTCAGATCGGTTGCCTCGCAGGTGATCACGTGACCATCTTCGGAGCTTTCCGCATCGGTTGCACCGGCTTCAATCGCAGCATCCATCACGCTGTCTGCATCACCGGCTTCGGCGTTGTAGACCACTTGGCCTGCGCGTTCGAACATGAAAGACACCGCGCCGGTTTCTGCGAGGTTGCCGCCGGATTTTGAAAAGATCGAGCGCACTGTGGAGGCGGTTCGATTGCGGTTGTCTGTCATCGCTTCGACAATCACAGCCACGCCGTTGGGGCCGTAGCCTTCGTAGCGGATTTCTTCCAGATCAGCGGCATCCTGCGCGGAGGCTTTGTTGATCGCGCGCTCAATCACGTCCTTTGGCACGGACTGGCTTTTGGCTTCTTTGACGGCCATGCGCAGGCGCGGGTTTTTCTCTGGATCAGGGTCGCCCATTTTGGCGGCAACGGTGATTTCCTTGGCGAGCTTGGAAAAGAGCTTAGAGCGCACGGCGTCTTGGCGCCCCTTGCGGTGCTGGATGTTTGCCCATTTGGAATGTCCGGCCATGATGCGCCCTCGTCTGCTTAGGTGTCTGTGTTTGGGCGATGTTATAGGCGGCGTGGCGGTGTGGGTTCAAGGGGGGCTTTTGGTTGGGGTGCTGGACAGTTGGGCCGGGCAGCTTAGGGTGTGGTGCGAAGGTTCAAATGTGAGGGCAGAGACTATGAGAACGATGGCAGCGCTGGTGTTCCCCGGCTTTCAGACATTGGATTATTTCGGGCCGATTGAGATGTTGGCTGGGTTTTGGGATGAGATTGAGCTGGTCACGGTTGCGCAAGGGCCAGAGCCCGTGCCGAGCCGACATGGGCAGCGGATTATGGTGGACCGGGTGATGAGCGAGAGCCGCGATTATGATTTGTTGTTTATTCCCGGTGGGGATAGTGCGCTGGAGGCAGCGAAGGATGCGGCGTTTTTGGACTGGATTGGCGCGGTAGCGCAGCGCGCGGATCGGGTGATGGCCGTATGTACCGGGACGATTGTGTTGGGCATGACGGGGGTGCTGGATGGGCGCCGGGCCACGACGAATAAGTTGGATTTTGTCGATACGGTGCCGCTTGCGCCCAAGGTGGAGTGGGTGAAGCAGGCGCGCTGGGTGCAGGACGGGAAGTTTTTTACCTCCTCGGGCGTGTCGGCGGGCATGGATATGGCGCTGGGGGCGGCTGCGGATTTGTTTGGGGTGGAGAAGGCTGAGGAGATGGCTGAAGAATGCGAGTATATTTGGAACCGCGACCCGGAGCATGATCCGTTTGCGGCTTTGGCTGAATTGGTTTGAGCGGCTCGTGGGGAGCAGTGGTGCGTGCAAGCACACACCCTACCTCTCGTGTTTGGGCTATTTTTTGTCGCGGGCGGCTTTTTCTTCTTTGGATAACACGTTGCCCCAGACGTTTTTGCTTAGGCCGAGTTCAGGCTTGGGTGGTTTGGTTTTGCCGACTTTGACTTTGCCGCCTTTGTTGAGGAATTCCTGGATGAGGTCGTCATCGGTGGTTTTTTTTGGGACGTGTTTCATGGGGGCAAGGGTAGCGGGTCGCTCAAATCATCGCAACAGATTCGGTGTATAGCAGCCAAGTGGTGCGTGCGAGCACACACCCCACCTCTTAGGTGAGGGGCCAGAAGAGGGGGATCAGCAGGCTGGCGAGGATGCCCATGGAGAGGTTGAGCGGTAGGCCGATGCGCAAGAAGTCAGTGAATTTGTAGCCGCCGGGGCCGTAGACGAGCGTGTTGGTTTGGTAGCCGATGGGGGTGGCGAAGCTGGCCGAAGCCGCGACCATCACCGCGATCACCAGTGGGCGGGGGTCGACTCCGATGGCGGCTGCAAGCCCGATTGCGATGGGGGTGATGGCGACGGCGACGGCGTTGTTGGAGACAAGCTCGGTCAGGATCGAGGTCAGCAGGTAAAGGCCCCAGACGATGAGGGCGGGGTGGAGGCCGGCCATGGCGGGGGCGAGGGTTTGCGCGATCAGGGTCACTGCGCCGGAGGTTTCGAGCGCTTGGCCGATGGCGAGCATGGAGAAGATCAGGGCGAGCAGACGGCCATCGACGGCGCCGAAGGCTTCTTCGGCGTCGATGCAGCGGGTGATCAGCACGATGGCAACGCCGATCATGGCGAGTGCGTAGATTGGGGCGACGTTGAGGGCGGCGAGGGTGACGACGCCTGCCAAACTGGCCACGACGATCCAGGCGCGGTTGCGCCGATAGGCACGCTCGGTTGGTTGGGCGATGTCCAGCAGGTCCATTTCCGAGGACATTCGGGCGATGTCTTCGGGCGCGCCTTCTAGCAAAAGCGTGTCACCGACGCGCACGATAACGTGGTCGAGCTGGCCGGAGATGTTTTGGTTTCGCCTGTGCACTGCAAGGGGGTAGACACCAAAGCGGCGGCGCAGGCGAAGGGCTCCGAGCGAGCGGCCAATCATGCGGCAGCCCGGCGAGATCAGGGCCTCAACGGTGCTGGTTTCGCGCGAGGAGAGGGCGTCGGCCAGCGCGACTTGCCGGTCATCTCTGAGGGTTAGCAGTTCGCCCATATTTGTGCGCAACACAACGCGGTCCCCCGCCCTCAGCTCGACATTTGGAAACTGTCGACGCAGGCTTTCATCGCCGCGCAGAACGTCGATCACCCGGCTCTCGGCGCGTTTGGCGAGGCTGGTCTCAAAGACGGGCTGGCCGATCAGGGTTGAACCTTCGGGGATGGCGACCTCTGAGAAGTACTTGGCCTTGCCCGAATTGCCGCCCAAAAGGGCCGACATGCTGTCGCGATCTGGCAGCAAGATTGGGCCAAGGAGGCGCAAATAGAGCAGGCCAAAGGCGACGAGGCAGAGCGCGAGCGGTGTGATTTCAAACAGCGAAAAGGCGGTGAGGCCGTTGGATTGGGCGACGCCATCGACCAGCAGGTTGGTGGAGGTGCCAATGAGTGTGGTGGTGCCGCCGAGGATCGCCACGTAGGACAGGGGGATCAGCAGTTTTGACGGCGAAATGTTGAGGGTTGAGGCCAGTTTCACAGCGACCGGGATCAGCATGACGACCACGGGGGTGTTGTTCATGAAGGCGGAGGCGATGATGATCAGGAGCGCGAAGCTGGCAAGCACCAGTGTGGGGCTGGATTGGGCGCGTGAGGCGGCGAATTCGGTGACATGGGAGAGCGCGCCGGTGCGCACGAGGCCGCTGGAGAGGATGAACATGGCGGCGATGGTCCACGGGGCGGGGTTGGAGAAGACGCCGAGGAGGTCTTCGGAGGGCAGCACGCCAGTTGCCAGCAGGACGGAGGCGCCCGCGAGGGCGACGACTTCGGTGGGATAGGTCTCGCGTGCAAACAGAACGAACATCGCCAGCACGATGGCGAGGGTCATGGCAGCGGGGGCAGCTTCCCAGCCGGTGAGGGTGGCGAGTGTTGGCACGTCAGGGTCGTCCTCGTGGTTTGGGCTAGGATAGGCGGCGTGGGGCGGAGTGCAACGGGGCAATTGAGCGCGAATGCGCCGCGGTTGGGTCATTCCAGTGTTGCGAGTGGCCCAGAGGGCAGATGGTGGGGTGGAACCCCACCTTACGGTAGGACAGGCGTCAGGATACGAAGGCTGAGACTGCAGAAAAGAAATCAAGCGAAAGTTGGAATATGATGAGCCATAGGGCGGACATGGTTAGGGCGCAGAGGGTGTTTTTGCCTTTGTCGCATCTTAGAAACATAGCCATGATTGCTAAGGGCACCGTAAAATAGCCGGTGCTGATGATTTCGGCAGATGAGTCAAACGAACTCTCGAAGATTTCTCTCTTACCGTTCCAAGTCCAATTCTCTTCGTCGTATTTCTTTACCCAGATCAGCAAGTAGTAGGCATAGACCGAAAAATACCCGTGCAAAGCGAGCGCAAATAGATGGAAGGACCAATGCAGGGCGTTCAAAATGCGCATCACTTATGCCTTGGCCGTATCAGCATTTTGGTAGCGATCATGAGGCAAAGGGCGATCGAGGCGGGGCTGGTTTTGTCGATTAGCCAAATGAAATTGGTATGGGCAAAGCGGCGGAGGGGGTGAATTTTGGCACTTTGAGGCTATTCCTGTTGGTTTGTCGTTAGAATAACGGGTTCGGGGGGCGGCGCAACTGGAATGGCAGGAGCGCTCCGCGCGGAAGTATTTTGGGAAAATCGAAGGGGTTGGGGTTTGGTTTGAGGGCGTTCGGTTTGGGCCTTTCCCTAGGATGGTGGCTTGCCTTTGAGTGGGGGGCAGCTTGTAGTCGTGACGACGGCGTTTGTTGGGGCATTGGGACGGTCGTTGTGGTTTGGACTAAGATAGGGTGGGGCGCGTCAATGCGGCGGAGGTGGCTTTGGATCTGAAAGTTTGAGGGCTGTTTCTAGCGGGCCATGCAGATGGTGGGTTGAAAACCCACCCTACGTTGGCGGGCGATGGAGGGATTTTGAGGGATTGAGCGCCCCGCCTTTAACATGAATCGCTTATTAGCTGCCTCTCCCTTTGGTCGAACGCGAAAAGCGATATTAGATGCTTCAAGTTAAAGGC
>CAZQMR010000258.1:0-5181 GCA_964594465.1 uncultured Rhodobacterales bacterium
TTGCTCAGCGTTTTAACCACACCATGCAATATTCGTGTATCAGCTTGGGTCAACTCAAGACGTGAGAACAAATTGCGCAAGTTAAGCCGCATCGAAGGAGCTTTATCCTCTGGCCAAAAGAAGCCCCGGGTTTCCAAATCCCCTTCAAGGCGATCCACGAGTTTTTCAACCTCCACCCGACTTGCTGGAATATCCCCGCGTTCGCGGGCTTTGACCTCAACGCCGCCAGAGCGCACCCATTCATAGGCCAGCAACAAAACGCATTGTGCGATGTTGAGCGAGCCAAAAGCCGGATTGACCGGCACCGAAATCAAAGCGCTCGCCAAAGCAATATCAGCATTTTCAAGCCCTGCCCGTTCTGGCCCAAACATCACCCCCACCTTCTCGCCTGCTGCAATGCGCGCACGGGCGTCCAGCATGGCTTGCTCAGGGGAGAGAACCGCCTTGGTCAGGTCGCGATCCCGCGCGGTTGTAGCATAGATATAGGTTTGATCCGCCACCGCCTCTGCCGTGCTGTCAAAAACCTGAATGCCATCGAGCACCCTGCCCGCACCCGAGGCCATCGCCACAGCTTTTTGATTGGGCCAGCCATCGCGCGGGGCCACAAGGCGCAAGCGATCAAGGCCGAAATTCCACATGCCACGCGCAGCTGCCCCGATATTCTCGCCCATTTGCGGGCGCACAAGCACCACGCTGGGCGCTGGGCCATTCCAATCGAGTTCTACGCTGTGATCTGTGCCGGACATCTAAACCTCTCTTTTACCGGGAGCAGCTACAGCCAGATTGAGAAAAAGACCAGAGCCGTGCCGACGAAAGAGCGGCATTCCTATTCGCGCCGCTGAAACTACGATAGAAGCGGCCCAACAGCGATTCCCTATTTGAAACAGAGGCACTCATGAGCAAGATCAAGGTAGCAAACCCCGTTGTAGAGCTTGACGGCGATGAGATGACCCGGATCATCTGGCAGTTCATCAAAGACAAGCTGATCCTGCCCTATCTCGATATTGATCTGAAATACTACGATTTGGGCATGCAGGCCCGCGATGATACGGATGATCAGATCACCATTGACGCGGCCGAGGCGATCAAAAAGCACGGCGTTGGCGTCAAATGCGCCACGATCACGCCCGATGAGGCGCGTGTTGAAGAGTTTGGCCTTAAGAAGATGTGGCGCTCTCCTAACGGGACGATCCGCAACATTCTGGGCGGCGTGGTGTTTCGCCAGCCGATCATCTGCAAAAACGTGCCGCGCCTTGTGCCGGGCTGGACCAAGCCGATTGTGATTGGCCGCCATGCTTACGGCGATCAGTACCGCGCAACGGATATGAAATTCCCTGGCCCCGGCAAGCTCTCGATGAAGTTTGTGGGCGAGGATGGCACGGTTGAGGAACTTGAAGTGTTTGATGCGCCTGCGGCAGGTGTTTTCATGTCGATGTATAATCTGGACGAGTCGATCCGCGATTTTGCCCGTGCCTCGTTCAACTACGGCCTCAATCTGGGCTGGCCGGTTTATCTTTCAACCAAGAACACCATCCTCAAACAGTATGATGGCCGCTTTCTGGAGCTGTTTCAGGAGATTTTTGACGCTGAGTTCGCGCAGAAGTTTGAGGATGCCGGGATTGAGTACCAGCATCGCCTAATCGATGACATGGTTGCCTGTGCCATGAAATGGAACGGTGGGTTTGTTTGGGCCTGTAAGAACTATGATGGCGATGTGCAGTCTGATACCGTTGCGCAAGGCTTTGGCTCGCTTGGGCTGATGACATCGCAGCTTATGACACCCGACGGCAAGATCGTGGAAGCCGAGGCAGCGCATGGCACTGTGACCCGCCATTACCGCCAGCATCAAAAGGGCGAGGCGACATCAACCAACTCAATTGCCTCGATCTTTGCTTGGACGGGCGGCTTGAAACATCGCGCCAAGCTTGATGAGAATGCCAAGCTGATGGAATTTGCCGAGACGCTTGAGAAGGTGATCGTTGATACGGTTGAAAGCGGCTTTATGACCAAGGATTTGGCCTTGCTCGTTGGCCCGGATCAGATGTGGCTGACCACAGAAGGCTTCCTCGAAAAGATTGATGAGAACCTAAATGCTGCACTTAAGGGCTAAGCTCTAAGCGACTAAAATCAGCAGGCTCTGTCTCGCCAATTGGCGCGGCAGGGCTTTTTGTTTACCGAAGTGAAAAAACACGCTAAAATACCCCTGTTTATAATTTTGCATTTTTAGGGGAAACTATGAAACTTTCCAAATTAGCGGCTTGCGCATGCGTTGGTCTCTTGTTCTTTAGCTTCGCAACTGCAGAAAGAGCAAACGCCGTTGTTGGCCAACCGTTCTTGATTGCAGATGGTGATACGGCGGGATCCATTCTCGATTTTTTTGATATTTTTGGTCCCAGTGGGGTGAAGGAACTAAGCTTGTCGGGCGAAGTGACCGACAGTGTTGGAGCCCCAGGTACCATTGGCATGGATCTCGAATTTCAGAGCAGCGTTTTCGGTGGAAGCACTTTGTCGCTCGATGGCAGCAGTATCCTTGTTGAGGATCTGACACCCGGCGGATCATTTGACTTTGATCCGTTTCAGGGCACACCGGGTGAATTCACGTTCAACATGTTGGCCATGCTGCCAGTCGATGAGTTTCTGGACGATGTTCCAAATCCGGGGGACTTAACGTTCACATATGATGCACCATGGGACATTTTTGGGCCCTACACATCTGACTTTCCGGAACTCATTCTGGTGATGACCGTGTTTTACGACGGCGATTTTCCGACCAAAATTTACAATGATCCCGGCTTTGGAGATATCGAGTATGTCGAGGGCGCGTTTGACGTGACCCGGATCACGCTTGGCCTTGATGGTGGCGCACCGTTGCCACAAGTTCCGGTTCCAGCGTCTGGGCTGCTTTTGCTAGGTGCAATCGGTGCTTTAGGCGCGCGCCGCAGACGGGCCTAAACGCCTTCAACAAAAAGGTATTCGCGCTCGGAGACGCCTTCTGCGAGCGCGAAGCCTAGCGCCTCTTGGTATTCTGGACCGTGATAGAACTTCTCCGCAGTCTCCATGTCGTCAAAGCGAATGATGACATTGCGCGCACGGCCTTTGCCCTCTTTCACAGAGGTTTCGCCACCACGGGCCAAAAACTCACCGCCGTATTGGGCAACTGCTGGCCCCGCCAGCGCGGCGTATTTCGCGTATTCGTCACCGTTTTGCACGTCCACATGCACAATCGCATAAACTGCCATTTTGTTATCCTCCCATAAGTTTTTTTACAGCGGCAATGGCACCGTCTGCATTGCTCGCATCGGCACCGCCGGCCTGCGCCATATCCGGGCGACCACCGCCCCCTTTGCCGCCAAGCTCCGCTGCGGCTGCGCGTACCATATCCACGGCAGATAGATCGGCTGTCAAATCATCGCTGACCCCTGCTGCAATCGCTGCTTTGCCACCAGTGTCTGCAATCAGCAAAACCGCACCGCTGCCCAGCTTAGCCTTGTACTCATCGACCAGCCCCGGCAAGTCACGCCCGGAGACGCCGCTCAGTACCTGCGCCATCAGTGCGACACCGTTCACATCCTCCGCCTCTTGGGCCGCGCCACTTGTGCCGCCGCCCATAGCAAGTTGTTTGCGCATATCCGCAAGCTCACTTTGTAGGGCTTTACGCTCATCCAAAAGCGCCTTCACCCGCTCAGGCAATTCAGCAGGGCGGGTTTTCAACATGGATGCTGCGGCGCCAAGGGCTTCGGCCTGACTGGCCGCGTGAAGCCGTGCGGCTTCTCCTGTGAGCGCCTCAACACGCCGGATGCCACCCGCAGATGCGGATTCAGACACAAGGGCAAAGCCGCCAATATCGCCTGTTCGCTCCACATGGGTGCCGCCACAAAGCTCCAGCGAATAGGTATCGCCGCGCGTGCCAAGGCCGCTGCCTGCGGCCATGCCCATGGAAACAACACGGACTTCGTCGCCATATTTCTCACCAAAAAGTGCCCGCGCGCCGATCTCAATCGCATCGTCGGGCGTCATGATGCGGGTTTCCACAGGCGTGTTTTGACGGATATAGGTGTTCACCTCTTGCTCCACTTGAGCAATCTCTTGAGCCGACATCGCCTTGGAATGGGAGAAGTCAAAGCGCAGGCGATCATCCGCAACCAGCGAGCCGCGTTGAGCGACGTGCTCCCCAAGGGCGTTGCGCAAGGCTTCATGCATCAGGTGGGTCGCAGAGTGATTGGCGCGAATAGACGCACGCCGCTCATGATCCACATCGCATTCCATGCCAAGACCAGCCGTCAACTCACCCTCAGTGACCTTGGCATGATGCAAGAAAAGCCCAGCCACGCGCGTCACATCACTGATCTCAAGCACCACGCCTGTATCGGAGCGCATCATGCCTTGATCGCCCTTTTGGCCACCGCTTTCACCATAAAAGGGCGTCTGATTCAGAATCACGCTGCACGTGTCGCCCGTTTTGGCCGCGCTCAGTTCTGCACCGTCCTTGACCAATGCAAGCACCTGCCCCTCGGCCTTTTCCGTGTCATAGCCCAAGAATTCCGTGCTGCCGTGTTTCTCCGCCAGCTCAAGCCAAATCGCTGCATCCGCCGCCTCACCTGTGCCAGACCAAGCCGCACGCGCCTTGGCTTTTTGCTCTGACATTGCTGCATCAAAACCGGCCTCATCGACACTGCGGCCCTTATCGCGCAGGGCGTCTTGGGTCAGATCGAGTGGGAAGCCATATGTGTCATAGAGCTTGAACGCGGTTTCGCCGGGAAGCGCACTATCATCCGGCAGATCAATCAGCGCATCATCCAACAGCTTTAGACCGCGATCTAGGGTAGTTTTGAAGCGGGTTTCTTCCAAAAGCAGCGTCTCTTCGATCACAGCCTGCCCACGACCTAGTTCTGGATAGGCTTGGCCCATCTCAGCAACGAGCGCGGGAACAAGCTGATGCATGACTGGGTCTTTTGCGCCGAGCAGATGCGCATGACGCATGGCGCGGCGCATGATCCGGCGCAAGACGTAGCCGCGCCCCTCATTGGAGGGCAGCACACCTTCGGCAATCAGGAAAGATGTTGAGCGCAGGTGGTCAGCAATAACGCGGTGATGTACGAGAATGTCATCCTCAACGCCGGTGGATGTGGCATTGGCAGACGCCTCTACCAGGGCTTTCATCAGATCCGTTTCAAAGACATT
>CAZQMR010000259.1:0-3469 GCA_964594465.1 uncultured Rhodobacterales bacterium
GATAAGGGACAATTATCGCATATTTTAAATCCTCAGCTTCTTTCCTCCATTTTCTGTGAGAACAGGCGCTCAGGTTAATCGGGCATATCCTTTACCAATGACAAGTCCCCAGGATCATTCCTTCTCAAGGACCAAGCCCAGAATCAACTTCCCCGACGAAGGCCTGTCTCGGCGTCAAACAAATGTGCTTTGCCTGGCTCGGCGGAGAACCGCATCTCTGAAGCGCTCGCTTCAAGAACATGCACGCCTTGAAGGCTGACCGTTAAGTCTTCACCGCTCGACGCAAGTGTTCCGTGGATCAGCGTATTTGCACCTAATGGCTCAGCGAGCTTGACCAGCATGTAGATTGGCCCGGTTTCATCCACAACAAAATGCTCTGGTCTAATGCCCAGCTTCACAGACCCATCAGGCTCGTTGGTTTCCGCAATTGCTTGACCCCCCAAAAGCACCCTGCCATTTTCAACCGCCGCATTTAAAACATTCATTGCGGGGCTGCCGATAAACTGCGCTGCAAACAAGGTGCGCGGCGTTTCGTACACCTCTAAGGGCGTGCCAATCTGCTCGGCAATTCCACCGTTCATGACGATCATACGATCAGCCATTGTCATTGCTTCGACCTGATCATGGGTGACGTAAAGCGAGGTAATCCCGAGCTTGGACTGCAGTTCCTTTATCTCCAAGCGCATTTGCACTCGCAGCTTCGCATCCAAATTCGACAAGGGTTCGTCAAACAGAAAGACAGCGGGTTCGCGCACAATCGCCCGACCCATCGCCACACGCTGGCGCTGACCACCCGACAGTTGCCGTGGCTTGCGGTCCAGAAGTGGCTCCAGCTGCAGCAGTTTAGCCGCCTCCGTTACCTTGGCATCAATTTGATCCTTCGCAAGCCCCGCAATCTTCAGCCCATAGCCCATGTTTTGACGCACAGACATATGCGGATAAAGCGCGTAATTCTGGAACACCATCGCGATGTCGCGATCCATCGGCTCCTTCTCGTTCGCCCGCTCACCATCAATGAACACATCTCCTTCAGACACCGTTTCAAGCCCAGCAACCATCCGCAGCAAAGTGGATTTCCCACAGCCAGATGGCCCAACAATCACGATAAACTCGCCGTCAGCAATCTCCGCCGTGATACCATGGATCACGTCCGTGGCCCCAAAGCTCTTCTTGATATCTCTCAGGGAAACAGTCGCCATTTTCTACTTCTCGCTATCCACTAGGCCACGAATGAACAGCCGCTGCATGCTGACCACAACAATCACCGGCGGGATCATGGCTAGGATCGACGTCGCCATGATCACCGGCCACTCAGCCACATCATCGCCTGATGGGAACATCTGTTTGATGCCCATCACAATGGTGTTCATTTCTGGGTCAGTCGTGATCAGCAGCGGCCATAGATACTGGTTCCAGCCATAAATAAACAGGATCACAAAGAGCGCTGCGATATTGGTCCGGCTCATCGGCAAAACAATATCCCAGAAAAACCGCATAGGCCGGGCCCCATCAACACGAGCCGCCTCAGCCAGCTCATCTGGGATCGTCAGGAAGAACTGCCGAAACAGAAATGTCGCCGTGGCCGATGCGATCAGCGGGAAGATCAGCCCGCCATAGGAGTTGAGCATGCCAAAACTTGCCACCACCTCGAATGTCGGGACGATCCGAACCTCTACCGGCAGCATCAGGGTCAGGAATATGAGCCAGAAAAAGACATTGCGCCCCGGAAACCTGAAATAGACAATCGCAAAAGCCGACAAGAGCGAGATAACAATCTTGCCCACAGCGATCCCAATCGCCATCACCAACGAATTGAACAGCATTGTCGCCACAGGCACATTCACCCCGGAAAACAGAGCCTCTGTATAGTTCTCCCAAAACTGATCGCCCGGCCAGATCGGCATCGGCGGTTTAACGATCTCTGGCTGGGTCACAGTGGACGCGACAAACGCCAGCCAGATCGGGAAAAAGATCACCAAAACACCTAGGATCATGAAAACATGGGTCAGCCACAAGCCAGCACCGCGCTTTTCAACCATTCCATGGATTTCGCGCGCCATCAGTAATGCACCCGCTTTTCGATGAACTTGAACTGCACCACTGTCAGCAAGCCCACCACGACCAGCAGGATCACGGATTGCGCAGCAGAAGACCCAAGATCCTGCCCCACAAACCCGTCCGAGAAGACCTTATAGACCAATATCGTCGTCGTTTGCTGCGGCCCCCCCGACGTGATCGTGTGGATCACACCAAAGGTCTCGAAAAACGCGTAAACGATGTTAACCACCAGCAAGAAAAACGTCGTTGGTGACAACAACGGCAACACAATGGTCCAGAAGCGCCGCCAGAAGCGCGCGCCGTCAATTGCAGCGGCCTCAATCACGGAGCGTGGCACAGCTTGCAAAGCCGCAAAGAAAAACAGGAAATTGTAACTGATCCGCCCCCAAGCCGATGCCACAACAACCAGCCCCATCGCCTCGCCTCCGTTCAGCACATGGTTCCAGTCATAGCCAAGCTGTCCCAGATACCAGGACACAACACCAACGCGGGTGTTGAACATAAACAGCCAAAGCACCCCCGCCACCGCAGGCGCAACCGCATAGGGCCAGATCAGCATCGTGCGATAAACGCCTGAGCCTTTGATCAAGCGATCCGCCAGCACCGCCAGAAACAGCGCCGGCACCATCGAGCAAAGCGTAACAAGGATCGAGAAAATTGCTGTCGTGCCAAAAGAGGCCCGGTAAAAAGGGTCCGACAGCAGGAACTTGAAATTGCCAAGCCCGACATATTGCGAGGACAGGCCAAAGGGATCAGGGATAAACAAGGACTGCCAAATCGCCTGCCCTGCCGGGTAAAAGAAAAACACCGCCGAAATCAGCACCTGCGGCGCAATCAGCAAAAGCGGCAGCATCCAGCCGCGAAATGTCACCCGTTTTTCCATGCACCCCTCCCCCAAACGTCACGCGGCGAGCCCATTGAGCCCGCCGCGCAGTTGTTTTTAGCGGTTTGCACTTTCAAAACGGCGCAGCAACGCATCGCCACGAGTTTTGGCGCTATCCATAGCCTCCTGTGCGGACTTGTCGCCCGACCAGATCGCTTCAAGCTCCTCATCAATGATGCCCCGAATTTGGTCAAACGAGCCCAAACGCAAACCCTTGGAATTTGCGGTCGGTTGCTTGGCCGTCATCTGGATCACCGCAACATCCGTTCCTGGGTTTTTCTCATAAAAACCAGCAGCTTTGGTTGCGTCACCCGCCTCTGCCGTGATTGGCAAATAGCCTGTGTTTTGGTGCCACGCCGCCTGAACGTCAGAGGATGACAAGAAGCTCAAAAACGCGCCAACGCCTTTGTATTCAGGCGCGTCATGCCCCTCCATCACCCACAAGGATGCTCCACCAATGATGGTGTTTTGCGGTCCACTTCCAACACCTTCCCAGTATGGCAATGGGCGCACATCGAAATCAAATTT
>CAZQMR010000259.1:3569-5177 GCA_964594465.1 uncultured Rhodobacterales bacterium
TCCAGCGTCGCACCCACATTTTGCCATGTGGACAGATCCGTATCTGGATCAACGCCAGCCGCTTCAAACGCATCGCGGTTTACCCACAGCACAGGCGTTGAGGAGTTAAACGGCAAGGACAGCATATCGCCATCCGTGGTTGTGTAATAGCCTTTGACAGCACCGATATAGGCATCAGGATCAAAGCTTGCTCCGCTTTCAGCCATCACCTCATAAACAGGTTTGATCGCACCCGCCGCAGACATCATGGTCGCCGTGCCAACCTCAAAAACCATCAGGATATGCGGCTGTTCACCAGCACGAAACGCAGCAATGCCTGCGTTCAGCGTTTCTGAATAGTTGCCCTTATGGCTTTGCACGACGGTGTAGTCGCTTTGACTGGCGTTGAACTTTTCAACTTGTCCCGCAACAAGCTCGCCCAAACGCCCGGTAAAAGCGTGCCAAAACTGAACTTCGGTCTGCGCAATCGCGGCAACTGGTGAAATTAGAGTAGATAACGCGAGTGCACTGATAATTGACGTCTTCATTCTTCCTCCCACGCACCTCATGGGTGCTTTACGTTGTGATGTCTCAGAGCAAGGCTCCCGCATCGGCTTTTCAACAGGTGAAGGATACACCTGTCTAGACAGGATACAAGACAGGGTTGTTTTGGGCGTAAATGAACGTCCGCAGCGGCAAGCCATTGGCGTTCAATCCACGGCAGATCTTTGAGTTGATTGTCAATTCCGTTGCGTGTATACATACGTATATCCATCCTAAGGTAAAGCCATGATTGAAACACGCATTCGCAAAGTCGGGAATTCCGCGGTTATGACACTGACAGCGGAAATGCTGGCACTGCTCGACGCCAAAGAAGGCGATAATCTCTTTGTCGTCCGTGGCGATGATGGATCCTTGAAAATCATGACCCAGAACCCCGATCTCGCCGCAGCCCTGTCTGCCGCAGAAGAGGTTATGGATGAGAACCGTGATCTGCTTCAGGCGCTTGCGTGAGCGCTTGGGTATGGGTTCCCATTGAAGCCGTCCATATCGTCCATGATCGGCAAATTGCACGCCATGGCGGCGCCTCTGGGCTAAGAGATCTGAATTTACTCGAAACCGCCTGCGCACGACCAATCAACAAGGCCGAATACGGCGAGGCGGATGTGTTTGAGCTCGCAGCGGCCTACGCATTTGGCATCGCGAAAGCACATGCGTTTGTCGACGGAAACAAACGCACAGCCTTCGTTATCAGCATCACATTTCTGCGGCTCAACGGTTACCTTTTTCGCCCTGAGCCCCGCAAAGGTGTCGCAATGATGGAAGACATCGCGACCGGGGCCGTCAGCGAAATGGACTTTGCTAAGTGGCTCCAAAGCGGCGCACAGGCGATTTGAGGTATGGCCCCTACCCCGCCGTTAACTCCACTAGCTCGGACCAATCCGCCACCCCACGCTCGGCAGCCACTGCTTCAATCTTAGGCAATTGATCTGTCGCCAGATCCTCCCAATAGGCCCGGATTTGCGTGAAAAGCAGCGAAGAATTCCACCCAAAGCGCCGAAACTGCTCCCGATCAATTTCGTCAGTGAGTTGCAGCTCGAACCGATCCTTATCCACCTTCCGCCGTGA
>CAZQMR010000260.1:0-5163 GCA_964594465.1 uncultured Rhodobacterales bacterium
CGTTTGTTACCCGGTACTGCGCCTTCGGGAATTTATCCCGATGGGCATCATTGAATTTGTTGGGCATTGCGACCGTTCTGAAGTTTGCAAAACGGTCTTGTAGAACGGTTTACGTGATCACTGCAAAAATGCCTGGATAACTGTGTTCAGCTAAACCCGCCAACTTACCTTTCGCCAAAGTTTGCGACACTACTCACGGCGGTCATGTGGACCCCACTGGGATGAGCCGCATAAGGTGGGCAATGTTTTTTGCCATGATCTTGAGGTGGGCCATAGGGCGGGCTTTGACCAGTTTTTTATTCATATAGGCCTCAAATGTCAGGCGTTGGACGTCGATATCATGGCATAGTGAAACGAAACGTTCACGGCGTTCATCCGAGCGGTAATAGGCGTCCTGCATAGCTCCCAGCACGCGGAACACGGTTTTGTGCTCGGCCATGAAGGCTTTGCGGGCGTGCTTGAGCGCTTTGGGATTGCCCGAAGCGAGACATTTCTCGGCGGCTGTGGCGGCCACGCGCCCTCCGACCATTGCGTAATAGATGCCTTCGCCAGAAGAGGGCGCGACGACACCTGCGGCATCGCCTGCAAGCACCACGTCTTTGCCATTGTCCCAACGATCCAGTGGCTTAAGCGGAATTGGCGCGCCTTCGCGGCGCACCGTGCGGCAATCCCTGAGCCCGGCAGTGTTGCGCAGGTCGCGGGTTGCTGCCTTTAGGTCCACCATGGGGTCTTGGGTTCCCATGCCGACGCTTGCCTGCGCCCCATGGGGAAAGACCCAGCCGTAAAAGTCAGGCGAGATCGCGCCGTCATAGATCACATCGCAGCGGTCGGGGTCATAGAGTTCAGCCTTGGCTGGAGCTTCGATGATTTCGTGATAGGCGATCACGTAGGGAATATTTTGGCCACCGGGCACTTCATCACGCGCAATCTGGGAGCGGGCACCATCGGCACCAATCACCAGTTTGGTGGTCAGCGAGGTGGTGTTGCCGGTTTCGCGGTCACGGTAAATGACCTCGGTTTTGCCCTCAGAGCGCCTAATTTTCTGGAAAACGCCCGTAAGGCGTGTCGCCCCGGAGCTGCAGGCACGTTCGCGCAGGAACTCATCGAAATGTTCGCGATCCACCATGCCGACATACCCGTTTTCAATCGGGATATCGACATGGCGAGCTGTCGGGGAAATCATGCGAGCAGTGGTGATGCGCGCAACGATCTGGCTATCTGGAATGTCGAAATCCGCGATCAGGCGCGGGGGAACCGCACCGCCGCAGGGTTTGATGCGCCCGGCGCGATCCAGCAGGGCGACCTTGTAGCCTTGGCTGGCAAGGTCATGGGCCGCTGTCGCCCCGCAGGGGCCACCGCCAACAACACAGATGTCATAGCTCATTGCTTTATTCTCCTGGTGCGAGTTGGCCGGGGGCCGGCATGGATGTGTCGCGTGTGATGACAAAGGACGCCATTGTGGCGGCGGCCAAAAAGAGGGCGGCCTCAAAGGTAAAGACAGCGGCGAAGGCTGTGGCGTCGCTGCTGAGCATGAGGCGCAAGAGGTCCACGAGGGCCGCACCCACGAGCCCGCCAAAGCCTGCGGCAATGGCTTGGGCCGCGCCCCAAAGCCCCATGCGAGTTCCTTCGCGGCTGTGGCGGCCTTGGCCTGCGAGTTGCATCATCGCAGCGATGGCGGCCACGGCGAACATGCCATTTGAAAAGCCGAGCGCGATGGTGGCGATGTTCAGAAGTTTGGCGTCGCCTGTCGTCCCGAGGAGTGCGATTGCGATGAGGCTGGCCGCAGAGGCTAGACAGCCGGAGATCACCCAGCCGCGCAAGTTTCCGATGCCAAGGCCAGTGAGGGCGATGCCGACCGTGAGCATGCCAAGGAACACGCCGCCGTTTTGAGCGCCTGAGAGCGAGGTGGATTGGCCGGGTGTGAAGTTGAACAAGAGGCCTGCGTAAGGTTCCAGGATCAACTCCTGCATGAAATAGGCGGTCATGGAGAGGAAGACGAAGATGGTAAACAGCCGGGCTTCACGCTCGCCCCAGATTTCGCGCAAGGCCACGCGGAATGGGGTAGGTTGGCTTTGGCGTTTGGCAAAGGTTGTTCGCCGCTCTATGCCCCAAATGGCGACGATGGTCATTACCAGCGCGCCCGTGGCGACAATGGCGACGATCTGCATGAGAAGTGCTGGTGAGTAGGGATCAAGGAATGCGCCGACGATGCCTGCGGTGATGGCGATGCCTGCGATCATCATCAGCCATGTGATGGTTGCAGCAGCGGCGCGGCGGCGCGGTTCGGTGCCGGTGGCCAGAAGGGCAAGGAGCGAGGTGCCGGATGCCCCGACGCCGATGCCGATCAAGCCGTAGGCGAGGATTGAGATGGTGAGGCCAAGCGCGAAGCTTTGTTCCAGCGCAATAACGCCAGCAGCGGCGAGAACGCCCCCTAAAGCGAGAATGCCCATGCCAAGGATGATCCAGCGGGTGCGACTAGCGCCTGTGTCAGAGCGATAGCCCCAGGTTGGGCGGGTGATTTGGATGCCGTAATGGAGCGCAACCAGCAGGCCCGGCAGGAGTGCGGGGAGCGCAAGCTCGACCACCATCAAGCGGTTGAGCGTGGAGGTCGTGAGCACCACGATTGCGCCAAGCGCCATCTGGATCAGGCCAAGGCGGATGATTGAGAACCAAGACAGGGACATGTCAGGCTCCTCCTGTGATCAGGCTGCGCAGCGCAATGGCGGCGACCATCATGCCGGTGACGTAAAGCAATACGCCTGTGCCGTTGTACCAAGGCGCATGGGCTTTGGGGTCGCGCAGTAGCTTGACCATTGCCGCGACCTGCAAGGTTAGCAAGGCGGTGATGGCAAGTGCGAAGAGAGGTTTGCCCCAAAGGAAAAGTGCTGCGATGACGAGGGCCTGCGCGCTTGCCATGATATAGCAGGCGAGGCGTGCAGCACGCTTGGGGCCGAGGGTGACAGGCAGGGAGTTCACACCTGTGGCGCGGTCGCCATCGAGGGCTTTGAAGTCGTTGAGGGTCATGATGCCATGCGCGCCGAGCGCGTATAGGAGGGCAATCAGGATCGAGCGGCTGTCGGGCAGCGCTTGGGCCATGACAGCAGCACCTGTGAACCAGGGCAAACCCTCATAACAAAGGCCGACCGTGCCGGGCCCCCACCAGCCGGATTTCTTGAGCCGGATTGGCTCAGAGGAATAGGCCCAGGCTGCGGTAATGCCAAAAAGAGTTGCGTAAAGGCCCCATTGTCCAAGTGTGGCCCCCACAAGTACGGCCAGCACTGTCATGGCAATGGCCACGTAAAGCCCCATGCGGCCGGGGATGCGGCCTGAGGGAATGGGGCGGTTGGGCTCGTTTATTGCGTCAACATGGCGGTCGCACCAGTCATTGGCCGCCTGGGACATGCCGCACACGATGGGGCCTGATAAAAGGATGCCGATGATGATGAGCGGCCAATTGCCTGATGGGTCAATGCCAGAGGCCACCACGCCGCAAGCATAGGCCCACATCGGAGGGAACCATGTGATCGGGTGAACGAGTTCCAGAAGGGCGCGGATGTCCGGGCCAGAGCGGGACTCAATGGCTGGGTTTACACTCATGCTGTCTAGTAAACATTACATTTACCAGCCAAGCAAGGCGTAAGGTGTAAACTTTAGTTGTCAGTTTTGCCCTTGGAGGAGAGCATTTGATATTTCCGCAGCTTTACGTAAAGGCTCTGGCGCGACAGGCCAAGCATCTCGGCTGTAGCGACGCGGTTGTTGCTCGTCATATCAAGAGCTGCTTCAATGCACAGCTTTTCAATCACATCTGCAGTGCCCGCCACGATTTCTTTGAGCGGGGCAGCACCAACCAGTTTGATCACATTCTGGGAGGCCGCCTTTGGAATATCCGCCTCTGCATCAGGGCGGGCGTTTACCGCTGACATCAAACGCATAACAAAAACATAGCCGCTGTTTTTGGCCCCTGTCAGGCGGGATCCGGCAATATTGACCGGCAGCGATGTGTTGAAATTCGAAAGCGTCTTTGTGTTGAACGAGCGCATATGGGCAGATTTGGACAATGTTTCCAGTAACATACGCTGGTCAATCACGCCACGCGCCAGAAAGTCTCCCAAGGGGCGGTTGCGCACCTCATTCACCGATGAAGCGTCACAGATATCCAGAAAGCTCGTGTTGCAATTGGTCACAGAGCCAAAATTATCGGTAAAAACGATCGCATCGACGCTGTTGTCAAACAGCTGGCTCAACTGATCGGGCAAGCGCATATCGCTTGAAGAGACCTGAACGCTTGGGCGGATCAGACACAACACAAAATGCTGGCCACCCGAGCGCACTGGCGTGAAGTTGAGCGTGACAGGACGGTCCGTGAGCCGAACGGTGAACTCATCGCTTTCCTTGGAGGCCTCACCTCTGCGTCCTGATAGTACGGAGTACAGGCCTTGAAGCTTGCTCTCTTCCTTGAAATATTCAGCAAATCCAGCATTGCGAAGCTCAGCTACATCTTCTCCAAAAAGCTCGGCAGCCGCGGAGTTTGCATCCTGAACGGTGCCTGTCTGAGGAGACAGGAGCACAAGCGCGTCGGGTACTGTTTCAAGCACAGCGCGGTAACGGGTCTGAAAGTCGCGCGAAGATTCGAAATCTCGCTCAAGGGCAATTTGGGCATCCACGAGATCCCGTTGGATCAGCGCGACGGTCGAAAGGTCGCGCCCAACCATTAGCAGATTCTTGCTGTCTGGGTCGCGCAGAATTGAATACCCGATCGGCGTGTCCCATTTGGCGTTGTCGATATGGTTTAATTCGATGTTGCGATGAACTTCGAAGCCAGTTTCATCGGCATCGATTTGCGCGAGACGAGCCTTGAGCTTATCGATGCTTTCTTCGGTCAGAAAGGTGTCTATCGACCTGCCAATCCAGTGATCAAGGCACCCAAGCCCTTCATTTTCTGGCCCGACCATGACGTCAGAAATAATCGTCTTTTGATCCATAAGGATCAAAATGTCGGCCGCAGCCGCCATCCCTTCGAGCGCGAACGCGACCGATAAATTTGGCGTGGAGCGGCTGGCCCAGAAATTCGTGTTGCTTTTTGTCACTCGACTGTCAATTCCCGAAACACACCGGAATTTGAGTTCCGATTAAAAGAGTGGACCTTTTAGCACATCATGGGGG
>CAZQMR010000261.1:0-5156 GCA_964594465.1 uncultured Rhodobacterales bacterium
TCGGCGATGTTCATGTAGACTTCTAGGATGCGCTCTTTGGACCAGAACAGCTCGACCAGCAGAGTGAACCCGGCCTCCAGCGCTTTGCGGATCCAGCTTCGGGTTTGCCATAGGAATACGTTTTTGGCGGTTTGTTGCGTGATGGTGGAGGCGCCGCGCTTTGAGCCTTCTTCGATTACGGCGCGGATGGCTTTGATGTCAAAGCCTGCATGGGCGCAGAAGCGGGCGTCTTCGGCCGCAACCAGCGCGCGAGGGAGGTCGGGGGAAACGTCTGTTATGTCGACCCATTCGTATTTGACATCGCCCGACCACCAGCCCTCTTGGAGCATGGTGATGGTAGTGGGCGGATTGACGAAGCGGAAGAGGAGGGTCAGCCCAACCATTGCAAGGCCGACGAAGAGCACCAGAAGCTTGGCCCAGCGCCAAAGGCGTTGGATTAGGGGGCGTTTTGCTGCTTTCGCAGGTGCTTTTTTCTTTGTGGTTTTTTTCTTGGCTGCCATGGGGGTCTTATCGCAAGGCATCGCTCGGAGGTCGAGTGTGTGACGAGGAGTTAGGCGGAAAAAAACACGGTGCTTCCGGCAGGCATTGCGGCTTGCAGCTTGAGGAGGTCAGCGCGCGCGAAAGCGACGCAGCCTTCGGTGGGGTGGCGGGGTTTGCGCCAGATATGCAGAAAGATCGCGCTGCCTTTGCCGGGGATCGGTGGCTCGCGGTTGTAGTTGAGCACGCCGATCAGATCATAGAGCGGGTCGGCGCGGCAAAGGCGCTCGTGGGAGTGGCCCCGTGTGCCGCCCCAGCGGGTCTTGGTGTTATAGGCGGGGTCGCTTGGATCGTCGGACCATGTTTCATGGGGGCGGATTGGGGTGGCATTTGACAGGGACAGGCGGTCAGGGCGATAGAGCCACTGGGTGAGTGTGAACTGTCCCGCTGGCGTGATGCCGTCGCCCTCGCCGCCCTTGGGGCCGATGCCACCCCGCCCTATGGCGCAATTGAGATGCCAGTTGTTCAGCCGTGCGCCCCATTTGGTGACGATCAATGTGCTCACAGAAGGTGGCCGCTTTTGCTGGCTTTGGTGTCGAGATAATCGGTGTTGTGCTTGGTGCGCCCGACCTCAAGCGGCAGGCGGTTGGCGACGGTGAGGCCACAACGCTCCAGCATTTGGACCTTGCCTGGATTGTTGGTCAGGAGATTGACTTGGCCAATACCAAGCACGCGCAGGATCTCTGCGCCAATGCGGAAATCGCGCTCGTCATCCTCAAAGCCTAGCCGGTGATTGGCCTCCACCGTGTCAAAGCCTTGGTCTTGCAAGGAATAGGCGCGCATTTTGTTGGCAAGGCCGATGCCGCGCCCCTCCTGATTGAGATAGAGCAGCACGCCGCTGCCGTTTTCCGCCATTTGCTGGAGTGCGCCATTGAGCTGTGGGCCGCAATCGCATTTGAGCGAGCCGAGGATGTCGCCGGTGAAGCAGGCCGAATGAAGCCGGGTCAGCACTGGGGCTTGGCGGTCAGGCAGACCGATTTCCACTGCGTAATGCTCTTCGCCGCCATCGCTGGGGCGAAACACGCGCACGCGCCCGGCATTTGAAACCGCCAAGGGCACGCGGGCCGCGCTTATTTCGATTAAGGGTTGGGGTTCGGTGATCTTGTTGAGGATTTGGCTGGCTTCTAGGGCGTCTTGATCGCAATGGCTCATGCGCACACAAACCACCGCTGGCAACAGATGTGCGGATTTGCAGAGCGCAAGGGCGGCACGTTCGACGAGCGCCTCACCTTCGCGCACTGACACGTAGGGGCCTTTCATGGGCGAGCGCAAATCAGCGGACGGGTCAGCCGTAGTTGCAATCCAATCGAGCGCTGCGCCATCAGGGATCACGATCCGGGCCAAATCGCCATCATAGGCGCGTGCTTTGAGAGTTGTTGCGCGATGATCGGTCACTGCAAGGCTCGGAGTGCCGAGCGCACGCAAATCGTTCAGACGCTCCTGCGTGAGCGTTTCCGCCGCGATAGCCACGGCACAGTCACCACCAGATTTCAGATACACTGGCAAACCCATGCGCAGATCAGCGCGCAAGCGTGCGAGGTGTTCTGGGAATGTTGGTGTAAGTGCCATGTCCGCCACGTCCTTTGAGATTGTTACGTAGCCCATGGCTGGGAGGTGTGAAAGTGAAACATAACAGGTCAAACCGACACAGGCACGTGAGGACCCTGCGCAAACTCTTGCTTTAACAGGGTGTTGCGCGACATTTGGGGCAACGAATGATTGAACACTGCGTGGTGCGAAGGAGCTTTGACGTGAGCCAGCTTAAAAAAATCCTGATGGTCGATGATGATTTGGACCTGCGTGAAGCGCTTGCTGATCAGCTGGTGATGACGGAGGAATTCGATGTGTTTGAAGCCTCCAACGGGGCTGAGGCGCTGGAGAAAGCGAAAGAGGCGCTTTACGATCTGGTCATTCTGGACGTGGGGCTGGATGACATGGACGGTCGCGAGCTGTGCCGTTTGATGCGCAAGCAAGGCGTGAAATGTCCGGTGCTTATGCTGACGGGTCACACGACGGATGCGGATACGATCCTAGGGTTGGACGCGGGCGCCAATGATTACGTGGCCAAGCCCTTCAAGTTCCCGGTTCTTTTGGCCCGCATTCGCGCACAGCTGCGTCAGCATGAGCAGAGCGAGGACGCAGTTTTCACCATTGGGCCTTACACGTTTAAGCCTGCGATGAAGCTGCTGACGGATGACGCCGAGCGCAAGGTGCGTTTGACGGAGAAGGAAACCAATATCCTGAAATTCCTCTATCGCGCCACCGATGGTGTCGTGCCGCGCGATACGCTCTTGCATGAAGTTTGGGGCTACAACGCAGGGGTTACCACCCATACGCTGGAGACCCATATCTACCGGTTGCGCCAGAAGATTGAGCCTGATCCCTCCAATGCGCGGATTTTGGTGACCGAGAGTGGCGGATACCGGCTGGTTGGCTAAAACCAGTTTCGAGAAATTTCTACGACCTCTTGTATTCTCCCTACAAGTGAACACGTAGAACCTATGGGTAGAGGTTATCCCTCTTCTACCCAAATAGATTGCCCTTTTCCCCTCGCGGCGATCTACCTTGACTTGGTCGAGGAGCGCCCGGTGCCTATGGTGCCGGGCGTGCGCGTTTTGGAGCGTTAGTTTTTAAGACTGGGCGTTTTGGGCTTGAGGGCGCGGAGATCAAGCGACATTCTGTGCATTCCAAAACTCAGAAAGCTCAGCCCATGTCCGTCACTATTGCCACTTGGAACATCAATTCCGTCCGTCTTCGCATCAATCTGGTGACCCAGCTTTTGCGCGAAGAGGCGCCAGACGTGCTATGCTTGCAAGAGACCAAGTCGCCGGTTGAGAAGCTGCCGATCGAGGCGCTGACGGAGGCAGGCTACGGGCATATCGTGGCGCGCGGGCAAAAGGGCTATAACGGCGTGCTGATCGCCTCGCGCCTGCCAATGGAGGATGCGGGCAGCCGTGACTTTTGCGCCAAAGGCGATGCGCGGCATGTGGCGGGGCGGCTGGAGAATGGGCTGGTTGTGCATAATTACTACGTGCCAGCGGGCGGCGACGAGGCCGATCGGGAAAAGAATGAGAAGTTCGGCCATAAGCTCGATTTCCTGACCGAGATGCGGGATTGGTTTAAGGCGGAGCCGCCGGTGAAATCGGTGATGGTTGGGGATTTGAATATTGCACCGCGCGAGGATGATGTTTGGTCACATAAACAGCTTTTGAAGGTGGTTTCACACACACCCATCGAAGTGGAGCATTTGACGGCAGCGCAAGAAGCCGGGGAATGGGCTGATATCACTCGCATGCACATTCCAGAGGGTCAGCTTTATTCCTGGTGGTCTTATCGCGCCAAGGATTGGGATGCGGCAAACAAGGGCCGCCGCCTTGATCACATCTGGGCGACGCCCGACGTGGCTGCCAAGGCTGTGTCCAGCCGCTTGCGCCGGGATGTGCGCGGCTGGGAAAAGCCATCGGATCATGTGCCGGTGTTTGCGGAGTTTGACATTTAGGGTGATCAATTCTGGCTTCAGAACCGCCGTGACCGCATTTTTCGGCCTGTGGTTCCTGAGCTTATACGGCGGGCTGCATCCACTGGGCGACTCACTTGCAGTGTTTCGGCTTCACATGACACTTGGATTGGCGCTGTTGGGCCTTGTGATGCTGGTGTTGCGCAACAAGGAAGCTCTTGGCCCCTTGATCATGGGCACGCTGTTGTCGATCCCACATTTGGGTTCGTATTACGGACGCGACGAGATGGTCGAGCCGCCCGATGTGATCGTTTACAGCAAGAACTTGCTCGCTGGCGTGACAAATATTGCGCCTGTTGTTGATGACATTGAGGCGGCTCGCGCCGATCTGGTGCTATTGCAGGAAGTGAGCATCTACAACCGGCACATTCTTGAGGCGCTGGCCGAGCGCTTTCCACATCAACATCTCTGCCCGTTTTCTGATTTGAATGGCATGGCTGTGCTGTCCCGTTGGCCCATGCGTGAAGAGGACTGCTCACCTGTGCGCACGCTCGCCACGGCCCAGATCGACGCGACCTTTGGCAGATTTCACGCGGGCTCCGTTCATTTGCTCTGGCCCTATCCGTACAATCAGTCCAGCATTTTGCAACGCGCTATGCCGATGCTGACCAAGATGAACGGCAAGCGGGTTATTCTAGCCGGTGATTTCAACATGGTACCGTGGGGCTACACGGTGCGCCGGATCGCAAAGGCGAGCGGTAGCCGGCAGATTGGCCCGGTCTGGAACACGATCGATTTGAGAGGTTTGCCGCTGCCGATTGATTTGGTGCTGGCCAGTGGGACAGGCGTGAGCGAGCGCAGACCGCGCTTAGGATCTGATCATTATGGGTTGGTGGCGCGGGTCTCTTTTTGAGTTAATTATTGGTGACCACGCGACGTAATATCCTAATATCACTCATAAAATCTGGCGTCTGCTTCCGTTACTTCTCTAGAGAAGTAGCATGGCGGTTAACTGGATATTAACTATGAAATTGCATCTCAAAATGTCGCTTTCAGGATTGCGCCCGCCCCGGCTTCGCGCAAAGCATAAACAATCGCAAACCGCCGGGAGCCATCGCCATGCCACTTCAAATGAACCGAAACGTATTCATCACCTGTGCTG
>CAZQMR010000262.1:0-5147 GCA_964594465.1 uncultured Rhodobacterales bacterium
GAAACTCCCGATGAAGGCTCCGTTGTCAAAGGCACTGTACTTGCTGTTGAAGCAGGTCAGGCGATCATCGACATTGGCTACAAGATGGAAGGCCGCGTCGAGCTTAAGGAGTTCGCAAAACCCGGACATGACCCAGAGATCGAAGTCGGCGACACAGTCGAAGTCTTTCTGGAGCGTGTTGAAAACGCCCGCGGCGAAGCGGTTATCTCTCGTGAGAAAGCCCGCCGTGAAGAAGCTTGGGATCGCCTCGAAAAAGCGAACGACAAGCAAGAGCGTGTTGAAGGTGCAATCTTTGGCCGCGTCAAAGGTGGCTTCACAGTCGATCTTGGCGGCGCAGTTGCGTTCTTGCCGGGCTCTCAGGTTGATGTGCGCCCCGTGCGTGATGCATCCGCGCTGATGGGCATTCCGCAGCCATTCCAGATCCTCAAGATGGACCGCCGCCGGGGCAACATCGTAGTTTCCCGCCGCGCAATCCTCGAAGAGTCTCGCGCCGAACAGCGCGCTGAAATCGTTGGCAAGCTTACCGAGGGTGACACTGTTGACGGTGTGGTCAAGAACATCACTGAATACGGTGCGTTTGTTGATCTGGGCGGTGTTGACGGCTTGTTGCACGTCACAGACATGGCATGGCGCCGCGTCAACCATCCTTCCGAGATCCTCGCCATTGGTGAGACCGTGAAGGTTCAGGTTGTCAAAATCAACAAAGACACCCAGCGCATCAGCCTTGGCATGAAACAGCTTCAGGACGATCCTTGGTCTGCTGTTGAAGCGGCTTACCCGCTTGAGTCCAAGCACACAGGTCGCGTCACCAACATCACCGATTACGGTGCATTTGTTGAGCTTGAACCAGGTGTTGAAGGCCTCGTGCACGTCTCTGAGATGTCTTGGACCAAGAAGAACGTACATCCGGGCAAAATCGTTTCTACGTCTCAGGAAGTTGAAGTCATCGTGCTTGAGATCGACACAGTGAAGCGTCGCGTCTCTCTTGGCCTTAAGCAAACTCAGGGCAACCCATGGGAGAACTTCGCGGCTGCGAACCCAACGGGCACTGAAGTTGAAGGCGAAGTTAAGAACATCACCGAATTTGGTCTGTTCATTGGCCTTGAAGGCGACATCGACGGCATGGTTCACCTCTCCGATCTGGATTGGAACCGCTCCGGCGAAGAAGCCATGGAAGACTACAAGAAGGGCGACCTTGTTAAGGCCGTTGTCACCGACGTCGACACTGACAAAGAGCGCATCTCGCTCTCTATCAAAGCGCTCGACGGTGATCCTTTCGTGGACGCAACCGATGGCATCAAGCGCGGTGCAATCGTCACTGTCGAAGTTACCAAGATCGAAGATGGTGGCATCGAGGTCGAGCACGATGGCATGAAGAGCTTCATCCGTCGCTCCGATCTGTCTCGTGATCGTGCAGAGCAGCGCCCAGAGCGTTTCTCCGTGGGTGACAAGATCGATGCACGTGTGACCAATATCGACCGTTCTTCCCGCCGCCTCGGCCTCTCCATCAAAGCGCGTGAAATCGCCGAGGAGAAAGAGGCAGTGGAACAGTATGGCTCATCAGACAGCGGTGCATCGCTCGGGGATATCCTCGGCGCGGCTCTCAAGGGTCAGAACGACGAGTAATGGAAAGTTTCGAAAGAGACTTCTACGAGGAACGGCGCCGCAAGTGGCGCCGTTCTGCATTCTGGCGCGGCTTTGGTGTCGCAGCCGTCATCGCTATAATCATTGGCGCGATCTTCGCAGCCTCCGGCGCACCGGGATACCCAACCGGCAAGCATATCGCACGGGTCTACATCAACGGAACCATCTTCGATGACCTCCGCCGCGACGCCCTGTTGCGCGAAATCGAAGAAAGTGAAGACGTGGCTGCAGTGGTGCTGCGCATTAGCTCCCCCGGCGGCTCCACCACGGGGTCTGAGATCCTGTTTGAGAACATCCGCCGCATCGCTGAGGCAAAACCAACCGTCGCCGTCCTGGGCGAAGTTGCGGCCTCTGGCGGCTATATCGCGGCCATCGGAGCGGATCATATCGTCGCACGTGGCAATACGATCACCGGCTCCATTGGCGTGATCATGGAATACCCAAACGTCTCTGACCTGCTTGAGGAGTTGGGCGTGGAGATGGAAACCATCCGCTCCTCCGAGCTAAAAGCCGGCATCTCCCCCTTTCGTGACCCCACACCCGCCAGCCGTGCAGCAGATGAAATGATGGTAGACGACGCCTACCAATGGTTCCGCAGCTTGGTGGGTGAGCGGCGCAAACTCTCCGGCGCAGCCCTTGATGCGGTTGCCGATGGCCGCGTGTTTACCGGTCGACTGGCGCTTGAAAATGGCCTGATTGATTCAATCGGAGGTGAATCAGACGCGCTTGATCACCTCGAATCACTTGATGGAGACCTCGCAGAGTTGGACGTGAAATCCTGGCTTCCACCAGAGGAGAGTGTTGGAATAGGTAAACTTCTTGGCCTAATTTCCGAAAATACCCTTCTAATTCAACGAATAACCCAGTCAACAGGCCCTGCCCTGACTTCCAAGTACTGATTTTTACTGGCATATTGTCGCGACAACAAAGGTTCAATTTTGGACCACGGAGCGAGATAATCGCTTCTCAATAGGGACAAAAAGGGGGGGCCACACTTCATGATCAGGTCTGAACTTGTGCAAAAGATCGCGGACGAAAATCCCCATCTTTATCAACGCGACGTAGAACGCCTCGTTGCAACTGTTTTCGATGAGATCATCGAGGCCATGGCCAAAGGCAACCGCGTAGAACTTCGCGGATTTGGCGCCTTCTCCGTCAAGCACCGTGATGCGCGCACCGGCCGAAACCCACGCACCGGCGCATCCGTTTCTGTAGATGAAAAGCATGTTCCGTTTTTCAAGACTGGCAAACTGCTGCGAGACCGCTTAAACTCCTAACCTAGAAACCAAAGAGCCTCGGTTTTAGGAAGCGGATAAACATGCGCGTTATCAAACTTATTATTACAGTGATCCTGATGATCGGGGTCGTTCTCTTGGCACTGGCAAATCGGGCACCGGTTACAGTGCAATTGCTGCCAGAGCAACTTCAACAGTTCTTGCCATTTCAGGCAGAAATCACTCTGCCTCTGTTCTTCATACTGATCGGTGCGATCCTCGTTGGCCTGCTGCTCGGATACCTCATAGAATATCTGCGCGAGCGCAAATACAGGGTTGCAACAAAAGTAACCCAACGCGAGAAACGCGCACTTGAGCACGAAGTGGCTGAGCTGAAGAAAAAGACCAACACCGAAGAGGACGAAGTCCTCGCCCTTCTGAACACGTGAACGTCAAAATCTGCGGCTTAAGCGAGCCGAAATCGCTCCAAGCCGCAATCACCGCCGGAGCCCGCTATCTGGGCTTCGTCTTTTTCCCCAAAAGCCCTCGCAATGTAAGTATCGAACAAGCCTCAGCACTCGCAGCAGACGTGCCCGCTGGCCTGTGCAAAGTGGCCCTCACAGTGAACGCCACAAACGCCGTATTGGACGAAATCTTGCGTGACGTTGCTTTGGACATGCTGCAACTCCACGGCTCAGAAACACCAGAGCGTGTGAGCGAAATCAAATCCCGCTACGGCCTCCCTGTCATGAAAGCCATCGGCATCGCCGACGCCGAGGACCTCACCAAAATCGCGCCCTATGAACAAGTCGCGGATCAACTCCTGATCGACGCCAAACCGCCCCAAAACGCAGACCTGCCCGGCGGCAACGGCCTGAGCTTCGACTGGCGTCTGATCCAATCACGGCGCTGGGCCACCCCTTGGATGCTCGCGGGTGGTCTAACACCCGACAATGTGGCCGAGGCGATCGAACTAACAAACGCATCTCAAATCGACGTCTCTTCCGGCGTGGAGTCTCGTCCCGGCGTCAAGGACCCACAATTGATTGAAACGTTCTTGGGCAGAGCAACCGCGAAACCCTGAGAATACCCAGCTCCCCATCCACCCAACCTAAAATTCAGGCGGCGGCTGGCGGGCGGGCCGGTGCGGGGGCAAAGCCACCGCGCTCGGGGCGTCTGACCAGTCCCGCCGAATGCAAATTACCACCCAAAAGCAGCTCAACAAGTCAGAAAAACCCAAAAATCGCATATTTGTGCACACCGCATTATGCAAAATAATCCATTGAAAACAGTCATTTGCACAAAATGACAGTCGCATTTTTTTCATAACCACCTGTTTTTGCTATCTAAAATTATCTGATTTTTAGGAGATTTTTTGATAAACAAAACAAATCACGCAATAGTAGAAAGTTATCACGATGGCAGATTACAATCGCAATTTCGATCTTTCGCTTGAAGACATGGACCTTATCGAAACAGCCCTGCGCTCAAAAATGGCCGTCAAACAAGATGTCCTGCCAGACCCGGATTACAAAGACCTCTCCCAAAAAGTGAATGACCTTTTGGGCCGCCTTCACAATCAAAAGAACTTTTACCGCCCCAAAACCGGCCCCTATATCGGCGGTTAATCCGCAACGAACCCTGATCCTGGCTGCGGCCCCAATATTTCGTCGAAATCCCCATCGACGAGACTGCCAATTCGCACTAATTACGTTAGGAGCAAAACAAGGGATCTGAGCGCCATGACCGAGCAACCAACGACCAACTCCTTTCGCACCGGTGCCGACGAGCAAGGCCGCTTTGGCAAATTCGGCGGTCGCTTCGTCTCCGAAACCCTGATGCCCCTGATCCTCGATCTGGAAGCTGAGTACGAAGCCGCCAAAAAAGACCCAGCCTTCAAAGCTGAGATGGACGATCTCTGGACCCATTACGTGGGTCGCCCCTCTCCGCTCTATTTCGCCGAACGCCTCACAGAACACCTAGGTGGCGCAAAAATCTACCTCAAGCGCGACGAGCTGAACCACACCGGCGCGCACAAGATCAACAACGTGCTGGGCCAAATCCTGCTCGCGCGCCGCATGGGCAAAACCCGCATCATCGCAGAGACCGGTGCCGGTCAGCACGGCGTGGCCACGGCTACCGTCTGCGCCCGCTTTGGCCTCAAATGCATCGTCTTCATGGGGGCCCATGACGTCGAACGCCAAAAGCCCAACGTCTTTCGCATGAAGCTGCTGGGCGCCGAAGTCGTCCCCGTCACTGCAGGCCGCGGCACCCTCAAAGACGCCATGA
>CAZQMR010000263.1:0-5143 GCA_964594465.1 uncultured Rhodobacterales bacterium
TCAGAACTGAACTTCTTGGATTGATCATAGGCCACAAGCCCCGCAATCTGCCCACCAACGCCCGGAATGAGCCCAATGACCGAGCCCACAGCCGTCCCAATGGACAGCGCGCGCGTGCGTCGGATCATCTCGCGAAAAGCGTCGATGACAGAATGTTTCTCAACCTTGATCACCTCCACATCCACCCGCTTGCGCCCTTCCGCAAACATCGAAAGCACCTGCGGGATCGCAAACAGCCCAATCAGCGCTGCAATAATGTTGATCCCACCGCCCAAAGCGTCATGAAAAATGAACCGCTGCGCGCCCATAATGTCGTCAAAGCCAATTGTGGCCAGCCACATCCCAATACAGCCCGACAGCAACCCTTTGGCCACCGACGAGCCATCCAGCGAGCCAATAATAGTCACCCCCAGCACTGCCAGCCAAAACAGATGTGACGGGCCAAAGGCCAGCGCCCATTGTGCCAGCACAGGCGTCAGAAAAATCAGCAGGAAAACCCCGAAGATGCCGCCAACAGCAGAGGACAGAAAGGAAAGCTGCAACGCCTCCGCTCCGCGCCCTTGCCGCGCCATTTCGTGGCCGTCGAGCGTCGTTGCAATATTCGCAGGCGCACCCGGAATTTTCAGCAAAATCGCACTCACAGCGCCGCCCGCCACCGTCGAGGTATAGGCCGCACCCAGCAGGATCAGACCCTGCGTCGGCTCAAGCTTAAATGTAAACGGGATCAACAGCGCCACAGCCATTGTCGGCGACAGCCCCGGAGTCGCACCAAGCAACAGGCCACCAATGGTCCCAATCAACAGCAATCCAAAAGACACAGGCGAAAAGACATCGCCAAAATAGTAGATGAATTCCAAAGAGTGGCCTCCCGTCCACATGGCATTGGTTGACTTGTCAGCCTAGGCAATGAAAATAGTTTTGCAAATGTTTTCATAAATCGGCGATAAAGCATGCGAAATCAAACTTCTAAGGTCGATATTCATGCCGTGGCAAAATCCGCCAAAGTTTCCATTTCGACCGTTTCGCGCAGTTTCAATCACCCCGATCTTGTCAGCCTTCCCACCCGTAAACGCATTGATCAGGCGGTTAAACGTTTGGGCTACATCCGCAATCGCGCGGCCCAAGCCATGCATGGCAAACGCTCCGGAACCATCGGCTTGATCGTGCCCACAATTGATCACGCAATCTTTGGCGAGGTTGTGCAGTCCTTTTCTGACACGGTAGAGCATGGCGGCTTCACAATCCTGATGTCGACCCATGGATTTGATCTGGATCGGGAGTACCAAGTTTTGCGCAAGTTGTTGGAGCACCGGGTCGACGGGGTCGCGCTGATCGGCTTGGACCACGCGGAGGAAACATACCAAATGCTCGAGCAGCAATCGGTGCCGCTGATGTGTATGTGGAACTACATGTCTGACAGTCCTGTGCCCTGCGTTGGGGCGGATAATTACGAGGCAGGCCAGCTCGCCGCGCAGCAACTGATCGACGCTGGGCATCGCAAAATCGGGACTATTTTCCCCAACGCAACCGGAAATGACCGCGCCCGGCATCGCTGGAATGGGGCGATGGACACGCTCACCGCGGCCCAGATTGAAGTGCCCCAAACTTGGCAATCAGAATCCCCCTACAGCGTTGCGGATGCCAAACGCATATGTGGTGAAATCCTCGCGAGCGCCAAGCGCCCAACCGCACTGCTATGCGGCAACGATGTCATCGCACAGGGCGCGATATTCGCCGCTCAGCAGATTGGGCTAAACCTGCCGCTGGATCTTTCGCTGGTTGGGATTGGCGATTTTAAAGGGTCCAATGAGATCATCCCGCCGCTCACCACAATCCGAATTCCTGCCAAACAAATCGGCGCCCAGGCCGGCAGCGCCCTTATCGCATCCATCCGCCAAACGCCTGCGGAAATCTCCCGCGAAAAATGTGCGCTCAGGCTGATCACGCGCGGCTCAATCACAACGATCAAATCGAAGTAAACCGCGCGACACTCACGACCAAAGTTCCGTCGACAAATACTTCAAACCACTGTCACAAATCACCACCGCAACAGTGCCCCCCTTCGCCTCATCGCGTAACAGCTCAAGCGCCGCCGCAACATTTGCGCCACCCGAAAACCCACCAAAAATACCTTCTGTCTTGGCAAGCTGGCGCGCTGTGTCCCGCGCCTCATCTCCCGAAACGCTCAAATATCCATCCGGCGCAACACCCTCCATCAACGCTAAGTCCGCCATTGCATAACCTCCGCCTTGGATCGGATGTTCTGGCCGTTCCGCAGCGTGGCCTGCAAGCACCGCCGCACCCTCCGGCTCCACAACGTAGCATTTCACGCCAGCGGTTTGCGCCCTAAAATACCGAGTCGTGCCCGCGAAGGTCCCGCCAGACCCGGCAAAGTCCACGAAATGGGTGATGCACCCACCAGATTGCGCCCAAAACTCGGGCCCAGTTGTCTCAAAATGTGCCTGCGCATTGCCTGCATGGGCGAACTGATCAGCGCGATAAGCACCCCGCGCCGTCGTGATTTCTTGTGCGGCCGCTTCTACCAGTGCCAAATCCGCACCTGATACGGCACCCGGCACACTGCCCGCCGTTTGCTCCACCAGCACAACCTCCGCGCCCAGCGCTTCCATCATCCGCGCCCGCTCAAGGCTATTGCCCCGGCTCATCACCGCCACGAACGGATAGCCCTTCAGCCCACAGACTATCGCCAACCCAGTTCCCATGTTGCCAGACGTTAGCTCCACCACCGTCTGGCCTGGCGCCAGCGCTCCGCTGGCCTCCGCCGCCTCCAAAATCGCTTTCGCAGCGCGGTCCTTCTTGGAGAAGCCGGGGTTCAGATAGTCGAGTTTCGCAAGAATGCACCCGTCTAGCCCCGCTGTCAGACGGTCCAGCGCAACAAGCGGCGTGTTGCCGATAGCCTCAGCAACAGAAGGCAAAATCTGTGTCATGCGCGCAGCCTAACAACCCCGAACCTCCGGCGAAACCCGGAGACGGCTCCGAAGTTGCGCAATAAAATTACAACTATTGCACATATTTGATTTTTTTATTGCGGAACTTTGTTGCAACGAATCCCTGAACCTTCTAAGTATGTCGCAGTGCAACATCTCAGAGTTCGAGGTCAAAATGCTTGATCAACCGCGTCACAACCACCCTGTTGGAACCATCCCTATCGAGGATCTGGAAATCGGCATGACCCGCTCGGTGTCCAAAACCGTGGGTGATCGCGAGATTGAAATGTTTGCGGAGCTTTCTACTGATCACAACCCTGTACACTTGGATGAAGATTACGCCCAAGAGACCATGTTTTCCGGCCGCATCGCCCATGGTATGCTCACAGCTGGCCTGATTTCTGCGGTGATTGGCGAGCAGCTTCCCGGACATGGTTCGATCTATCTGGGCCAAAGTCTCAAATTCATGGCCCCCGTGCGCCCCGGCGATCACGTCGTGGCCAATGTGACGGTCAAAGAAATCGACCATTCCAAGCGTCGCGTTACTCTTGATTGTAACGCGATGGTAGGCGATACGGTGGTCTTGAAGGGCGAGGCACTGGTTCTCGCACCAAGCCGCAAATTCGACTAGGGGCCGCGTCCCCGCACCGGGGACAAATGCACCGCCATCTGACACTCGACACATTGCCAACAGCTCAACGCGGCGCGTCCGTGGCCATGGGCAATTTTGATGGCGTGCATAAGGGCCACCAGTCAGTCATTGATCTGGCCCGTCGCGATGGCGCGCCCCTTGGCGTGATTACGTTCGAGCCGCATCCCCGCGAGCTTTTCGCACCCGACGGTCCACCCTTTCGCCTGATGCACGCCGAGACCCGCGCCAACCGCCTTGAAAAGCTCGGCGTTGATGTGCTGTGCCAATTGCCGTTTGACAAAGCACTTGCGGGCCTGAGCGCCGAAGACTTCGCGCAAAACATCCTCGTCGACGCTCTTGGCATATCCCATGTGGTCGTCGGTGAAGATTTCTGCTTTGGAAAGGCCCGCCAAGGCAACGCCACCATGCTCAAAGAACTCGGCGCAAAACTCGGCTTTGACGTTACCATCGCCAGCATGGTCGCAACCAAGGGCACCGAAATCTCTTCAACTGCGATCCGATCAGCCCTCGCTGCAGGTCGCCCTGATGAAGCCGCCGCCATGCTCGGCCACTGGCACCGCATTGAGGGCGAAGTGGTGCATGGCGACAAACGCGGCCGCGACCTCGGCTTCCCTACCGCCAACATGCCTGTCGCAGGACTACACCTGCCGCGCCTGGGCGTCTACGCCGCCCTCGTCGATGTGCTCGACGGACCGCACGCACGCAGCTACAAAGCCGCCGTCTCTCTTGGCGTGCGCCCCACCTTCGGCGAAAACCTCCCCAATCTGGAAAGCTACTTGCTCGACTTTGATGGCGACCTCTACGGCGCCCGCCTCTCTGTCGCACTGGTCGAATTCCAGCGCCCAGAGCTAAAATTCGACGACCTAGACGCTTTGATCAAACAAATGCACGACGACGTGACGCGCACCCGCCAAATCCTAAACCCTTAAGGCCAGGTCGCAACAGGCGGCAGGCTCATCAGCACCGCCGCAGGGTTATGGCCGGTTTGCAGGCCAAACTGCGTGCCCCGGTCATAAACCAGATTAAACTCCGCATAGCGCCCGCGCCGGAAAAGCTGATGCGCGCGATCCTCATCAGTCCAACTGTCGCCCATATGCTTGCGCGTCAGTGGCACAAACGCATCCAGAAATGCGCGCCCCACATCCTGCGTGAAGGCAAAATCGCCTTCCCAATCGCCATTGCACAGATCATCATAGAAAATCCCGCCAACACCGCGCGGCTCGTTCCAATGCTTGATCATGAAATACTCATCCGCCCACTCCTTGAAGCGCGGATAATAGGCCGGGTCATGCTTGTCACAGGCCTGTTTCAGCACATCATGGAAAAACGCCGTGTCGCTTTCATCCTCGCGCATCGGGTTCAAATCCGAGCCACCGCCAAACCACCAGCCAACCGGGGTCCAGAACATCCGCGTGTTCATATGGACAGCCGGGCATTTGGGATTGCGCATATGCGCCACCAGCGAAATGCCAGAGGCCCAAAAGCTTGGATCCGCCTCTAGCCCCGGCAACTCATGCCGCGCGGTCAGGCTCTTTTGCGCCAT
>CAZQMR010000264.1:0-5133 GCA_964594465.1 uncultured Rhodobacterales bacterium
ACTCGAACTTCCACGCCCTTGCGGGCACTGGCACCTGAAGCCAGCGCGTCTACCATTCCGCCACCTGGGCAGGTGATTTATGGTGGAGCGCTGATAGCCTCGCAGTCCCTGCTTTGTCAACCGCAGCGGCGGCTTAACATGATCTAAATTTTCATCCGTCACAGAGATCACTAATTTTGGTTTGCATCTTGTCCCAAAACGAACTGCGCGTTAGGGGAGTTGTGCAATTCAATCCGGCGGATTTGTGAAGAGGATCACAGCATGAGCACTGCAGCACCGATCGTGACGATATTTGGCGGTTCTGGCTTTGTTGGTCGCTATATCACACAGCGTATGGCGAAAGCTGGCTGGCGTGTGCGTGTGGCTGTGCGGCGCCCCAATGAAGCGCTCTTTGTGAAACCTTATGGCGCTGTAGGCCAAGTTGAGCCGATTCAGGCGAATATCCGCGACGATGCCTCAACCCGTCGTGCGATTGCGGGTGCGGATGCGGTGGTGAACTGTGTTGGCATCCTGCAGGAAGATGGTTGGCAGAAATTTGATGAGGTCCAGTCAGAGGGGGCCGCGCGCATTGCGCAGATGGCCGCTGAGGAAGGTGTTTCGCAACTTGTGCATCTCTCGGCGATTGGTGCGGATGCAGGCAGCGACAGCGGCTATGCACGCTCCAAGGCTGAAGGTGAAGCGGCTGTTCGTGCGGCCTTTCCCGATGCAACGATCCTGCGGCCATCAGTGATTTTTGGCAATGAAGATCAGTTCTTTAATCGCTTTGCCGCGATGACCCGGCTTGGTCCTGTGCTGCCAGTTGTCGGTGCTGACACAAAATTTCAACCGGTCTATGTGGACGATGTGGCCAACGCAGCGGCTACAGTTTTGGTAAAAGGCATCAAAGGCGCGACCTATGAACTTGGCGGACCAGAGGTCGCGACGTTCCGCGAGCTGATGACCAAGATGCTCGGCGTTATTCGCCGCCGCCGCTTGGTTTTGAACATCCCGTTTTTTGTCGCTCGGATCATTGCATCCGTATTTGATTTCGTGAATTTTGCCAGCATGGGATTGGTTCCCAATTTTGCTGTAACTCGCGATCAAGTAAAACAGTTGCGCCGCGACAATGTCGCGAGTGGTAATCTGCCGGGCCTGAGTGATCTGGGCATTGATGCACTGCACATGGACGCCTGCCTAGAGAGCTATCTCTACTGCTATCGCCCCCATGGTCAGTTCACGGAACTCACTGAATCTGCTAAGAATTTGCGGCTTCAGGACTAGCCTTCAGGTATAGGCGATCCAAAGCAATATGACGCCGAGCACGCAGCGGTAAATAACGTATGGCGTGAAGCTGACGGTCTTGAGCAGGCGCATCATGATGACCAGCGCAAAGAGTGCTGCGATAAAGGCGAAGGCGGCTCCGATGGCGGCATCTTTCAGAGCAGCGAACTCCGCATTGGCGACAGCGTCTGCACCGAGCAATGCGCCAGAGGCCAGAATCGTTGGAATGGACATGAGCATTGCAAGGCGCGCGCCCTCTTCACGTGTATAGCCCAAGGCACGGGCCCCCGTGATGGTTGCTCCTGAACGGGATGTGCCGGGAATGAGTGCGATGGCTTGCCAAAGACCCATGATCAGCGCGTCTTTCAGCGACCAATCGTCGGCGGTTTTTATTTCGGCACCTTTGCGATCGAACCAGTAGAGCACCAATCCGAATATCAGCATCGTCCAACCAATGACCGCGATGGAGCGCATTTGATCAGAAAGGCCAGTGAGTTTCAGGAACAAGCCGGCAATGATTACGGGAATTGTAGCTAAAATCAGCAACTTGGCGAGCGTGGCGTTGAGGCTCTGCTTGCCCCGGATCAGCTCAAAGAAGCCGCTGATTGCGCGCGTGACATCTTTCCAAAAGTACAAAACCACCGCGCCAAGAGTGCCGACATGAACCGCAACATCAAGCATCTGACCCTGATCTTCGGTGCCCATCAAGCTCGGCAGAAGGATCAAATGGCCGGAGGATGAGACAGGCAGAAACTCGGTAATTCCTTGAATTATCGCGAGAATCACGAGAGGCATAAGTGACATTTGGGCAATCCGTTGATTCGTTGCCGCAAGCTAGTGGATTGCGGGAATATGTCCATTCAGCTTATTAGGTCAGTTAATCTGCCGTAAATGAAGATTATTCCACTCCAAAACGAGGCATCCTACCCCCAACCGAGAACGGTTTGAGCAAAAACTCTCCAATTTAGGTCATATATTCTGTCATAAATTCACTTTGGGCATTTTCAAAACGGTTTGATTGGGCTAAACGCTCGGTCCCGGATGTCATTTCGGGGTAATTTTCTAGCGAGGCACGGATTGCCTTGCGTCGACGACACAGCCGCATGTCCGGCAGCACTTGGGAGACAGTCACATGGCAAAGCAGCCTATGCTGAAATTCGTTAAGATTTCGCGTGATATGCCTGAAAAGCGTGAGGCGGACGCGCGGCGTGAAGATTACGATGAGATTTATGCTGAGTTTGCCAAAGAGAAGGCAGCAGAGCAATCCTCCCGCTGTTCGCAATGTGGTGTGCCCTATTGTCAGACCCATTGCCCGCTTCACAACAACATCCCCGACTGGCTGCGCCTGACCGCTGAAGGTCGTTTGGAAGAGGCCTATCAGGTTTCGCAATCCACCAACACCTTCCCCGAAATTTGTGGCCGCATTTGCCCGCAAGACCGCCTATGTGAAGGCAACTGCGTAATTGAACAGTCTGGCCACGGGACCGTGACCATTGGTGCGGTCGAGAAATACATCACCGACACAGCTTGGGAAAAGGGTTGGGTCAAGGGTATCGCTCCGGCGGCGGAGCGCGGCGAAAGCGTTGGCATTATCGGCGCTGGTCCCGGTGGTCTGGCAGCTGCGGACGTGCTGCGCCGTGCGGGTGTTCAGGTCACGGTTTATGATCGTCATGATCGCGCTGGCGGTTTGCTGACTTACGGTATTCCGGGTTTTAAGCTGGAAAAAGACGTGGTGATGAAGCGCATCGAGCAGCTCGAAAAGGGCGGCGTTGCCTTCAAGCTCAACTGCACTGTGGGCGGCGATGGCAAGGACGACATGTCGTTTGAGGCCATAAAAACAGCCCATAACGCGGTTTTGATCGCTACGGGTGTTTACAAATCCCGCGACCTTGGTGGTCCCGGCGCGACCCTGCCCGGCGTAGCCCGTGCGATTGATTATCTAACGGCAAGTAACCGCGCGAATTTTGGCGACAACGTTCCTGAGATCGAAAGTGGCGAGCTGTCGGCTGAGGGCAAAAACGTGGTTGTGATCGGTGGTGGTGACACCGCGATGGACTGTGTGCGCACGGCTGTACGGCAGGGCGCGACGAGTGTGAAATGCCTTTACCGCCGCGATCGCGCGAATATGCCGGGCTCTGCGCGGGAGACAGCGAATGCCATTGAAGAAGGCGTGGAGTTCGTTTGGCTGACCGCGCCGCGCATGATGCTGGGCGATATTGATCAGGTCGATGCAGGCAATCCTGAGCAGCAGCATGGCGCTGTGACAGGCGTTCGCGTGGCGCGCATGAAGCTCGGCGCACCCGATGCAACTGGGCGCCAAAGCCCGGAAGAAATCGAGGGCGCGGATTACACCGAAAAGGCGGATCTGGTGATCAAAGCCCTAGGTTTTGAACCTGAGGCCCTGCCGACGCTTTGGAATGAACCCGCCCTTGAGGTGACCCGCTGGGGCACGATCAAAACCGACTACAAAACCCACGCAACGGCCATGGATGGGGTCTATGCAGTGGGTGATATCGTGCGTGGGGCGTCGCTTGTGGTCTGGGCCATTCGCGATGGGCGCGAAGCGGGCGAAGCGATTTTAAGCAAGTTTAACGCCACGCAAGCTGCGGTTGCAGCAGAGTAGCACAAAAGCGGTGCAAAGCCTGCACATAGGGCCGTTGAGGTTGAGCATCACGGGGCAAGGTTCCGACGCTCACATAGGTTAAACGTCAGCAATCCTGACAGAACGATTTGGAAAGGAAGGTTAATCATGGCAATGACCGGCGAGTGCCACTGCGGCGCAGTTAGCTTTACCGTTTCCAAAAACACCGACAGCTTCTCGGCCTGCCACTGCGAGATGTGCCGCAAAATAACCAGCGGCGCATTCATGAGCCTGCAGACGGATATAGGCGACGTGACATTCACAGGCGAGGATATGATCAAAGAATATCAGTCATCGCCTTGGGCCAAACGCGCATTTTGCTCCAATTGCGGCTCGAGCCTCTATTACCAAGTGACCGCACCGGGACCGATGGCAGAGCATTACCAATTGGCCCTTGGGCTGATGAAAGACATTCCTGACGATTTCAGCCTAGAGCTTTTCGTCGACACAAAACCACAGGCCTATGAGTTTGCGGGTGCGCGAACGAAACTGACTGCGGCACAAGTACAAGACATGTTTGGCGGCTAAGACGCCTCAGAACACGCGACCAAACAGCAGCGCGCCGAGAGTGCCAAGCTGACACAAATACAGCGCTGCCGAGGCGCTTTGAGATGAGGAGCCAGGCGCTCCCGCACGACGAAGAGAGGAAGATCAGATGACAAAAGTTGACGCCAATTGGGCCGCGCAAAAAGCTGCTGAATTTACCCGGCTTGAAGCTGAGGGTCTGTATTCTGCAACGGACGAGCACTCTTCTTGCGGCGTTGGCCTTGTGGTCACCATTGATGGCAAACCGCGCCGTCAGGTCGTAGAGGCCGGGATCGCTGCACTCAAGGCCGTTTGGCATCGCGGTGCGGTTGATGCCGATGGCAAAACCGGCGATGGCGCTGGAATCCATGTGCAAATTCCGGTGGAGTTCTTTCAGGATCAGGTCCGTCGCACAGGTCACGAGCCAGGCGATGAACTGCTGGCCGTTGGTATGGTCTTTTTGCCCCGCTCCGACTTTGGGGCTCAAGAAACCTGCCGTACGATTGTTGAATCAGAAGTTCTTGGCCTGGGCTACACCATCTATGGTTGGCGTCACGTGCCTGTGGATGTGTCCTGCCTTGGTGACAAAGCCAATGCGACCCGCCCGGAAGTTGAGCAAATCTTGATCTCAAATTCCAAAGGCGTGGACGAAGAACAGTTCGAGCGCGAGCTTTACGTGATCCGGCGCAGCGTCGAACGTGGCCAAC
>CAZQMR010000265.1:0-5129 GCA_964594465.1 uncultured Rhodobacterales bacterium
ACCCTCTCCGCGCAGCACGCGGCCGCGGCGATCTTGAGCGACCTAACTTCAACATCGACGTTCCCCCAGATGGCTACGCATGGTGGTATGTCGACGGCATAAGCGATGACGGCGAAAAAGCCATCTCGCTCATCGGTTTCATCGGCTCTGTCTTCTCCCCTTGGTACCGCTGGTCCGGCCGCAGCAACCCGGCAGACAACTGCTGCCTGAACGTCGCGCTTTACGGAAAAGGGGCCCGCTGGACTATGACCGACCGGGGCGAGGAGGCATTGGGACAAAGCGAAGACACGCTACAAATCGGCCCAAGTGCAATGCACTGGGACGCCGACCGCCTGATCATCGAGGTCAATGAGCGTGCAACTCCCCACGCACACCCCATCACCGGCACTGTCACCATCGAGCCCACCGGCCTCACCAACGTAGAGCTGCCCCTCACCCAAACCGGCACCCATGTCTGGCGCCCCTTAGCCCCAACCGCACGTATCAAAGTCGACCTCGCCCGCCCCGGCTGGCAATGGGAGGGCCACGGCTATTTCGACGCCAATTTCGGAACCGCCGCGCTAGAGGCTGACTTCTCCTACTGGACCTGGGCCCGCCTGCCGCTCAGCAGTGGAAGTGCCTGTTTTTACGACGTGGACCGCCGCGATAGCACATCACTTGCAACAGGCGTGCGCTTTGCTCCAGACGGTACCCCCGATGTAATGGAAATGCCCCCAAAAGCCCGCCTAAGGCGCTCGCTATGGGCGCTAAAGCGCGAAACCCGCGCGGATCAAGGCACCAAACCACGCCAAGTCAAACACATGCTAGACGCCCCCTTCTACTGCCGCTCAGCCATCTCAACGACAATCCACGGCGAAGAAACAATCGGCGTCCACGAGGCACTAGACCTCGACCGCTTCGCCAGCCCTCTTTTAATGCCGATGCTCGCTGTGCGGGTCCCAAGACGCACCCGCTGGAGTTAGGTGGGATGCTTTCGGTTTTGTCTCAGGTCACAAATGACGCTTTTTGAGCGCGAAAACCCAAAAAACCTATCGCGCCGGCAAGCAGTCCAAATCCGGCAGGCAGCGGAACCGGCAGCACAGAATTAACCAATTGATACGTCGCTACATTGGGGCTGATTGAACCCCCTGTCGCAGCACTTTTAGTGCTACCACCAATATCAAATGACAGCGCGTCAAAATATAAGGGAGATGAGGTGAAGCAACCAAAGCCATTCAAACAGAACACGTCTTGGTCAGAAGATGTGCGATCTTCCGCCAGAAAACTGGCACCCGTAATTTCGCCGTTAAAGACGTCAAAACTATTGACAGATTGCCTCTCCCAGTCTGTCACTATCAGCCCAACATTCGGCGTGCCAGACAGGCCATCGGGAAAGCTGGTAATCACAATCGTCGCTGCCTGCTGATCGCTCATATTGTCCACCAGACCGGTGATCAAACCCGTAACCGTGCCAGATACGGTTGTAGGGCTGCTTTCGCTTTCAAACGAAAATTGGAACGTAAGCGCCGAGGCTGCCTTTGAATCCCCTAACGTCATAACTGTCGCACAGAGCGCAATCGCAGATGCTCCAAAGAATTTTTTGATGATCATTACTCTACCCGCCGTTTCAGAATTGCATTTAAAATACGTCATCTCACAACTACCGGGAGAAATAGCGTGTCAAAACCCTACAAAATTTCCTGCATTTCCATAACGTTTGGTTATGTTGGCGGGCCAAATTCGTCTGAACCAGTCTGTGATGGGGCGTCAAAACCTTAGTTTGGCTTCGGGTTCAGCGACCAAACCGACCAGTTCAGCGCCCCTGCAACGGTCACCCAAACCAAATACGGCATGAACAACAGGCCCGCCAGCGTATCCAGTGCAAACATTGAAAGCATCGTTGCCGCAACCGCCATCCACAACATCACAAGCACAATCATGCCCTTGCGCATGTCCTGCTTGCCAAAGAAGATCGGCGTCCAAAGCGTGTTCAGTGCAATCTGCAAACCCCAAAGCGCCAAAGCAGTCGCCCCGCCTTCCAGCCCGGCAACCCGCGCACCAGCCACAGACATGCAGATATAAAGCACGCTCCAAGCCACGGGAAACAGCCAATTGGGCGGCGTCCAGCTCGGCTTTTTCAGGCTCTGGTACCAATCGCCCGGCTCAAAGGCCGCGCCCGTAGTCGCCGCAGCTCCGCAGGCCATCAGCAAAATGATGAAAACTGTCCAATCCATAAATTGCTAAGTAGTGCTTAACTGCACCGCTGAAAAGCCGTTTCGCTTTTCGCGGTCCTGCGCCTCCAACTGGGCAAGGGTGTCCAGCACCGTGCTTGAGCGCCCCTGCACATCTGCCTCACGCGTTGCCGCTTCCACCAAGAACGTGACCTCAGGCAAGGAACGCGCATGCAATACAGCCGACTGCGGCATTACCGAAATCGATACGCTATGCGCCAGCGATTTGCCAAGCAATGCCAACTTCTGCCCCTTGGTCGTGTGCGCCCGTCGCGTGATGCTGTCATGGCCAGCACGCGCCACATCCCGACCAATCGCTGCATAGATATGCCGTGCGGCCAAAATCCCAAACCGACAATCCAGCGGCAACTTGCTGATGCCCGCCTCTGAGCGCTGATACAGCCGCTCCGCCTCGCGCAACAGCCGCTCGACGATACCTCGAACTTCCGGGCCAAATTCCGGGCGTTCAAGAAAACGCTCAGGCGGCAGGCCTGCCGCGTGCATCCAGTCTTGGGGCAGATATAGCCGCTGCTCAAGTGCATCCTCACCCACGTCCCGCGCGATATTCGTCAGCTGCATCGCCACGCCCAAATCCGCCGCACGCGCCAGCGCATCGCCGTCGCGCACCCGCATCAACACACACATCATCACTCCCACCGCAGAGGCCACGCGGGCGCAATAGCTCTTCAAATCTGACAGGCTGTCATAACGCTGGTCCATCGCGTCCCAAGCCAACCCTTCAAGCAGCGCATCTGGCAGAGCGCGCGGCATCTCGAAACTCTCAATCACCCCGGCAAAGGCGCGATCCGCCGCCGCATTGCGCGGGCGACCCTGATAAATCAAATCAAGCCGGTCCCGCAGGCTAAGCACTGCGCTATGCTTGTCCTTTTGCAGATCAACGGCATCATCCGCGAGCCGACAAAACGCATAAAGCGCCAGTGCCGGGTCGCGCACGCGGGCAGGCAGAACTTTGGAGGCAGCGTAAAACGAGTGCGAGCCGTGCCGGATCGCCTCGCGGCAAACCTCCAGATCCTCAGGGTCCATCATGAGACCGGCTCCACTGCAGGCACCAGTTTGTCGAGCACTTCAGCAGAGGCAACCACGCCGGGCAAACCAGCACCGGGATGCGTGCTTGCTCCCACTATAAACAGCCCCCCCACCTCTTCCGACACATTATGCGGGCGGAACCAAGCGCTCTGCAAAATGCGCGGCTCAATGGAAAACCCAGAGCCATTGGGGCTAAGATAGCGGTCCCTGAAATCTTCCGGCGTCAGCACCGTGCTTGCAGAAATATGATCCCGCAGCCCCGGCATCATCTCCGCCTCCAGCACATCCGCCACCTTCTCGCGGTAGCTCTCTGCAATCTCATTCCAGTTCTCCGCCTTGTCATGCCCCAGATGCGGCACTGGCGAGAGCGCATAAAACGTATCCCCCCCTTCAGGTGCGACAGACGGGTCAGTGACGCTGGGGCGATGCACGTATAGGCTCATGTCATCGGCAAGCTTGCCCTTGATAAAGATGTCATCAATCAGACCCTTATAACGCGGCCCGTTCAGGATCGTGTGATGGCCCACATCAGGCCACATCTCTCGCGTGCCATTCGTGCCAAAATACCAAACAAACAGCCCCATTGACCAACGCGACCGCTTAAGCTTACCATCGCTCCAACGCTTCTTCCTGGTCTTGCGCAACAGTGTGCCATAGGTGTGCCCCGCATCCGCGTTGGACACCACCAAATCGCTCAAAATCACCTCACCGCTGGTCAGCCTAAGTCCCCGCACAACACCATCTATCGTCAGAATCTCGTCAACCTCCGTGTTCAATCGGACGCTGCCGCCCTGCTCACGGATCACATTGGCCATCGCATGGGCAATCGCAGAGGTGCCGCCCATCGCGTAATGCACCCCAAACTCTTTTTCGAGATGGGAGACGAGTATATACATCGACGTCACGCGAAACGGGTCTCCCCCTATAAACAGCGGGTGAAACGAGAACGCCATGCGCAACCGCTCATCAGCAAAGCGCTTGGCCGCATGTCCATAAACCGAGCGATCAGCGCGCAGCCAGGCAAAGCGCGGCAACACCTTTATGAGCTCCCAAAGCTGGTGAAACGAGCGTCGCCCCAAGTCTTCAAATCCAAACTCATAGCGCTTGAAACTATCGCTTAGAAACTTGTCATATCCCGCTGCATCATTCGGCGACAATCGCGCCACTTCTGCACGCATCGCATCCGTGTCCTGCCGCGCTTCAAACTTGCTGCCGTCGGGCCAGCGAATTTCGTAAAACGGGTCCATCGGGCGCAGGTCCACATCCGCGTGAAAATCGCGGCCACAAGCTGCCCAAAGCTCTTCAAAGACCTTGGGCACCGTCACAATTGTCGGCCCCAGATCAAAGCGGTGCCCGTTTTGGGTGATCGTGCTTGCCCGCCCGCCGACCTCGTCCAGTCGGTCGAGCACCGTGACCCGGTAGCCTTTGGCCCCCAACCGCATCGCGGCTGACAGCCCGCCTATGCCCGCACCAATCACAAGCGCTCTGGGCCGTGGATCACTCCGCGACTCGGTGGGTTCATCTGTCACGCGTTTCAACATAAGCCGAGCCTAACATGTCTAGTTTAGTTTACAAACTAAACCTTAAAGCCCCAAAATCTGTAAACTTCACTTCCCCAACGCCCGGTTTCATGTCAGATTACCTGCACAAGACTACGGAGTGGCCCGATAGAGATTACTAGCATCAGTTTCTTCCGGTTTGACAGCCTCAGCGACCGGCTCTGGGCCTTCGCGCAAATGGGGCTTGCGCGGCTTTCCATGGTGCGCCTGCCCCATGCCGGGTTCTGGAAGCTTTTGGGCAGCGGCACAGGCGAGGGCTTCACACCCATCCCCAACACCAGCGTCTACGCAATCCTCTGCACATGGCCAGACC
>CAZQMR010000266.1:0-5123 GCA_964594465.1 uncultured Rhodobacterales bacterium
GCTGGATGAGTTTGTGGAGGCCTTTACCTTCACCCGCTTTGAGCCCGCTGGCATGGTGCAGGGCAACGACTCGATCAAGAATGCGACCTCGATCCTCGACTATATCTTCCGCGAGCTGGCAGTGAGCTACTTGGATCGCACCGATCTGGCGCATGTTCAGCCAGAAGGTGATCGCTTTGACGAACTTGGTCGTGGCGAAGAAGAGGGCAAGCGCAATTTTGAAGAAGCAGACGAAGGCGCCTCCGTGCAAGCCATGGAAATGCTGCGTCAGGTGAGCTCAACAGGGTATCTGCGCAAGCGGGTGCCACAGGAATTCCGCGTATTGCAAGGTGGGGTGGCAGAAACTGCCGGGCCTTCAATGCAGACTGGCGGAACAGCTGCGGTCGGTCTGGCCGAAGTCGCAACCCCCATTGCGGCGATGGACGAACGGACCAAGGCTAAAATGCAGGGCTATGAGGGAGACGCATGCGGGGAGTGTGGCAATTATACGCTCGTGCGTAATGGGACCTGCATGAAATGCAACACATGCGGAGGCACCTCCGGATGTAGTTAACGAGACGCGAGGGCTGTGGCTGCCAACAGGTTTGGCACCGGCCCTCGTTTAGCGACCAGGCTGCAGGCAAAAAACCGAGCGGGAACCAACTATAGCCTGAATCGCGAAACTGGGGGATGGTACGCCATCCCCCTTTTTTATTCTAAGGAATGCCGTTGAGATGCGTTCAGTTCAGGTATGAACTGGGATTTAGGCAAAGGCGACTTCTGGCGCTGCTGTGGTCGCGGCCTGCGCCATCACAACACTTTCAGGCAAACTGCTGGGTGTTGCCGCTGTTTGTGTCGGGGCAGGAGCAGGGGCCTTGGCTGGTGCTGGCGCGCCAGTGTCGGCAATCCCGAATGCGGCCTCTAGCGAGGTAAACTCAGCGGAATCAGTGTCTTGTGCGTCGCCATTTGTCTGAGCTTCAGATGTGTCATCTGCAATTTTTGCTTTGGCGGCATGGCCTATTTGGTTCATTGTCTCGGCTGGCATAGGCGAGATTTCCACAGGTGTGTGTGTTACCATTGGCGCAAGGCGATAGCTGATCAACTCTGCGCGGGTCAGAACTCCGTTTCCGTTCTGATCCATGCGATCAAACATGATCGCAGTGCCGCCACCTTTGCGCACCATAGGCAATTGGCCGACTTCAATGGTTTTAGATTTGCGCTGGACCGGATTGGCAGTTTCCGCTTGTTGAGCAGATGTTGGAGTTCGCTCGTTCAGAACTGTACCGGATTTCAGTGGCCGACCGGAATGTACGTCGCTTAAAGCCATTTGTGGTTGCACTTCCAGTCTCCTTTTGTGTTGTGGTCTAAGGCGCGTGCCAAGACAGATTTCAACTATGAACGAGTTTCTAACGTAATTTGAAAATCAAATCTAGGAGTTTGCTAAGCTTAGGTTAACACGTAGAAACTAACTTCGTGAAATTGTTAAATTAAAGCGCAAATATGTCGCAAACAAGTTCATCTTCATCCAGTTTCATTACTTGTCTCAAAGCGAGACGTGCCCGATGTAGGCGCGACATGACTGTGCCCAGTGGAATATGTAGTTTTTCTGCAATTTCCCGATAGCTCAAGCCGTCATACGCGGACAGAAGTAGAATTTCACCAAACGGCTTGGGCAAGCTGTTCATCGCCTCAAGTATTTCGCGGCATGTCTGAAGCGCAGGGGCGGGGGCATCGCTTGACGGAATGACAACTTCATCTGATTGCAGCTTCACTGGTTCGGCGTTCGATTTGCGGTGTTGGGAGGCATTAAGATTGCGCAGCATAACCGCAAGATAGCGTTCTGGATGCTCAGTCTGGGCGATGCGGTCTTTGTGACATAGGGCGTGCATCAAGGTTTCTTGCACCAGATCCTGTGCCGTTTCAGAGTTGCGGGTCAGTTGTGTGGCATATCTCAAGAGCGGTGGCATGAACCGTGCCAGACTGATTTCGGGTTGGACGTCGGGTTTGAATTCTCCCCCGGCAGCATACATTTTATGTCCTCCATTTTGGCGTTTGAGATTGCCCTCACCAAATCAATGCCCTGTCCTTTGACAAGGCGGCGCGCTGGCGCTGGCTCGGTTTGAGCAGGCTTTGGCCTTTAAAACGGCGGAAAATTGCGCGGTTTGCTTATTTGGAATTCACGTCAGCATGAAACCGCTTATTCACTGAAATCGTTGAAAAAAATCACGGAACTTGTGGAAATAAAATGCGGGCCGCAGGCGTCTTAGTCAGTAGGAAGGGTAAAATGCCTGACCGGCCCTGACGCAAAATTCAGGGTCTTCAACCACAAACATTGAGGAACAAGCTATGCGATTTTTGACCGTAACACTGGCATCCGCCTTTGCACTGACAAGCGCCGCTTATGCGGCTGAATTTATTGAGGCAGATGCAGATGGCGATGGTGTTTTGTCAGTTGAGGAATTTGTGTCCGTGTATCCAGAGTTGCCGGAGGGGACATTTGCCTTGGTGGATGTGGACGAAACGGGGACTGTGAGCGAGGGTGAGATGACTGATGCCCTTTCTGCAGGCGTGTTGCCTCCCCCCCAAGGGTGACACGTCGCGTTTCTTAACTTGAAAACTTAGCGCCCGTGGTGGTCTTAGGCCGTTCAATCCTGCGCATTTGGTGCGTATGACAACCTCGTTGAATTGCCTTGCCAATCGGATTGTTCCAAGCGCTGGGTTTATGTTCAGAAATGCACCGGCCTGAGCCTCGTTTAGGATCGTTGATCTCCCCCGATCGTCACCTTGCGAGGCTCAGTGCCTTTGGTCCAATTCACTTCTTTTTGCGCGTAGACCACGGTCTAACATCGCCTGCATGAATGGCCTTGCCACGTGCTGGTTGCGCGGATGATTTCAAGCGTTTGCTTGGCTGGCGCTGAAGATGGGATGGCAAGGATTGATGGCTGACGGTTGTGATCGTTGTGTCGGTCTGCGTGGGCTGAAATTCGGCGGCAGCAATATCGTCAGGATTAAACGAGAAGGTCGTTTGGGACGTATAGGCGTTCTGCCAAAGCGTGTAACTGCGGGCGATCACATGGGTGGAAAGTGTAAGCAATTTTAGCAAACACCGCTCGCTTAACTGCCGAACATGCTCACGCGACTCAGCTTTTGTGAATTTTGTTTTGCCGAGCGTTTTTTCACAGGCCGCACGCACACCGTTTTCGAGCAGGGCCATGGGCAGGCTGTTTTTGCGATAATATGCGGTGAGCAGGGCCAGTTCGTCGAAAAAGCCTTCATCAAGGTTGCCGTGCTGTATCGTATGCACCCAGCGTTTGGTTTGATCGGTATAGCTCGCCAGAAACCCGTGATCCCGTTGCACATCCAATCCATATTTCTTGAATGGATCAACGACAAGATAGTGCATCCAAATGTCATTGCAGGCGATCATATGTTGGCGCATTTCAATGAACTCTTCCACGAAGAGGACATCAATGCCAAGCACGCGCCGCAATCGCGCGACGGCATCATTTGGTCGTGCTGTTCGGATCGCTTCAAGCTCAGCGCGGCGATCTATTGTTTGAAATTTTGATGCTCTTGCGAACATAGCCGGAACACCCCTCGTGCAGCAGATGCGAGGGGTATAGGTGGGCCGCGTTAATACGGCGCTAAAATATCCTAAGCGCCTTCGTCAATTCCGCGCGAAATCGCTGCAACACCTGTGCGGGCCACATCCAGCAAGCCAAGCGGGCGCATCAGGGCAATAAAGGCGTCGATCTTTTCAGGTGCGCCAGTCAGCTCAAACACAAAGCTCTCAAGCGTGCTGTCTACGACGCTGGCGCGGAAGACTTCGGAGGTCCGCAGGGCTTCCACCCGCTTCTCGCCTTTGCCGGCAACCTTGATCAGCGCCAGTTCACGCTCAACACTTTCACATTCCACGGTAAGGTCGCGCACGGAATGCACAGGCACAATACGGGCAAGTTGTGCTTTGATCTGCTCGATGACCGACGGCGTGCCAGTGGTGACAACCGTGATGCGCGACAGATGCGCTGCGTGATCGGTTTCGGCAACCGTCAGGCTTTCAATGTTATAGCCGCGCCCTGAAAACAGGCCAATCACACGCGCCAGCACACCTGCTTCATTGTCCACAAGGATCGTGAGCGTGTGGGTTTCGGTCTCGTCGCCATAGTTTGCACGCAGGTTATAGGCGCTTTTGCGGGCCGTTCCCTTTTTGATGTTTAGAGCGTTCATGTCGTCACTGTCCTGTTGGTTTTGTCATGCAGCGGATATGCGCAGGCTTGGCACTGCGCTGAAATCCGACGTGTTTCCGTTGATGAGATGATCAAAGAGCGGGGCAAACTCGGCCTCGATCCGCGTGGCATCCTCAGCGCTCATCTCTTTCTTGTATCGGGCTTGCTTGCCCTTGTTGAACTGGGTGAAGCGGCCGTTCTTGGCCAGATCCACGATACGGCGGGCAGGGCCTTTCAACCCTAGCTCAGCCAGAATGGCCCGTGTGGCGCGTTTGCTGTCAAAGGCGACCTCATCAAAGCTGATCGGGCGGATGCCGGGCAGTTGCAGCCATTTCAGCATGGTGTCGCACTGATTGCGAATGCCGTTGAGTGCGTCGTCTATCGTCTCAATTTCCGAAAAGGCTGGCTTGCCACGTTTGCGCGCACGCACGCCGTGATCCATCATTGAAAGCGCCACATCGCGCGGGTCGCGGTAGATCACGTGGCCCATGGCAATGCCGTCCTGAAACATGCGCTGCACTGGCTCATCGGGCACGGTGTGGGTTTTGATCGCAATCATATGCCCAACCGCCTCGATCTCCGAGAGGATCGCTGCGGCCTGCTCAGGCTCAACGTGGCTTACGAAATTGACCTTCTCGCTCTCAATCACCGCCTTGGGCGAAAGTTTGGGCTGCGCGAGACCGCACAGCTCAAGGGAGCACCGCACCAGCTCGAACGCGAGGGTCGAGCCGGTTTTGGTCATGCCATAGGAAAAGAAGACACGCGGGGTCATGAGCAGGGGCCTTTGGCGTTAAACCAGCACGGACCCTGACGCATCGATTGCGCCCTCGGTCGAAGCATCGCCCAGCAGCATCTCGTTATGCGCTTTGCCTGACGGGATCATCGGGAAGCAGTTTTCGTGCTTTTCCACCAAGCAGT
>CAZQMR010000267.1:0-5058 GCA_964594465.1 uncultured Rhodobacterales bacterium
GGCTTGCCTTCGGCGTCTTTTGGGACGTTTGGCTTCATCTCGGCCCAGATATCGTTGGATACGGTGATTGCGTTGCCGTTCAGGTCCATCGAGAAGGGCGTGATGATGTGGGCTTTGGTACCATAGCCGATTGTTGCGGCAATAGGCTGGCCTGCGAGCATGTGCGCGCCATCAAGTTCGCCGTCAATCACACGGTCCAGCAGAACTTTCCAGTTCGCTTGCGGCTCTAGCGTGACGAACAAGCCCTCGTCTTCAAAGTAACCGTTTTCATAGGCCACAGCCAAGGGCGCCATGTCTGTCAGTTTGATGAAGCCAAGCGTCAGCTCGTCCTTTTCCACATCAAGCATCTCGGCCATTGCCGGAAATGCTGCCATGCCAAGAACTGCTGCCAGTCCGGTGATAGTCTTCATGTTGTTCTCCTAGTCCCAAACACAAAAAAAGCCGCACGATCTATCTGCGGTTCTAACCGCATTGGATCGAGCAGCTTTGCTCAGTTACCCACAACTTTGGGGGTGAATTTCGGTATCAGACGTCCTTGCCTGATACCGCTAGGAAGCATGGCTGCGCCGCGACATCAAGATGATAATGGTCGTGTTTTGAGCGAAGAGAATGAACTGATTAATATATAGGCAAAGCTGGCTCTAAATTTGGCGCGGGTCAAAGACTTGGCCGTCAAAAAACCGATCCGGGCCGAGAATCATCTGCCCCCGACTGGAAGAAACAGCAGTGGGATCGCTCAGCGCGCCCTCGACTTTTTCCGAGGCGCCGGGCAAATCAACGCCAATGGGAGACAGCGCGTGGCGGTAAACATCCGTGCGAAAACTTGCGCGGCCAATATCGATTGCCTCCTTGCGGGCAAGACCCATGCGGCTGGCAAGTCGGTTGGCGATCCAGCCCGCTTGGCTTTTCCAGGGGAATGTCGCCGCACTATCAAAAAACTCAATAAAGCGCTCGCTGTGATGGCTAATGCCGTTGGCACCAACACCAACATGGCCTGTTAGTGCGGCCTCGATGACCTCTGAATTTACGTTTACATAGGCTTTATGCGCGAGGATCTCAGAGGCTGATGCCAGATTATTTTGATCGGACATCCACTGCGCCGCCCGCCATGTCGCGCGCAATAGCGCATGGGCTAGATCCTTGTTGAGATCGACCCAGTCGTGGCGCACTGTCAGCACTTTTTCGGGCGAGAAAGACCAGATGGCCTTGGAGGGAAGGATCAAAACTCCGCCCGCACGGGACGCTGTGACACTGCCCCAAGGCTCGCCAACGCAAAACGCATCAATCTCACCCGCTGCCAAGGCTTCAGCCATCTTTGCCGGTGGGACTGTGCGCACCTCAAGTGCGGACGGCGCCTCTAATCCGAGGGTGCCGAGCCAATGGTATAGCAATTCGGCGTGCATTGAGAATGGGAAGGGCACGCCAATGCGCAAGGGCCCGCGCTGCGCGTTGATCAGACCCGTGCCGATGGGGCCTGCGGATTGGAAATCCAATGGTGTACCCAAGTCTTTCATGCGTTGATGTAATGCGCGGGATACACCTATGACGTTGCCGTTAACGGACAAAACGGAGAGCACATCCAAGCGTTTGGGAATACCGCCCAAGCCAATGGAGCTTGCAACAGGGACGGGTGACAGCATGTGTGCGGCATCGAATTGACCAAAAATCAACTTGTCGCGCACAGAAGACCAAGTTGGTTCGCAATGTAGGACCAAATCCAGCCCTTCCTCCGCTGCAAATCCAATTTCACGCGCGATGACCAGTGGGGCGCAATCCACGAGCGGGACGAAGCCGCAATTGATGACCTGCCCGCTCATCGCAGCAGGTCCGATGCGGTGACAAGCGCGGTTGCCACATCAATGATTTTGCGCCCCTTATCCATCGCGGTTTTGCGCAGCAACGCATAGGCTTCGTCTTCGGTTATGCCTTTGGCTTGCATCAACAGACCCTTGGCGCGGTCTAGCATTTTTCGTTCGTGCAAGGCTTCTTTGGTTGCATCCAACTCGCGGCGCATCCGTTCAATCATTTGAAAACGAGCGATGGCAGCATCAAGGATCGGTTTGAGGCGGCGCGTGTTCAACCCATCAACCACATAGGCACTGACACCTGCATCAATCGCCGCCTTCACCGAGGTTTCGTCGGTTTCGTCAACAAACATTGCAACCGGGCGCTCGGTTGGGCGGCTCGCGATGGTCAATTCTTCCAGAATGTCACGGCTGGGATTCTCCACATCGATCAATACGACATCAGGATTGAGAGTTGCCAGTTTCTTGCTTAGGCCAGTCTCATCGCCAAATACAGTGACGTCATAATCGCCGGTTTCGGTCAGCCCCTCGATGATCATAAGCGCGCGCTCTCGATCTTTCTCGACAACGGCTATTTTCAGCTTGCTAGACATCGACGAGGGTCCCGGCTTCAAATGGTGCATTGCAGCATACCCTGCCGCAACTGCGAAGATTGATCAAGGCAACAGATTGCGCCGCTAAAAATCTTAGTTCCTGAGACTACAGCCTACGATTTCAAGTATCACGCTCGTCTTTGACAACATTGAAGATCGATGAGCCGAAATTCTCATGGCCGCCCGTGCTTGTGGGCATAAGCGACGAGGACGATCTAGAAATCGCGTTTGAGTTTGTGTGAGGATGAGCGTGTTCTTCAGCCGCATAAGGGCCTTAACATCACTTTCATGATTCCATTCCTCATTGGATGTTTTCCTTGTTCACAGTGGGCCGAATTACCCTGTTTAAGCTGCGCTAAATTTACGCGCCCAGCAGATGCGCCGCAGCCTCCAACGTGCCGCCCGGCTCTGAAGCGGCGCCCTTGTGCCCTAGCGCTTCCAGCCCAGCCAAACGATCATCCCAAGCGACCCAGCGCCCAGCCTGCGTTCCACCCAAAATGACACGACTGTCCTGATCTGCAAACACAACCTGGGGAATACGCTCCACGCATTGCTTCAAAAATTCCAAACCGGGTGCGTCTGGATTTTCCAAAACGTCTTCGGGACAGGTGGCCTCGATGTTCACATGCGCAAAGCGGGCGATGTTGCGCATGCTGTCTACATCCAAAATCACCATCTTTTGCGCTGTGCCATACGCAATCGTTTTGGGCCGCTCCCCCAGTGCCACTGAGTTGTCCAAAAACTCGAAATGGATTTCCCGCTCTCGGCTTGCGATCCAAGAAAAAAACAAATGCCGCATGCCCTCATAGGCTTCGATGTTGTGATAAAGCAGGTCATCCACAGCCTTGTAACGCCCTGTCGTGAGGCCGCGTGACCATGCGCGGTCAACGGTTGCCGCAGGCGGTGTGATCATGAAAAACATGAAAGCACGGTCGCCAAAACGGGTGAGCAGGGTGCTTTCTTCCTCGCTCACAAAGCTGTCAAACCGGAAGCGATCAATCAGCAAATGGGGCGTTTTGCCATTGGCGTGTCGCGCGGCCATATAGGCGTCCAACTTGCGATCAATGATCTCCAGTTCATGGCCGGTCAGCATGGCCCCGTATTTGTAATCCTCGCCAAGGCTCTCATAGTCCAGCAGGTATTTGCGCCAATAATCCGGGCTGATCAGCGCGAAATCTTCCCAAGGCGTGCCAATCTCCTCTGCCAATGTGCGCTGTGCGGGGCGGATCGTTGATTTGCCCGCCGCCGAGGCACCTTTCACATTCATCACCACCGGCTTGGATTGAGGCGGCAAGCGGCGATAGCCAAGCGCATCAACGCCCGCCTGAAAATGCGGCTCAATCAAGCGACCAACCTCGCGGCTGCCTTGATCGCTGCGCACCAGCCGTGCAGCCAACGAAACGATCAGATCCGCATCAGGCACAAGCCGCCCGCGCGTGGCGATGATGCCCTCAACAATATCGGTGAGCGCTATTTGGCACGAATCTATCAGCTCGTCGCCGGACTGGCATTGGCGCCATTGCGTTAGCGCAAGCTCTACTGGATCGCCGGGCGTGGCCGCTTGGGGCTTTCCGAACAGCTTGTCCAGAAAACCGGCCTTTTCCGGTGGCGTAGGTGCAGCAAGGGCAGGGGCCAGAGCTGCCCGTAAATTATCCTCCACACGCTGCATAAACGCCTCAAACGCGGCGCGAATGGAGGCAAGTTCCGGCTTGATATGGCTGTTCAGCGCCCTAACCATGCCGCGCAAATTGATCCCCAGCTCCTCATAATTCGGCCCATCGGGCACCGTCAGCGAACCCGTCACCCGGATCATCAACTCATGTACGATCAACCGCTCCAAGGTAAAGGCCGTCAGCCGCTTGGGATCAAGCCCACAAAATTCCGACCCGGCGCGCGCCTCGGCGTAGCTCACAAGCGCATGTTCCGGGCGATAGAGCGTTGCCAGCGGCATCAAGCGCGCGGGAATGTCTGAGGTCAGGCCAGGGTTCCACGCGCTATGGGTCACCTTTATGCCTGACTGCGTCGCGCCCGCATCTTGTCGCGGATCACTTTCAGCAGCGGCAAGAAGATCAGGATAATCGCCACCACGGTGATGGGCCCCGCAATCGGGCGGGTGAAGAAAATTGAGAAATCGCCGTCCGAGAAAAGCAACGACTGGCGCAGTTTTGGCTCCGCAATTGGCCCCAGCACAATCGCCAGCACCGCAGGGGCAACGGGATAGTCCAGCAAGCGCAGCCAGAACGCGGCAAATCCCACAAGCACCATTAGCCAGACGTCAAACATATCCTGATAGGCCGCATATGTCCCGATCAGCGAAAGCACGAAAATGATCGGCGCAAGGATCGTAAACGGCATGCGCAGCATCCACAGAAACACCGGGATAAACGCGAGGTTTACCAGCAGCGCGATGACGTTGGAGACATAGAACGAGCCAATCAGGGGCCACACGAAATCTGGTTGCTCGGAGAACAAAAGCGGCCCCGGCTGCAGCCCCCAAATCACCATGCCCGCAAGCAGTACAGCCGTGGTCGGCGAGCCGGGTATGCCAAGCGTCATCATCGGGAGCATCGCGCCTGTCGAGGCGGAGTTATTGGCACTTTCCGGTGCCGCAATCCCATCCGCCGCACCCTTACCAAACTCCTCGGGCGTGCGGCTTGTCA
>CAZQMR010000268.1:0-5021 GCA_964594465.1 uncultured Rhodobacterales bacterium
TTGAACGGGAATGGCACCGGCTTTTGACCACGGTTCAAGGCGTGGGCGCAAAGGCCGCGATGGCCATGCTCGGCACGCTTGGGCCCGAAGGCGTTGGCCGTGCGATTGCGCTTGGGGATGTTTCTGCGATCAAAGCAACTCCCGGCGTGGGCCCGAAAATTGCACAGCGCGTGACACATGAGTTGCGTGAAAAAGCGCCTAAAATCATGGCCTTAGGAGGCGAGGAGCCTGCGGATGTGGTGATTGAAGCGCCAAGTGATGCGCCCAAACCGGCGAGCAAACCTGCGCCGGTTGCTCCACAAGCCAACGCCTCGGCAACCTCTGATGCACTCTCTGCGCTGACCAATCTGGGCTATGCTCCAGCAGAGGCGGCATCAGCCGTGGCGCAAGTCAATGATGACAATTCTGAGGCGGCTGACTTGATCAGAGCGGCTCTTAAGCTATTGGCCCCAAAGGGATAATTCATGTCTGAACCTGATCCCATTCGCCTGCCAGAAGACCAGCCCAGCGATGCTGACCGCGCTCTGCGCCCCCAAGTGCTGGACGAATTCATCGGGCAACGCGCCGCCAAAGCGAACCTCAAAATCTTCATCGAAAGTGCCCGGCGCCGCGAGCAGGCGATGGATCACACGCTGTTTTACGGCCCTCCCGGTCTGGGCAAAACCACACTCGCGCAAATCATGGCCCGCGAGCTTGGCGTCAATTTCCGCATGACCTCCGGCCCGGTGCTCGCCAAGGCCGGGGACTTGGCGGCGATTCTCACCAATCTTGATGCCCGTGATGTGCTTTTTATTGATGAAATTCATCGGCTTAACCCGGCCGTAGAAGAAGTGCTTTATCCCGCCCTTGAGGATTTCGAGCTTGATCTGGTGATCGGCGAAGGCCCAGCGGCCCGCACTGTGCGCATTGATCTGCAACCGTTCACGCTGGTGGGCGCGACCACGCGGCTTGGGCTCTTGACCACACCGCTCAGGGATCGCTTCGGCATTCCAACCCGGCTGGAGTTTTATGAAACCGACGAACTTGTTGAAATCGTTACGAGAAACGCACGCTTATTAAGTGCGGACGCAACCCCCGAAGGTGCCCTCGAAATCGCGCGCCGCGCTCGTGGTACGCCGCGTATTGCCGGGCGGTTGCTGCGCCGGGTCGTAGATTTCGCGATTGTTGAGGGGGATGGCAAGGTCACGGCCCATATCGCTGACAACGCGCTGACACGCCTTGGGGTCGACGATCTCGGCCTTGATGGTGCGGATCGTAGGTATCTGAAATTGCTCGCAGAAAATTATGGCGGGGGGCCGGTAGGGGTAGAAACGATCTCTGCCGCGCTGTCCGAAGCACGTGACGCAATCGAAGAGGTGATCGAGCCGTTCCTGCTGCAACAAGGCCTAATCCAACGCACCCCGCGTGGGCGCATGCTGGCGGAAAAAGCTTGGCGTCACCTCGGGCTAAATGCGCCGCGCAGGCCCGATCAAAGCGATCTGTTTGAGAGCCAATAACCCATGCACCGCTATGATTTCCGCGTCTATTACGAAGACACCGATATGGCCGGGATTGTTTATTACGCCAATTATCTGAAGTTCATTGAACGCGCGCGATCCGAGGCAATTGAGGGCGCTGGCGTTGATCAATTGGCGATGAAAGCGGCAGGGTTCTTCTTTGCTGTGCGCCGTGTTGAGGCCGATTACATCACGCCTGCACGCTACGCAGACCGCCTTTGCGTTTCAACTTACGTTACAGAGCTGAAAGGTGCCTCAACTCGGCTCAAACAGTCGATCACTAGAGGCGATGACAAGATTTTTGAGGCATTCGTGACACTTGCCTGCATCTCTTCAGACAGCAAGCCCGTTCGATTTCCGGCTGAAACCCGCGCATCCCTCACGGAATTGATGCAGAACCCCTAGTTCATCGGCTTTTGACGCTTATTTTAAGTGAATGCACCTGAAATTGCGGTATAAGCATCGCAATGGCCGCCAAAAGAGCGGTATTCGAGCAAAGAGCAGGTATATGGAAAGCGAAACACTGGCTTTGGCGGGTGAGGTGGATTTTTCACTTCTCGCCTTGTTTTTCCGCGCAACTCTGGTCGTCAAACTGGTGATGATTGTGCTTGTGCTGGCGTCGGTCTGGTCCTGGGCCATCATCATTCAACGCATGATCAACTATCGCGGCGCACGCCGCCAAGGGAAGACCTTTGAGGATGCGTTTTGGTCGGGCCAACCTTTGGATGAGATTTATGATCGTGTCGGGCAACGACCCAAAGGCGCGACAGAGAAGATTTTTGCCGCTGGCATGGGCGAGTGGCGACGCTCGCATCACGCGGATGGTGAGTTGATTGCGGGAGCGCAGGCGCGAATAGATCGCGCGATGAACGTGGCGATTGGGCGCGAGAGTGATCAGCTCAATGCAGGTTTGACGTTTCTAGCCACGGTAGGTGCTATTTCGCCATTTGTGGGGCTGTTTGGCACGGTTTGGGGCATCAAAAATGCCTTTGAAGAGATCGCGACACAGCAAAGTACCAATCTTGCAGTGGTTGCACCGGGCATTGCGGAGGCGCTTGTGGCGACCGCGCTTGGCCTTTTAGCGGCGATCCCGGCGGTGATTTTCTATAATAAGCTCTCAGCAGATAGCGAAAAGATCATGGCGCATCAGGAGAGCTTTGCGGATGAGTTTTCGATGATCCTGTCGCGCCAGCTTGAGCGCAAGGCGGCCTGATCATGGGGGCAGGAGTTCAAAGCAAATCAGCGCGGGGTGGGGGGCGTCGCGGGCGTGCTAAGGCCAAGCCGATGGCAGAGATCAATGTCACGCCCTTCGTGGATGTGATGCTGGTGCTGCTGGTGATTTTCATGGTCGCAGCGCCGCTGCTCACGGTTGGCGTTCCGGTGCAACTGCCTGAAACTGCTGCGAAACCCTTGCCCACACCGGACGAGGCGCCACTGACAGTTGCGCTGACAGCACAAGGCTCGGTGATGATCCAAAAGACGGAAACCACGCTCGAAACGCTCGTGCCCAAGCTGCAAGCCATTGCGGCGGAGCGCCAAGACAAGCGGATATTTTTGCGCGCGGATGGGGCGAATTCCTACACCCGCGTGATGGAAGTGATGGGCGCGCTTTCTGCCGGTGGGTTTAGCCAAATCTCGCTGGTGACGGAAACCGGCGGCCCCAAGCTTGGCGGATAAATGCGCACCGGGCTCACCATATCGCTAACGGCTCACGCGGCGCTCATTCTGTGGGCGGTGTTGGGTGGTTGGTTTTTGAGCCCTCGTGAGAGTGATGTGATTAAAGTGGCCGACGTGTCGGTGATTTCTGAGGCTGAGTTTGATGCCGCAGTTAGTGGTGCGCCAGAGCCTAGCGAGACTGAGGTCGCCGAGCTGACTCCGCCTGCTGTTGAGGTGGCACCGGAACTGCCAGCTGAGGAGGCCGCGCCAGAAATCCCGCGTGAGGTTGAAAAGGCGGAGCCGGTTGAAGACGTGTCTGCGGCGCCTGCGGTGTCGCTTGAAACGGCAGAAGTAGATCAGCCGGAGGCACCGGGGTCTGAGATTGCGCGCCCCGGTGCGGAGAGTGGCGAGGCTGTTCCGGCCCCGCGCCCGCAGGCCGAATTGACGCGCACGACGCCTGTTGTGGAAGCGCCGCGCATTGATACGGCACCAGCGCCCAAACCACCAAAGCCAGTTGAGACGGCTGAGGTTGTTGAGGAAAAGACAGCGCCTGTTGAGGAAACTGTTGAGCCAGCTGAGAAGGCGGAAGATGCAGCGCCCAAAGAGGCGGCACCTGAGATTACGCTTGAAAAAGAGGCGGAGCGGGCGACGACGCCAAAGGTTGCGGCCCGTCCCAAGGGGCGGCCTAAGCGCTTGAAAGCGCAGCAGGATCAGCCGGTTAAGACTGCAGAGGCAAAGGTGAAACCTGAGGTGAAGCCAGCAGCCAAACCCGCCGCGAAACCAAAAGCCCAGCCAGAACGCCCCGCACAAGTTCCAAGCCGCTATGTCTTGGGCAGTGATATGAGCCGCAGCGAGAAGTTTTCGATTTCTGGCCAGATCGAGAAGAAGTGGAACATCGCGAGCTTTGAGGGGCGGCCCAATTGGGAGACGCTGGTGGTGATTGTTGAGGTGCAGCTGACGCAGGCGGGAAAAGTGATCTCCAAAGTGAAGCCGGTTGAGCCAAAAGCGCCCAGCGGTGACTTTAAAGTGGCGTTTCAGGCGGCGCGACGCGCGATCCTGCAAGGCCAGCCCTATAACCTGCCCACAGATAAATTCCGCGATGGCGATTGGCTGCGCATCCGTTTTAACCCCGCCCAGGGCGGTGTGACGTTGAATTGAGAAAGGGATGATCCCGATGAGACTATTTTCGGCAGTTTTGGCCGCAAGCCTTGCGCTTAGCGGCGCGGCTTTTGCGCAATCCGCAGGCCAGCGGGTCTTTGATATTGACGTGACCGGCGGCAAGATCGAGCCGATTACTTTTGCAGCACCCGCTTTTGATACAGAGCCCGGTGCGGACGGGGTGGCGCGGGATATTCTTGGCGTGATCACAGCGGATCTCCAGCGCTCGGGCCTGTTTCGCGAGATCCCGCGTGAGGCGCATATCTCCACGGGCATCGATTTTAACACGCCACCGCAATACGCAGATTGGACGGGGATCAATGCGCAGGCGTTGATTGTCGGCGCGGCTGAGATGCTTGGCGATGGGCGTGTGCAGGTTCAGTTCCGCCTGTTTGATGTGTTTGCACAAAGCGCTGTGGGAGATGGGCTGCAATTTGCGGGAACACCTGCCCAGTATCGGCGCATGGGGCATAAGATAGCGGATACGGTTTATGCGCGGCTCACTGGCGAAGATCCCTACTTTGACAGCCGTGTGGTGTTTGTGAGCGAGAGTGGCGGCAAAGCCTCGCGCAAGAAGCAAATCAGCATCATGGATCAGGATGGTGCGGGCATTCGCCAATTGACCGGGGATGAGGCGATTGTGCTCGCCCCGCGCTTTTCGCCTGATGGGCGCGAGATCATTTATACGAGCTATGAAACTGGCAAGCCTGC
>CAZQMR010000269.1:0-5000 GCA_964594465.1 uncultured Rhodobacterales bacterium
AGCATGACGGCTCCGGCGGCAAGGCGGATTGCCATGAAGCTTGAGGGGCCGATCTCATTCAGCGCAAGGGCCGCGCGGGTCAGCACGGAATTGGCAGCAAAGGCGATAAGGGCAAGGAGGGTGATTAAGATCAGGCGCATGGAGCAGGCGTAGCGGCTTGCGTGCTGACTGGCCAATTACTTTTTGAAGAGGCCATGTTTCAGAAATTCTGTGACCTGTGCGATGACCACAGGATGCAGCGGCAATCTGTTGTGGTCGATGGCCAGCGCGATGGTGTCTTTGGCGACCGGAGTTTGTGCCGAGCGAACCGAGACGCGCCCATCATCAGGGCCAGGGATCAGCGCAGAAAACAGCCAACTGCGTGAGCGTGTGCCAAGGATGATGCCAACCTCGCCCTTGGGTGGCGCAAGGCGCTTTGGCAGACCGGTTTTGCGCGTAGTCATTTCTTGCGCCGCACGCCCGTTGAGGCTGCGATAAAACGGCAAATTGCCGAAGACATCAACAATTTCGCTACCCTTATTGGGCGTTCCGATCAGTACAACGCGCCCTATGCGCGCGCTCTGATCTTGCCACGCGCGCAGCAACAAACCGCCCATGGAATGCGCGACCACATGGATTTTGCCGCGCTTGGGGCAGTGGTTGAGCGCCTTGGGCATTATGTAATTGGCGAGCGTTTCGATGGGGGCTTCAGTCGAGGGGTAGCCGCCGTTGAAGGTGATGAACCCGGCCTCTGCAAGCTGCTGCGCCATTGGGGCCATGATGCGGGGGCTGGCCTGCAAACCGTGCAGCAGGACCACGCAATCGGCGCGGGCGGTAGGCGCTAGGGTCAGGAGAAGCAGCAGGACGCGGATCATTCGCGGGCGAACTTTCCAGTTTCAAGGAAGGTGGCGATTTGGGAAATGGTTTCGGCAGAAAAGGTGATGAAGGTGTGGGTTTTGTCGAGGATGATGTGGTCGGTCATGCCCTCAAGCCGGGTGCTTTGGACAGAGACTTTGCCGTCATCCGTGCCGTCAATCATCGCCGAATAAATCGGGTTAACGGACTGGTTCCCGGCGATGACCCCAAGCGGGAAGGTCGCGGGGCCAAGGGTGTTGGGCAGGCAGGTGGGCGCGGTGCAAAGCTGTGTGCCAGCCGGCCCGTTGATCCACCCAAACACGGAGATATCCGCGAGCTGATCCACCAGCTCGGAGCCCTTATTGGGTGGCGCGATCATGACGCTGCGCCCCAAGCGCTTGGGTGGCGTCGTGGCGAGAAACTGGCGCAATAGGATGCCACCCATCGAGTGGGTGACGAAGTGAATTTTGCCGGTGTCAGGGCATTGCGCGATGGCGGGAGGAATTGCCTGAGCCGCAAGTTGTTGAACTGTCAGTTCGGTGGAGGGGTAGTCCTTATTGATGACTGTGTAGGTGTCATCAAGCGTGACCTCTATGCGCGCCATAGACAGTGGACCCCGCGCGAGGCCGTGCAGCAGAATCACGCAATCAGCGGCCGCTGGGCTGGTCATCAAAAGGAGGAACAGGAGGGTACGCATAACAGTCATGAGGTTTCATGTTTTGGTTTTGATGGCAAGGTGCCTATGATTTCGGCGTGCCAAACATGTGGGGACCGACATGGAACTTTCAACGCAACGCCTGCGTCTGACGCCCGTAGCGGCCGAAGACTGGCGGGGGTATTGGCCGATATTGGCAGCACCTGAGACATCGCAATTCAGCGATATGCCAAGCGGCGTGTCTGAGAAGAAAGCCCGCGCTTTTGTGGATCGGTTGGTGGGGCTTGAAGCGCGGGGGCGCTCTAAGGCGTGGATGATCCGGCACGCTGACGTGCTGATCGGCTGCATAAGGCTCAACAAGATCGACAAGAAGACGCAGATTGCATCGATCGGCTATGAACTGGGGCAGGCGCATTGGGGGCAGGGGTTGATGAGCGAGGCGCTGGCGGTGGTGGCGGCGCATTGCTTAGAGGAGTTGGGGATGGTGCGGCTTGAAGCTTGGACGCTGGCGGACAACCCGGCCTCAGGTCATGTGCTGGAGAAATGTGGTTTTGAGCACGAGGGCACGCAGCGCCAGAAGTTTGTCAAAGGCGGTCGCCGGTTTGATATGTGTCTGTTTACGTGCCTGCGAACGGATGGGTGATCTTGGATGGTCGGGACTTACATTTGCCAAATGCGCAGGCCGCTGAAGCTACCGGTGATTGATAAACGTTTTAGTCGGAAGCTCACCCACACGTAAGGGTAATGGGTCTCTTCGTCCCATTTTTTGCTTTTGAATCAATATAAACGGGGCATTAATCATTTGTTTACAGATATGTTTTGACACCTCCTTAGGGTTGCGCGACGCTGCATCGCACGTACCAAAATAATTCAAAAAAATGGGAGGATACGTGCTATGTCGACATCCGACATGCCGCCAGACGCGGTAGATGAGGGGATGGAATTCACCACGGACTACAAGATGGGCCAAGACAATATCAGGCCTATGGGGTTGGACATCCACAACCCGGTTTTTCTTATATCGAGCGTTCTGATTTTCGGCTTTGTTTTGGTCTCGTTGGCCAACCAAGAAGCCTCAGCGGAGTTTTTTGGCTGGCTCAGACCATGGCTGACGAGCACGTTTGACTCGTTTCTTGTGCTGTCGGTCAACGCAATCACACTGTTCTGTCTTGCCTTGATTGTGCTGCCCGTTGGCGCGGTCAGGATTGGCGGAAAGGACGCCACGCCTGATTATTCCTATGCAGGCTGGATTGCGATGATGTTCGCGGCTGGCATTGGCATTGGTTTGCTGTTCTTTGGCGTGCTGGAACCTGTTTATTACAACTTTGCTGAAAGCGGTGGGGCACGGCCACTTGGCGTTGATACGTCTGTGCCCGGCAATGAGTATATCGGTGTTGTGGGCACGATCCATCACTGGGGCCTTGAGGCTTGGGCGGTTTACGCCTGCGTTGGCCTCGCCCTTGCGATTTTCTGCTACAATCTTGGCTTGCCACTCACCCTGCGCTCGGCGTTTTACCCGATCCTGGGCGAGCGCATTTGGGGCTGGTGGGGACATTCCATCGACATTCTCGCCGTCTTCGCAACGCTCTTTGGCCTGACCACATCGCTTGGTCTGGGCGCAAGGCAAGTTGCGGCCGGTCTGCAAGAGGTCGCCGGGATTGAGCCGACCAACACGGTCGTTGTGATGCTGATCATCGGGATCACCTTGATCGCGCTGTGCTCGGTTGTGGCTGGTATGGATAAGGGTGTGAAACTCTTGTCAGAGATCAACATGATCATGGCGGTGGCACTGTTCATCTTCGTCATTCTGGTCACAGGGGTTACCACTGCGGCCACGCGCTATGTCAGCGTGATGGTTGATTATGTGGCTTATCTGCCGGCACTTTCGAACCCGTTTGGGCGTGAAGACACCAGCTTCTTCCACGGCTGGACGACGTTCTACTGGGCGTGGTGGATCGCGTGGTCACCGTTTGTGGGCATGTTCATTGCCCGCATTTCCAAGGGCCGCACTGTGCGTGAGTTCATCCTCTGCGCATTGATCGCGCCCACATTGGTCTGCGCGCTTTGGATGTCTACCTTTGGTGGTGCAGCAATCGACATGATCAACGAAGGTGGCGCACAGGGTGTCACTGCGACTGTGGTCGATAGCTACAAGCCAGAGGGCGCTCTCTTTGGCTTCCTTAAGGAGCTGCCGCTTTATGGCATCATCGCACCGATCTCGCTGCTGCTGATTGTGATCTTCTTTGTCACATCGTCCGACAGCGGGTCGCTGGTGATTGATACCATTACGGCAGGCGGCAAAATGGACGCGCCAGTTATTCAGCGCGTGTTCTGGTGTACGCTTGAAGGTCTGGTCGCCATCGCATTGCTCTTGGGCGGCGGATTAGCAGCGCTTCAGGGTGCGGCGATCTCAACGGGCATTCCGTTCACGCTGGTCGTGCTGGTGATGTGCTATTGCTTGTGGCTTGCGCTTCGGGCTGAACGCGCCAAGCTCGACAAATAAACAAACACTTGCCCCTGCTGCTCGTTTAAGCAGGGGCAAGTGGCACAGGCTGTTAAGGCCACTTTTCAAAAATCCGCATCAGCGTTGGACTTATTCAAATTCGTGTTTGGACTCCTGCCTTTGGCAGGTTAAAGTCACCAGTGATGGGAAGCATAACTCCACCTTTGGACGCAGGCACCGCTTTGACCCGATTGGTCAATGCAATTGCTCTTTGCTCCCTTCCAATTCTTCGAAAATCACTCAAATGACACTCAACAGGGAGAACTCTATGTCATTTCAACTCGATCGCCGTACGGCGCTGAAGGCAGGCGCTGCTGCTGGCCTCGTGGCTGCATCCGGCGTTGCGGCAAATGCTGCACCAAAAATGGGCGGCACGCTGCGCATGGGTATTGCTGGCGCAAACACCTCTGACAGCTGGGACGGCCGTACACATTCTGACAGCTTCATGATCATGGCCGGTCACGGCACGGTTTTTGATTGTCTGACAGAAGTTGGTGCTGACGGCACGCTCAAGGGCGAGCTGGCGGAAAGCTGGGAAGCGTCTGCGGATGCCAAGACCTGGACTTTCAAGCTGCGCACAGGCGTCACCTTCCACAACGGCAAAGCCTTTGGTGCGGATGATGTGATTGCGTCCTTGCAGATGCACACAGCTGAGGGCGCGAAATCTGCGGCCAAGCCGATTGTTTCTGCGATCACGGATATGAAGGCGCTTGACGGTCACACGGTTCAGATGACGCTTGCCGCTGGCAACGCCGACTTCCCGTTCCTGATGTCAGACTACCACATCCTGATGTTCCCTGCGGGTCAGATCGAAGAAGCGATCGCCAAAGGTATCGGTACGGGCGGCTACAAGGTTGATAGCTTTGATCCGGGCGTGCGCCTCGTGGTGTCCAAAGTTGCGGATCACTACAAAGGCGACAGCGCGTGTTTCTTTGACAGCGTTGAGATGATTGCGATCAACGACGCATCTGCACGGATGAATGCGCTGATGACCGGTCAGGTTGACGC
>CAZQMR010000270.1:0-4923 GCA_964594465.1 uncultured Rhodobacterales bacterium
ACGCGCTCTACCCCGCCCGCCACGCACTGGCCTCCTCAGACATGTTCGCCCAAGACTGCGGCCTGCCCGCGAGCCCCTTTGACGACCTGATCACCTTCCACACCGTCTTTGGCAAAACCGTACCCGACGTGTCGCTGAACGCCGTGGCCAATCTCGGCTACGCAGAGGGCCGCTTCCTCCAACCCGTCTATCCCGGCGACACCCTGACCTCGTCCTCCGAGGTCATCGGCCTCAAACAAAACTCCAACGGCAAATCCGGCGTCGTCTGGGTCCGCACTACCGGCAAAAATCAAATGGGCGAGCCCGTGCTGGAATATTGCCGCTGGGTCATGGTGCGCAAACGCGACATCGACGCCCCCGCGCCCGAAACCCACATCCCCGACCTCGCCGCCACCGTCCCGCCCGAAGCCCTCACCCTCCCCGAAGGCCTCACCTTCGCAGAATACGACACCACACTGGCAGGCGAAAAACACCGCTGGAGCGACTATCAGATCGGCGAGCAAATCGACCATATGGACGGCGTCACCATCGAGGAAGCCGAGCACATGCTCGCCACCCGCCTCTGGCAAAACACCGCCAAAGTCCATTTCGACGCCACCAACCGCGAAGACGGCAAACGCCTGATCTATGGCGGCCACGTCATCTCCATGGCCCGCGCTTTGAGCTTCAACGGCATGGCCAACGCCCAAATGATCGCCGCCATCAACGCCGGCGCCCACGCCAACCCCTGCTTCGCGGGCGACACAGTGCGCGCCTGGTCCGAAGTCCTCGACAAAGCCGACACACCCGAGCCCAGCATCGGCGCCCTGCGCATCCGCCTCGTCGCCACCAAAGGCGCTGTGGATTTCGCACTCAAAGGCGAAGACGGCAAATACCTCCCAAGCATCCTGCTCGATCTCGACCTCTGGGTGCTGATGCCAAAATAGGAGAGAACATGATCAGATTTCTTGCATTCGCAGCCATATTCTGTGCAACAAGTGCGGCCTACGCGGGTGGTTGCGATCTTCTTAAATTAGACCTCGGAAGCCCCGAATTGAACGATCAAGCAACAGTAAAGCGAATAGCACGAGCAGTACGTCCAAAATCACCCGACGAATTTGTTGTTCACGGCATTTTCTCCAAAAAGACAAACCTGCCATTCGCTCATGAACGTGAGTTCGACGAGCACTTAGACTTTACAAGCGACCGAAAAAATTGGGGAACCGAAATTCGCGGAAACGTCGCCTACGAGTATTTCAACGAAATAATATTCACAGGGGAACGCCTTGAGGGTGAAAAATTTGTCCCCTTTGAAACCTCCAAAACGATAATGACAATCTACAACCTTGAAGATCGATATTTCCAACGCGTTCCTGAATTGAACAAGCCAGTCATTACAAAAATGCAGAAATTAAGGCCTGATAGCGTCAGCTACAGGGTCTTTGGAGTGGTCTGCGATGGCAATCCAACCCTCCCCGAACGCCTAAAACAAGACGTCATACACTGTATCAACGATCCCACCTGCAAATAGCAGGCGATGGCTGGCGGGCGGGCCGGTGCGCCGCGCCAGCGGCAAACACGGGGCGTCTGCCAGCCGCGCCTGTCGCATCTCATACGACAATCCCAACCCGCTCCTGTGATCCGTTAAACCAAACCCAACGCATCACACAACAGGAGCACGTCACATGTCACTTTCCCTCGCAACAACAGATGGCGCATGCGGCGCCCCAGACGCAAAAGCCTCAGACTATTACGACCAAGCCCTCAAATACCTCCAAGGCTCCACCACCGCCAAAGGCATCATCTCAGCCTTAGAGTCCGCTGAAGCCGACATCGAAATCCTCGTCCAAAAAAACTGCTTCCCGATGTTCGTCCACGCCGAGGTCGCAAAAGCCCACGGCTACAAAGGCGGCCTCGTGGTCTGGGATCCAACCGGCAAAATCACCGCCCATGGCAAAGAAGGGGCGGCCACATTCCAAAGTCCGGCGATCGCCCTTGCCCACGAACTCGGCCACGCCGCCCAGTGGATCAACAAAAAAGGCTGGTACTTGGCCGCCGTCAGCACCGTCATGAGCGGCGACGGCTCCAAAAAGGGCTCAGAAGCCTACAAAGCCAAAATGCTCATCGAAAACGACAATATTTCCACCCACGAGACCAAAACCGCAGCCGAACTCGGCGAAGGTACGCGCAAAAATTACGAAGACGCCGCAAATTTCACTGACGCAAAGAAGAATTACAAAGCCCCCTACGCATTGCTCCCCCTTGGGCACTAAAGAGTTTCGGGGAATACCTCAAAAGTCGCACATCGCAGATGTCCCGAGAGCGCGGAGCGCGGCAGGGTATATGTGATCCAAATTTCCCCCGAAACACACTAAAGCCTCAACTCTTTAAGCCCAATCGCGTCAACTACCGGCGCTCCCCTGAGAAACTCCGCGCTGTCCCTGCGCGGGGTTTCTTCCCTCTTGCACCCCAAAGCCGCATCTTGCCATTATGAGCCATGTTAAAACGCTCTAGCTTCCTCGCCCTACTCCTCGCCCTCAGCACGCCCGCTCCGGCGCAATCAACCTTCAACCTCGACACAACACCCCAAGCGACCCAAGACTTCGTCGAGGCCAACCTCCTCTCCATCTTCTACCACGAACTCGGCCACGCCCTGATCGACATCCTGCAACTGCCAGTCTTCGGCCAAGAAGAGGACGCCGCCGATGTCGCCTCCGTCCTCATGCTCCACAATTTCTACGAAGAAGACGCCGCCCAAGCCCTCGTCTATGACACCGCCTTCGGTTTCTTGGGCGAAGCCGCACAGGTCGACGAACCCGCATGGTGGGATACCCACGGACCAGACCTTCAGCGCTACTACAACCTTGTGTGCCTGTTTTATGGCGCCAACCCAGATGAACGCGACCACCTCGCCGTTGACCTCGACCTGCCCGAAGAACGCGCAGAAACCTGCGAAGAAGAATACGAACTGGCCGCCGACAGTTGGGAGCCGATCTTCGATCAACTGGCTCAAAACGCGCCCGGCAACACAATCCTCGATGCGACCGTCTCAGGCGACAGCGACGCCACCATCTTCACTGAAAACGTCATCCAAATCGAAATCGACGCCCTCAATCAAGATTTCGCCTTCCCAAGCCCCCTCAAAATCACCATCGAACCCTGCGATGAAGCCAACGCCTTTTACGATCTTAGCACCCAAGAAATCATCATGTGCACCGAACTCGCCGACCATTTGATCACCCTCGCCCCCACGAACTAATCAAGCCAAGCAAATACCCGATCCCAAGCTGATTGTGCCAACCGCAACCCGGGCCAATTTCCCAAAATCGATCAAAAATCGGTCACAAGACATCACCAAAGCCATAACTTCACCGCATGTTGAATACACTTTATTCACTTTTCTTGTGCACTGCGACGTAAAGCATCTGGGCAGCCCGAGAAACATGCGCTAGGTACACCGAAGTATGTATAGGCTGCCCTAAACAGGGACGCGCCCACCAAGCGCTAGCGAGAGAGGAGTGCCGTCATGGCTGATGTGAACCGAGGCAACCGCCCCCTATCCCCCCACCTCGAAATCTACCGCCCGCAGATGACCTCGATGCTTTCCATCGTACACCGCATCACCGGCTGCGGCCTATTAGTGGCGGCCTGCATGATCGTGTGCTGGTTCATGGGCGCCGCTGGCGGTGCGGAAAGCTTTGCCGCATCAGATGGTTGGATCACCAGCTTCTTGGGCGACTTCATCCTCTTCTTCTCCGTCATCGCGCTTTGGTATCACGCCTGCAACGGCATCCGTCACCTCGTCTGGGACACCGGGCGCGGGCTTGAGATGGAGCAGGCCGAGCTTGGCGGCAAAATCGTCATCGGGGCCACGGCTGTGCTCAGCATCATCACCCTCGTCGTCGCTTAAAGGAGCCAAATCATGAGTTTCAAAACCGATCTTGGCCGCGTCGCAGGTCTCGGCTCCGCAAAAGATGGCACCCACCACTGGTGGTCCCAGCGCATCACCTCTATCGCGCTGATCCCACTCACCTTCCTCTTCGTCTTCCCCTTCGCCCGCTCGCTCGGCGCCCCCTACGAGGAAGTCGTGGCCACCTATTCTTCGCCCTTCAATGCCATCATAGCGATCCTTTTCGTCTTCGTCGGCTTCATGCACATGATGCAGGGCTTGCAAACTGTGATCGAAGACTACGTTCATGGCAAAGCCGCCCGCACCGCTCTGTTGCTTGCCAACACACTTGGTTGCTGGGCGCTTGCCTTTGCTGGCGTTTTCGCCATCGCCAAACTAGCCTTTACCGGAGCCTGACCCCATGAGCGATTATGAGTATGTAGATCACCACTACGATGTCGTTGTTGTAGGTGCTGGCGGCTCTGGCCTGCGCGCAACTCTTGGCATGGCCGAGCAAGGGCTCAAAACCGCCTGCGTCACCAAAGTCTTCCCCACCCGTTCCCACACCGTGGCAGCCCAAGGCGGCATCGCCGCGTCCTTGTCTAACATGGGCCCAGACCACTGGCAGTGGCACATGTATGACACCGTAAAAGGCTCCGACTGGCTTGGCGACACCGACGCGATGGAATACCTCGCGCGTGAAGCCCCCAAAGCCGTCTACGAGCTTGATCACTACGGCGTGCCGTTTTCACGCACCGAAGAAGGCAACATCTACCAGCGCCCCTTTGGCGGCCACACCACTGAATTTGGCGAAGGCCCCCCCGTGCAGCGCACCTGTGCCGCCGCAGACCGCACCGGCCACGCCATCCTCCACACGCTTTACGGCCAGTCGCTCAAGCAAAAAGCCGAGTTCTATATCGAGTACTTCGCAACTGACCTGATCATGACCGAAGACGGCCGCTGTCAGGGCATCATTGCCTGGAAACTCGATGACGGCACCATCCACCGCTTCAACGCCAAAATGGTCGTGCTCGCCACCGGCGGCTATGGCCGCG
>CAZQMR010000271.1:0-4871 GCA_964594465.1 uncultured Rhodobacterales bacterium
GATGGCACGCTGGTGGTTGAGGTTTTGCGCAGTTTTGCGGGGCCGGAGCAGACGATTGCGCTGAATGCTGTTGGGCCTGATCCGACGGGTGTTGAGCGGGTGCTGGGCACGGCGGAGGGTGTTTTTGCGGATGGTGAGATGGTGGCGGAGATGCGCATCGAGATGCCGCTGGAATTGCGCAACCGGGTGAGCCGGATCACGTTGCCACAGGCGCTTTCGGCGGGTGCGGTGACGCTGGCGGACGACACATTGCGGCGGCGGCGCGTGGCGCTGATTTCCGGTGGTCAGGACGGCGAGGAGCAGGATTTCTTGCAGCCGTTGCACTATCTGGAAAAGGCGCTGATCCCCTCGGCTGAGCTGATCCAAGGCTCGATGCTGGAGGCGCTTGCCGCGCAGCCAGATGTGCTGGTGATGGCGGATGTTGGCAAGATCGCGGATGCGGAGGCTGAAGAGCTGCTGGCGTGGCTGGAAAAAGGCGGGTTGCTGGTGCGGTTTGCTGGGCCGAGGCTCGCCTCAAGTGGGGCGGGTCAGCTTGATGATGATCCGTTTTTGCCGGTGCGCCTGCGGGCTGGTGGGCGCAATATTGGCGGGGCGATGTCATGGGGTGCGCCCAAAAAGCTGCGGGTTTTCCCCGAGGGCAGTCCGTTTTTTGGGCTGGCTTTGCCCAGTGAAGTGGATGTGTCGAGCCAAGTGGTGGCGCAGCCCGACCCGGACCTGCCGGATCGGGTGATGGCCGCACTCGAGGACGGCACGCCGCTGGTCACGGGGCGCAGGCAGGGCGATGGGCGCGTGGTCTTGTTTCATGTGACGGCAAATGCGGAATGGTCGAGCTTGCCGCTATCGGGGCTGTTTGTGCAGATGCTCGAGCGGCTGGCGATTTCGGCGCGTGTGGACAGTGGCAGCGCCGCGGAGCGCGAGGGGCGGACTTGGACGGCAGAGCGGGTGCTGAATGGATTTGGCACGCTGGTTGATCCGGGGCCAATTGCGGGCATTGCGGGGGAAGATATGGTTGAGCCGGTGATTTCGGCAACGCTGCCGCCGGGCTTATATTCAGCGGATGAACAGGCGGTTGCGGTGAATGTGCTTGGCCCGGAGGCAGAGTTGATTATGGCGGAATATGGCGGTGATGTAGCGCGTGCGGCGATGGTTGAGCAAGCGGAGGCGCCGGTGAAGCCTTGGTTGCTGATGGTCGCGCTCTTGCTCTTGGCGGCGGATATTTTGGGCACGCTTTGGATTGGCGGGCGGCTGAGTGGGCCGCGTGTTGCCAAGGCTGCGGCGGCGCTGCTCGCGCTTTCGCTGGTTGGCGGTCAGGCGCAGGCTCAAAGCGATGCGGAGGCGTTGCTGGCGACGAATGATACCGTGTTGGCTTATGTGACGACTGGGTCTAGCCGCGTTGACACGGTGTCGGAAGCGGGGCTGTTTGGGCTGTCGCAAGCGCTGACGCGGCGCACGGCGATTGAGCCGGTTGATCCGGTGGCGATTGATTTGGAGACGGATGAGCTGGCGTTTTACCCGTTCATCTACTGGCCCGTTACAGAGGGGCAGTCGCTGCCCTCCGATGCGGCTTATGCCAAGCTGAACACCTATCTGCGCTCGGGCGGGATGATCCTGTTTGATACGCAGGATGCGCATATCTCGGCGGGTGGCTCGACTGGCACGCCCAATGGGCGGATGTTGCAGCGGCTGGCAGCGAAACTGGATGTGCCGCCGCTGGAGCAAATCCCTGAGGATCATGTGCTGACGCGGACGTTTTATTTGCTCAACGCTTTTCCGGGGCGCTGGGCGAATGGAGCGATCTGGGTTGAGGCAGCACCCAATGCCGAAGAGGTCGAGGGCATGCCGTTTCGCAATCTTAATGACGGTGTGACGCCGGTGATTGTGGGCGCGAACGACTGGGCCTCGGCCTGGGCGACGGACCCGCGCGGGCGACCAGTGTTCCCAGTAGGGCGCGGGGTTGCTGGTGAGCGGCAGCGCGAGATTGCGATGCGCTTTGGCGTCAATCTGGTGATGCATGTTATGACTGGCAATTATAAATCGGATCAGGTGCATGTGCCGGCGCTGCTAGATCGGTTGGGGCAGTAGATATGGGCCAGATTTCCTTTGATCCATTGATGCCTTGGCCGTTTTTGGCCGCACTTGCGGCGCTGTCACTTGCGCTTGTGGCGCTTGCGCTTTGGCGTGGGTTGCCGGGCTGGTGGTTACGGGGGCTTGCGTCGCTGGCGTTGCTCGCGGCACTGGCGGGGCCAAGCCTGCGCGAGGAAGATCGGGACCCGCTGCGCGATGTGGCGTTTGTGGTGATTGATGAAAGTGCCTCGCAAGGGATTGATGTGCGCCCGGATCAGTTGGTGGATGTGGAACCGAAGCTCGCGGCGGCGTTGGAGGCCTTTGCGAGTGACGGCTTGGACGTGGTCACTGTGCGCGTGAGCGACAGCGAGGATGATCTTGGCACGGCGATGATGGGCGCTTTGGCGCGTGCCGCTGCCGAGCATTCGCCGGAGCGGATTGCGGGCGCCATTTTGGTGACGGATGGTCAGGTCGATGACATGGCGGCGATGGAGAGTTTTCCCGCGCCAGTGCATGTTTTGCTGACGGGTCGCGCTGCGGAATGGGATCGGCGGTTGGTGATTGAAACCGCGCCGAGCTTTGCGATTGTGGGCGAGGAAGTGACGCTCAAGATCAAGATTGAGACGTTGGGCGCTGCGCCTGCGCGCCTGCCGGAGAATGCGATTTTGGAAATCGCAGTGCAGGGTGCAGCACCGCGACCCTTCACGGTGCCGGTGGGGCGCTCGATTGAGATACCGATTGAGTTGGAAACCGGCGGCGAGAATGTGTTTCAGCTGACGCTTCGCGCAGAAGAGGGCGAGCTGACCGAGCGCAACAATGAGGCGCTGATCTCGATCAATGGCGTGCGGGATCGCCTGCGGGTGCTGCTGATCTCGGGCGAGCCCCATGCGGGCGAGCGCACATGGCGCAATCTGCTGAAGGCGGATACGAGCGTTGATCTTGTGCATTTCACCATCCTGCGCCCGCCCGACAAGCAGGACGGGGTGCCGGTTTATGAGCTGAGCCTGATCGCGTTTCCGACGCGCGAGCTGTTCATGGAGAAGATCGACGAGTTCGACCTGATCATCTTTGACCGCTACCGGCGGCGCGGTATTCTGCCTGCGCTCTATCTGGAAAACGTGGTGCGCTATGTCGAGGACGGCGGCGCTGTGCTTGTGGCCTCTGGTCCGGCTTATGCGGAGGTGGAGAGCCTGTACCGGACGCCGCTGCGCCAGATCCTGCCGATGGAACCCACAGGGCAAGTGATCGAAGAGGGCTACCTGCCGCGCATAAGCGAGCTGGGGCGTCGGCATCCGGTAACGCGCGCGCTGGAGAGCTATGCGCCCAAGCCGAGCGGTGCGGATGATGCGCCCGGTTGGGGGCGGTGGTTCCGCCTGATTGAGACGGCGAAGATTTCGGGCACGACGGTGATGGACGGGCCGGATGAGCGGCCACTGCTGGTGCTGGATCGAATTCAGGAGGGGCGTATTGCGGTGCTGGCCTCGGATCATGCGTGGCTTTGGTCGCGCGGGTATGAGGGCGGTGGGCCGCAGTTGGAATTGCTGCGCCGCTTGGCCCATTGGCTGATGAAAGAGCCGGAGCTGGAAGAAGAAGTGCTGCGCGGTACTTCGGATTTGGGCAAGTTGCGGATAACGCGCCAAACGCTGGAAGGCACGTCCGGTGAGGTGACGGTGACAGCACCCGATGGCTCCAAACAGTCAGTTGCAATGATCGAGACCGGGCCGGGGCGCTGGGAGGCTGAGATTGAGGCCGAGCAGAACGGCTTGTACCGGCTGCGCGAAGGTGAAGTTGAGAGCGTGGCGGCGGTTGGGCCGGCGGCACCCAAGGAGTTTGAGAACCCTGTTTCCGGTACCGCGCGACTTGCGCCGCTGATGCAGGCGACGGGCGGCGGTGCATTGCGGCTGGCGGATGTGGTTGATCCGAAAATCAGACTGGTTCGTGAAGGGCGCACAGCCTTTGGGCGCGGCTGGCTGGGGCTGAATATGCGCCAAGCCTATGATGTGCGCGACATCCGGCTGACGCCGCTCCTACCGGCCTGGGCCTGGATGCTGATGGCGGGGCTGCTGGCGCTGGGGGCGTGGCGGGTTGAGGGGCGGTAGGGCCTATGAAAACTGCTGAAACCCGGCCCGGTTAACAGCCGCGTAGCGGCCCGGGCCAGCGACGGCCCGTTCCCGGGGTCGTCGCTTGGCTGACGGTGGAGTGACGCGGCTGCGGTGCGCGGGTTTTCCACATAAAGTGTTTTCGCATCGCCGTTGGAGCGACAACCCACGGGCCTTTTGCTGGCCCTCCTTCACGGACAAATTTAGATAGACTGTATTGCCGTTTTCACATATGGTAAAATATCTTTACCAATTTGGACACAGCCCATGGAAATGCCTGTCCCCGACCAAAGCGTGATCTCGCAAAAAGCGGCCCTTGTGGCGCGGCTTCAGGCAGTGCTGCCGGATGAAGCGGTGATCCATGAGGTGCATGAGACCAAGGCTTATGAGTGTGATGCGCTGACGGCGTATCGCTGCCCGCCGCTGCTGGCGGTGCTGCCCGGCTCGACGGCGGAAGTGTCGGAGGTGCTCAAGATTTGTCATGAGTTTGGGGTGCCTGTGGTGCCGCGTGGGGCGGGGACCTCGCTGGCCGGTGGCTCGTTGCCGACGGCGGATAGTGTTATTCTAGGCGTCTCGCGGCTCGCGGATGTGTTGGAGACTGATTATGAAAACCGCTTTATCCGGGTGCAGACCGGGCGCACCAATTTGAGTGTGACGGGTGCGGTGGAGAGCGATGGGTTTTTCTATGCGCCGGACCCGTCCAGCCAG
>CAZQMR010000272.1:0-4854 GCA_964594465.1 uncultured Rhodobacterales bacterium
AAGGCTCATGCCAAATTCATGGGCGGCAACATTGGCCTCCCAAATCTTCAGGCTGGCTGGGTCTACTGTTTCCACAAATAGCGTGCGCTCAAGCGCGGTATAGTAGGCGCTGATCATCGGGAAGGTATTCAGGCTAAGGATATCCCCCGGTTCTAAAACGTTTGCGGTCACTGGGTTATGCGCGCCATCGGTGTTGATACCAGATTGGAACCAGACCCATGTGTCGCGGTATTCAGCAGTTGGAAAACGCTTGGCAATCTCAAGTTCCATTGCATCACGGCCCGCCATTGCGACGTCGATTTCGCGAGTTCCGGCTCGTATGGCATCCTTGATCGCATAGCCACCAATATCAGCCACTTGCGCACAGGATCGGATCAGTGCGATTTCGGCGGCTGACTTGTGCATCCGCTGACGCATTGTGATCGGGGCTACATCTACGGTTTTCTTTGGTGACAGGAAGCTGTCCATCAGCTGAGACTGGGCAAGCGTCAGGTGATCCGCCTCGTATCCAATGATTTTGTCTACCCCCGTGACAGACCGAACAGCCCGCCAGTAGTTGTCTCTTTGCCAATCCGTATAGGTGATATTGTCGCCATGACTGCGCCGCCAAGGCTGGGCTGCGTCAATCCCGGCGCTGATAGTCACGTCTTCTGTTTGGGTGACGACCAAGGCATAGGGCCGCCCAAACGCGCAATAAAGGAAGCCAGAGAAGTAAGCCACATTGTGCATTGAGGTGAAAACGCAGGCATCAATGCCGCTTTTTCGCATGTCTGCCCGCAGGCGCATGAGGCGATTTTCAAACTCTTGGGGCTCAAAGGGGAGGGTCTTTTCACCCTGATGAAAACGGTAAAACTCTGGACGATCCATTTCTGGCTCCTTCATCATCATGCCGCAGCACGTTGCGAAGAAGGCGACCTTCCTCAACCGCACTGCAGCAAAGAAAAATCCCGGCGTTCAGGAAAGGGAAAATGGGCTTGCACGTGAATGCTGGCGACGCCATCGCCGACCCACATGACCAGATCGCCGAGAACGACGCTCAAAAGCAAGCATTTTTTAAGCAGGCTCGTTCGTATCGCCGCAACATCAGTCATTTTTGGCTCCGCGCAGGCGTTTAAACCTACTCAGTAGAGCTTCACCTGAAGATACCCGCCCGGCTCATGTCTTATTCCTAAACGTCCCCCGCGAGCTCGGCTCTGGCCGTGGCTGAGCGAGCCCCTCTAGCACCTCCAAACCTCCCCGCACTGTTTCGCGCAATCCGCTGCGTGGCATCACGTAGACCTGTTTGGAGGCTTCAACCATCAGCACCCCGGCGGCAAAGCGTGCGTGCAGACGTTTGCCGATGCCGTTCCAGAACCGGTGGGTGCGCAGCCAGAACGGGCGGTGGCTTGGGGGGCCGTAGAGCGCGTTGATATGGGTTTCGATCTCAAAGCGGTGGCGCTTGAGCATGGTCTCCAACTGGCTGAGCGAGTAGGGGCGGCCATATCCAAAGGGCGTGCTGTCGCGCCGCGCCCAGAGGCCCGCGCGGTTTGGCACGATGAACACCACTTTGCCGTCTGCCGCCAGTACGCGCCACACCTCATCGAGCAGATCATGGGGCCGCTCGCAGGTTTCCAGCCCATGGGTCACGATCAGCCGCTTCACGCTCCCGGCTTCCAGCGGCCATTGGGTTTCCTCAACCAAGGTGCTGGTATTGGGCCCGTTGCGCGGCCAAGGCGCGACACCTTGTTGCGTCGGCATCAAATTGATCACGCGCTCCGCATGCTCCAGAAACGGACGCAAGACCGGCGAGGAATAGCCAAAGCCCACCACTGTCAGCCCGCTCGCATCGGGCCAAAGCTTGGCCAGCTCGCTTTGCAAATGATTGCGTGCAATGCGGCCCAGTCCGGTGCGGTCATAAAACGCCCTTAGCTCAACCACATCCAAATGCATTGCAAACACGACTCATCTGAGGAACACTCTGACGCGAAACCTAACCCGAAGCGGATCTCTTGTCATGGCTCTTGAACTTGTCACCATCCCCTGTCGCTCAGACAACTACGCCTTTCTTGTGCGCTGCGAGAGCACGGGGACCGTTGCGTTAGCGGATGCGCCCGAAGCGGCTCCCATCGCGGCTGAGTTGAAGCGTCGCGGTTGGGGGCTCGATCTGATCCTGCTAACCCATCACCACGGCGATCACATCGACGGCGTTGAGGAGCTCAGGGCCGAATTTGGCTCCAAGGTGATCGGCGCAAAAGCAGATGAGCACCGTCTTCCGGCGCTGGATCAAGCGCTGGTGGAGGGCGATAGCCTCAGCATCGGCGACAACACAGGCACAGTCATTGACGTGTCAGGCCACACCGTCGGCCATATCGCGTTTCACTTTGAGAGCGCCAATATCGCATTCACCGGCGACAGTTTGATGGCGCTGGGCTGTGGTCGCGTGTTTGAAGGCACCAAGCCACAGATGTGGGAGAGCCTGTCAAAAATTGCAAAGCTGCCGCCTGAGACAATCATCTGCTCAGGTCATGAATACACTGCAGCCAACGCAAAATTCGCGCTCTCCGTCGATCCAGAGAATGCGGCGCTTCTTCATCGCGTCGCAGGAATTTCTGCGGCACGCGCCAAGGGCAAGCCAACGGTTCCCTCGCTTCTTTCCGAAGAACTCGCCACAAATCCTTTTCTTCGCGCCTCCAATCCTGACCTCAAAGCCGCTCTTAACATGGCGAGCGCCAGCGATTCTGAGGTTTTTGCCGAAGTCCGCACCCGTAAAGACAATTTTTAATCAGGCAGAGGTACTAAATTGCCATCTTCCTGCCCAAATGAGGTGATGCTCTGATTTAGACCCGTCAGGGCTGTTGACAGTCGGTTTTTTGGTTTGCATCGTGAAATATATTAGGTTCGCCCCTTGAAGCGCGCTCTGATAAACCGAAGTTAATAGAAAGGGGCTAAGTCGCCTCTGATAAGGCCGGTGTTTCCCGGTCAACGTAGTTCAAGGAGCACGTGTCGAATGCCATCATTTTCTGACTCTCTGGAAAAAGCGATCCACGTGGCTCTGAGCTACGCAAATGAACGCAGCCATGAATTGGCAACGCTCGAACATCTGCTCTTGTCGCTGATCGATGAACCTGATGCTGCACGGGTTATGAATGCCTGCGGTGTTGAGCTGGATGAGCTGCGCACGACGCTGATCAAGTTTCTCGATGAAGAGCTTGAGGCGTTGATCTCAGATGTACAGGGGTCAGAGGCTGCACCTACCACGGGGTTCCAGCGGGTAATCCAACGTGCGGCCATTCATGTTCAAAGCTCTGGCCGGACCGAAGTGACTGGCGCCAATGTTCTGGTCGCAATCTTTGCGGAGCGGGAAAGCCATGCGGCCTATTTCCTCCAGCAGCAGGATATGACGCGCTATGACGCGGTGAATTACATCAGCCACGGCGTTGCGAAAGACCCAGCCTTTGGCGAAAGCCGGTCTGTGCGCGGTGCGGATGAGCCAGAAACCACAGAAAATCGTGCTGAGCCTGAGACTAAGGAAAGCGCGCTTGAAAAATATTGCGTCGATCTCAATGTCAAAGCCCGCGAAGGCAATATTGATCCGCTGATTGGTCGCGATCACGAGGTTGAGCGCTGCATTCAAATCCTATGCCGCCGCCGCAAGAACAACCCGCTTTTGGTTGGTGATCCCGGCGTTGGCAAAACCGCTATTGCAGAGGGGCTTGCCCATCGCGTTGTGAAGGGCGAGACGCCAAATGTGCTGTCTGAGACCACGATCTACTCCCTTGATATGGGCGCGCTCCTTGCAGGCACCCGCTATCGCGGTGATTTTGAAGAGCGTTTGAAAGCGGTGATGAACGAGCTTGAAGCCCATGATGACGCGGTTCTGTTCATTGACGAAATCCACACGGTCATTGGTGCAGGTGCGACCAGCGGCGGTGCCATGGATGCCTCCAACCTCCTGAAGCCAGCGCTTCAGGGCGGAAAGCTGCGCTGCATGGGTTCCACCACTTATAAAGAATACCGTCAGCATTTCGAAAAAGACCGGGCGCTATCCCGTCGTTTCCAGAAAATTGACGTCAACGAGCCGTCCATCGATGACGCAACTAAGATTCTCAAAGGCCTGAAACCTTATTTCGAGGATCACCACGATGTGCGCTTCACGGCGGATGCGATCAAAACCGCGGTCGAGCTGTCCTCGCGCTACATCCATGACCGCAAACTGCCGGATAAAGCGATTGACGTAATCGATGAGGCCGGCGCGTCTCAGCAGCTTGTTGCGGAATCAAAGCGCCGCAAAACCATCGGCGCGCGCGAGATCGAAGAAGTCGTGGCGAAAATCGCCCGCATCCCGCCAAAGAACGTGTCCAAGGATGATGTCGAAGTTCTCAAAGATCTCGAAAAGTCGCTCAAGCGCGTGGTCTTTGGTCAGGATACAGCCATCGAAGCGCTTTCTTCTGCGATCAAGCTGTCCCGTGCGGGTCTACGTGAGCCTGAAAAGCCGATTGGCAACTATCTCTTCGCGGGTCCAACCGGCGTTGGTAAAACCGAAGTTGCAAAGCAGCTTGCTGACACGCTTGGTGTCGAGCTGATCCGTTTTGACATGTCCGAATATATGGAAAAACACGCGGTCTCTCGTCTGATCGGTGCGCCTCCGGGCTATGTCGGGTTTGATCAGGGCGGGTTGCTGACTGATGGCATTGATCAGCACCCACATTGCGTGCTGCTTCTCGATGAGATCGAAAAAGCGCATCCTGACGTATTCAACATCTTGTTGCAGGTGATGGATCACGGCAAGCTGACGGATCACAACGGACGCTCGGTTGATTTCCGCAATGTCATCCTGATCATGACATCGAACGCAGGCGCTTCTGAGCTTGCCAA
>CAZQMR010000273.1:0-4851 GCA_964594465.1 uncultured Rhodobacterales bacterium
CTTTGATGAAGCTTTTGACCATGTCAAAGAAGGCCATGACGTGTTTGCCGCCGTCCTGTGCGAGCTTGCGGCCCACCAGATCGAGGGCTTGCACGCCGTTTGCGCCCTCATAGATCATGGCGATGCGGGCATCGCGGGCGAATTGGGACATGCCCCATTCTTCGATATAGCCGTGCCCACCATAGACCTGTTGGGCTTTGATGGTCATATCGAAGCCTTTGTCGGTGAGGAAGCCTTTGATCACTGGGGTCATGAGGGCGATGAGGCCGGCGGCGTCTTTGTCGTCAAGCTTGTGATCCGCGTCGATCAGTTGTGCACCCCAGAGGAGGAAGGCGCGCCCGCCCTCGGAGAAGGATTTTTGATCCATCAGGGAGCGGCGGATGTCGGGATGCACGATCAGGGGATCGGCGGGGCCGTCTGGGTTTTTGGTGCCGGTTACGTCGCGGCCCTGAAGGCGGTCGCGGGCGTAATCAACGGCGTTTTGGTAGGCGGCTTCGGCTTGGGCGACGCCTTGCATGCCGACGCCAAGGCGGGCTTCGTTCATCATGGTGAACATGGCGCGCATGCCTTTATGCTCGTCGCCGAGCAGGTAGCCTGTCGCGTCATCGTAGTTCATCACGCAGGTGGAATTGCCGTGGATGCCCATTTTCTCTTCGATATTGCCAACGGCGACGCCGTTGCGTGGGCCCAAGGAGCCGTCGTCATTGACGATGAATTTGGGGACGATGAAGAGCGAGACGCCTTTGATGCCATCAGGGCCGCCGGGGATTTTGGCGAGTACGAGATGGATGATGTTGTCGGACATGTCGTGTTCACCGGCGGAGATGAAGATCTTTTGGCCGGAGATTTTGAAGCTGCCATCGTCTTGTGGCTCGGCTTTGGTACGCATGAGGCCCAAATCAGTCCCGCAATGAGGTTCGGTTAGGTTCATGGTGCCGGTCCAGTCGCACGAGACCATTTTGGGCAGGTATTTCTCTTTTTGCGCATCCGTGCCGTGGTTGTGGATTGCGGAATAGGCACCGTGCGTGAGGCCCTGATACATCACGAAAGCCATATTGGCGGAGGTGAAGACCTCGCCCACGGCCGTGCCGATCACATAGGGCATGCCTTGGCCGCCATAGTCTGGATCGCAATCAAGCCCGGTCCAGCCGCCTTCGCGCACGGTGTCAAACGCGGCCTTGAAGCCGGTGGGGGTGCGCACGACGCCGTTTTCAAGGGTGCAGCCTTCTTTGTCGCCAACTGCATTGAGTGGTGTCAAAACATCACGGGCGATTTTACCGGCCTCTTCGAGGATGGCGGAGGAGAAATCGCGGTCGACTTCGGCGTAGCCTGGGATGTCGCTGTCCTGAATTTTGAGCACGTCGTGCAACAAAAAGCTGATGTCCTGAGTTGGGGCGTTGTAGCTGGGCATCGGTCTAGTCTCCCTAAGAGGTGTCGGCACAGGGTGCCAAAAAATGTGGGTCCGGAGGGGGGTTATTCGGCGGCTTGCTGGTTTTGAGCGCCGGAGCCTTTGGGGTCGCCATGCTCTAAGAGATAGGTCAACTCCTGGATGGCTTCGTTCAATTCGTCGCGCTGCGACTTCATGACCTCAAGGCGTTCAAAAGCAACTTCGCGGGTGCGGGCGGTTTGCTCTTCGCGCTGGCCTTCGATGTTGTACATTTCCAGCAGTTGGCGAATTTGCTCGAGCGAGAATCCAAAGCGCTTGCCGCGCAGGATCAATTTAAGCCGTGCGCGGTCACGTTTGTTGAACAGGCGACGGGTGCCTTCGCGCAGGGGGGATATTAGCTCTTTGGATTCATAAAATCTTAAGGTGCGGGGCGTTACATCGAACGCCTTACACATCTCGCCGATTGTCATATAGCTGTCACTCATCGACCGGACCTCCATAACCACAGGATGCAATTCGTTCCCAACATTTGACTGGGTTGTGTATTAGGTATGTTACGTTGACGTTCACGTCAATACGTTCCGTAAAATTGTCTGGGTTTGAGCGAATTTCCGACGCAACGTCACAATGCCCGGTGCTCAAGCCTAAACCTGTATTCTGTTAGTGAACCAGTGTTTTATGCGCGGTTTTCTTAAGCTCAATCAAATCGGATATGGTGGCATCAAGCTGTTCGCGCCGCGCCTGCAGTTCTTCGATTTGCTCGCTCGCCATACGCTCCCACTCTTCTATTTGGGCCTGATTGCCGGGCGACGTGTCGTAAAGCTCAAGCCATTGGCGAATCCGTTCCAGCGAAAACCCAAAGCGCCGCCCGTTCAATATCAAAGTCAGACGTGCGACCTCACGCGAGCCATAATAGCGTGTGCGGCCTTCGCGCTCTGGGCTTAGAAGTTCGATATATTCATAATAGCGAAGGGTGCGTGGGGTTACATCAAACTCCGCACACATTTCTTTTAGCGTTTTTCTGCTGGTAGGTGATTTGGCCATCCCAGAGTGCTCCTCCACTGATGACTATGTTTGCAACAGCGCGAGGGGAGTTCAAGCCAGAAGTGACGTGAAATTGTGCAGTTTGATAAGCCGTGCGATTTGCGCTTTTGGGGATGCACCCGACCGATTTCTGGTGTTTAGCTTGCTCAAATCGAGCCCAAATTATGAATGACGGACCAAATGACGTGAGCAGCGAAATTCCAGCCAAGGGCTATGATCCTAAGACCATTGAGCAGCGCTTTGTACAAGCTTTGCCCCATTGCGCGGATTTGGGCATGGACCTGCGCGCCATCGGGGATGGCAGGGCGATTATGTCAGTGCCTTATGAGGAGCGCTTCATCGGTGACCCGGCAACCGGCGTTATTCATGGGGGCGTGATCAGCGCGCTGTTGGATTCTTGCGCAGGTGCTGCGGTGATGTCTCATGATGCGGGTAGGGCGGGAACTGCGACGCTTGATTTGCGGATTGATTACATGCGCTCGGCCATTCCGGGCAAACGGATTTTTGCCAGTGCGGAAGTTTTTCATGCGGCGCGTTCGGTCGCCTTTGTGCGGGTGCTGGCCTATGAAGAAGACCCAAGCGAGCCGATTGCGACGGGGACAGCTAGTTTTACGGTGGGAACGCGAAAGCCGCCAACTGGAGCGCTAAGCTGATGGCCCGATCAAAACCCGAACCCGTAGAAGTGATCAAGGCGCGGCGCGATGCAGCGCTGAAGGCGTTGGCGGAAGATGTGCCTTATATCAAGACGTTGGGCGTACGTTTTGAGAGATTAGGTGATGAATTAACCGCCACAATGCCGTTTAAGCCGAGCCTGATTGGCAACCCGATTCTGCCCGCGTTGCATGGGGGCGCGACGGGGGCGTTTTTGGAGATTACGGCGGTGATGGAACTGGCGTGGACCCAGACCTGGGAGCTGATTGAGGGGGATGCGCCTGACACGCTGAGCGCGGGCAAACTGCCGCCCTTTCCAAAGACTATTGATTTCACGATAGATTATCTGCGCTCTGGCCTGCCGCGCGATGCCTATGCGCGCGCGATCATCAAGCGGGCTGGGCGGCGCTATTCGTCCGTAAGCGTTGAGGCCTGGCAGGACAATCGGAGCAAGCTGTTCGCCACCGGGGCGGGTCATTTTTTGATGCCGCAAACTGAGACCACATGACCGCTTTGGGCGATGCCAAGGGCATCACGCATAAACGGGTTCTGTCGATAGCGCTGCCGATCCTGCTCGCCAATGTGACGGTCCCGCTGCTTGGTGCGGTAGACACGGGCGTTGTGGGGCAGATGGGCGAGGCGGCCCCGATTGGCGCTGTGGGCATTGGCGCAATTGCGATCTCGGCGATCTACTGGATTTTTGGCTTTTTGCGGATGGGCACCTCCGGGCTTGTGGCGCAAGCGCGCGGTGCGGGCGATGTGGCGGAAACCGGCGCGCTGTTGATGCGCGGTGTGTTGATTGCGGTGATTGCTGGGCTGTTCTTCATGGTCTTTCAGGTGCCGGTGTTTTGGGGTGTTTTTGAGGTAGCACCGGCCTCTGCCGAAGTGGAAACGCTGGCGCGGGACTATATGAGCATTCGCATTTGGGGCGCGCCTGCCGCGATTGGCAGTTACGCGCTCACGGGCTGGCTGATTGCGATGGAGCGCACCAAAGGCATTCTGATCCTTCAGCTTTGGATCAATGGTGTGAATATCGCGCTCGATTTCCTGTTCGTGCTGGGCTTTGACTGGGGCGTTGAGGGTGTCGCCATTGCGACCATCATTGCGGAATGGAGCGGGGCGTTGATCGGGCTTTATCTCTGCCGCTCGGCCTTCATGGGTGATCAATGGCGAGATTGGGCAAGGGTGCTGGATCGGGCCAAGCTCAAGCGGATGGCGGCGGTGAACGGCGATATCATGATCCGCTCGATCTTGCTGGAGGCGGCGTTTCTGTCTTTCATGTTTCAAGGTTCGGCCTTTGGCGATGTGACGCTGGCGGCCAACCAGATTGTGCTGCAATTCCTGCATATCATCGCCTATGCGCTTGACGGTTTTGCCTTTGCGGCTGAGGCGCTGGTCGGCGCGGCGCTGGGCGCGCGCAATAGGGCCGGTTTGCGCCATGCAGCGAAGATGACAAGCCTGTGGGGTGTGGGCATTGTGGCGCTGATGTCGCTGGTGTTTTTGCTGTTTGGCGCGGCGATCATTGCGCTGATGACGACGGCTTTGGATGTGCGCGCAGAGGCGGGGACGTATCTGATTTGGATCGTTGTGGCGCCGCTGATTGGCGCCCCGGCTTGGATGCTTGATGGGATTTTTATCGGGGCGACGCGCACGCGGGATATGCGCAATGGGATGCTGATTTCATTCGCTTGCTATGTGGTCGCCGCACTGGCGCTTGTGCCGCTTTGGGGCAATCACGGGCTTTGGGCGGCGCTGATGGTGCTCAATAT
>CAZQMR010000274.1:0-4746 GCA_964594465.1 uncultured Rhodobacterales bacterium
TGTTCCTGATCGTGCTGGCGGCAATCTTTGGCCCCTCGATCTACCCCAATGATCCATTTGATATGGTCTGGGCACCCTTCTCGCCACCGGGTGCGGAGGGCTATCTACTTGGCACGGATTATCTGGGCCGCGATCTGATGGCGATGCTAATCTATGGTGCCCGCGTCTCGATCATCATCGGCCTCGCCGCCGCTGTCATGTCGGTCTTTATCGGCGTCACCATCGGCGCGCTCGCCGGGTATTATCGCGGCTGGGTCGAAGAAGTGCTGATGCGCATCACTGAGTTTTTCCAAGTGCTGCCAACCCTGCTTTTCGCTATGGTCATCGTTGCCCTCTTTGGCGCATCGCTCCCCATGATCACACTCGCCATCGGCATCGTCAGCTGGACCGCCGTAGCCCGCATCACCCGCGCTGAATTCATGCGCATCCGCGAGTTGGAATACGTCACCGCATCCCGCGCGGCAGGGGCCAGCAACGCCAAATTGATGTTCCGCATCATCCTGCCAAACGCCCTGCCGCCCATTATCGTGCAAGCGGCCCTCATGGTCGGCTCCGCGATCCTGTTTGAAGCGGGTCTTAGCTTCCTTGGCCTGACCGATCCCAATGTGGTGTCTTGGGGCCAAATCATCGGCTCCAACCGGCAATACATCCTTGAGGCCAGCTACACCGTGACCATTCCGGGCCTTGCGATCTTCGTCACCGTGCTTTGCATCTCGCTTGTCGGCGACGGCCTGAATGATGCGCTAAATCCAAAGCTGAGGCAGCGATGACCGAGCCGCTTTTGAAAGTTGAAAACCTGCGGATCGAAATCGAAACCCGCGATGGTGTGGCACCGGTGATCGATGATCTGTCGCTGACCTTAAACGCCGGTGAGGCGATCAGTTTTGTGGGCGAAAGCGGCTGCGGTAAATCCATGACCGCCCTTGGCTTGATGGGCCTTTTGCCTGACAAGATTTGCAAAGTTGCCAGCGGGTCGATCATCTTCGACGGAGAGGATTTGACCAAGGCCAGCGACAAGCGAATGCGCGAAATTCGCGGCAATGAAATCTCGATGATTTTTCAGGAGCCGATGACCTCGCTCAACCCGGTCTACACTGTGGGCGAGCAAATCGCGGAAGTTCTGCGCGAGCATCAAAACCTGAGCCGCCGCGCCGCCAAAGCCCAAGCGATTGAGCTGTTGAACGCCGTGCGCATCCCCAATCCAAAGGGCCGCGTTAGCGACTATCCGTTTCAGATGTCCGGCGGCCAGCGGCAGCGGGTGATGATCGCTATTGCGCTGGCATGTCAGCCCAAAATCCTGATCGCAGATGAGCCGACAACGGCGCTTGATGTGACGGTTCAGGCGCAGATTTTCGACCTTCTGAATGATCTGCGCCGCCAGACCGGCACTTCGATCATCATGATCACCCATGACATGGGCGCGGTGGCCGAAATGGCCGAGCGCATGATAGTAATGTATGCTGGGCGCAAGGCCGAGGAAGGCCCGGTGGATGCGGTGATTGAGCACGCGCGGCACCCCTATACGAAGGGTCTGATCTCTTGTGTGCCTCATATCATGAGCGAACTCACGGCGGAGCGCGAAACCCTGACTGAAGTGCCCGGCATTGTGCCCAGTTTGCGCGAATTTGGCCAAGACCGCTGCCTGTTTGCCTCGCGCTGCAACATGGTTGAGGACCGCTGCAACAGCTCGCGCCCCAGCGACATCGCATTTGACAGCGGCCAATCAGCGGCCTGCTGGCGCGCGGAGGAGGTGTGATGAGCCTGTTATCCGTCAAAAATCTCGGTGTACGCTTTGCCGTGAAACGCGGTAGCGGCTGGGGTCGGAAATCGTATTTGCATGCGGTTGATGACGTCTCATTTGAGGTCAAGCGCGGTGAAACGCTGGCCATTGTGGGCGAAAGCGGCTCTGGCAAGACCACCGCCGCCCTTGCCGTGGCTCGCCTCGTGGAGGCATGGAAGGGCGAGGTTGATCTAAGCGGCACCGATTTGCTCAATCTTGAGGGCGAGGAGCTGCGCCAAGCCCGGGCCAAGGTGCAATTTATCTTTCAGGATCCGTACTCAAGCCTCAACCCCCGCCTTCGCGCTGAAGATATCGTGCGTGAGCCGCTTGACAGTCTGGGCAGTCAGTCAGCGGACGAGAAGAAAGAGATCGTTGACCGACTGTTCAAAGCGGTTGGTCTGCGCGAGGAGCAGCAGCGACTATTCCCGCATCAATTCTCCGGCGGCCAGCGCCAGCGCATTGGGATCGCCCGTGCGCTCGCAACCCAGCCTGAGCTGATCATCTGCGACGAGCCTGTTTCTGCGCTCGATGTGGCCGTGCAGGCGCAAATCCTGAACCTACTGCGCGAGTTGCAGTCCGAATTTGGCCTCACATATCTCTTCATCAGCCATGATCTGGGCGTCGTGCAACACATGTGTGACAGTATCGCGGTGATGTATATGGGGCGGATCGTGGAATATGCGGATCGCATGAGCCTGTTCAACAATCCGCTGCATCCCTACACTTCCGCCCTGCTCTCAGCCGTGCCGTCCGTGGACAAAAAGCGCCGCGCTGAGACCAAGCGCATCCTGATTCCCGGCGATCCGCCCGATCCAGTGAACTTGCCCAAAGGCTGCCGTTTCGCCAATCGCTGCCCGGTGGCACAGGCGAAGTGTTCTGAAGTTGAGCCTGATCTAAAAGAGGTCACAAGCGGGCATAAGATTGCCTGTCATCTTGTGGACGAAAGCGCGCAATCCCCGCTTTAGCCCTCAGTCAAAACCGGCAACGTATCAAACCGATTTCGCCAACAAACATACGCCATCACCGGGTGTTCATGCGTCTCCATTGCGTGGGGCTGATTGGAGGCATGAAAGCTTGCACCGCCTTCGCGGAGCGTCTCATTCGCTTCGCCGTCGCGCATGAATTCCGCTTCTCCCGCAAGCACCATATACATCTCTTCCGCAGGATGATGGTGCCACGGATAATAGAGCCCAGCAGGCATATAAACCACATAGGCCAACATCTTCTCTGAACGGAACGCCCCGCGCTCTCCAATCAAACAATAGCAGCCAAAGCGATCCATGAAGTCATCGCCAATGTCAGTATCCTTGTAAGTCTCCCGCCAGCAGGCCAGCGGCGATGCCGCCACAAACAGGTCCCGAACGTCCCGATAGCGCGTCGTATGCAAGGCCGGATCGGACTGCATCAATCCCGAGGGTTTAATGTCAAAAGGTACGACCTCTTGGAGCGTCAGGTCATCTGGAAAATCACAAAACGCCGCCAGATCAGGATGCCCGACATGCATCGCACGAACTGCCGCCAAAAGCTCATCCCAAACAGCGCGGCTCACGGCACAACTGCGATGTTGCCTGTGTGCTCTTTGGCGATAAACGCGGTTTGTGCCTCACGCAGATTTTCCAGTTTGTAAGTCGCGGCCAGCACTGGTTTGATCTCGCCCGCTTCAATGTAGCTTACAAGGTTTTGCATCACGATCGGATCAATCACTGTGGAACCTGTGAAGGTCAGATCGCGCAGATAAAACGTGCGCAGATCAAGCGTCACCATTGGACCCGCAATCGCACCGGAACAGGTGTAGCGCCCGCCGCGCTCCAGAACGTCAATCAGACTTGCCCAGTGATCGCCGCCAACCACGTCTGCAACAACAGTGATCTTCTCGCCGCTCAGCGCTTTGCGAAGGTTTTCGGGCGCACGCCCTAAGATTAGATCTGGCCCCAGCTTTTGCACCTCGGCGTGTTTCGCCTCGCTTGCCATCGCAATCACCCGCGCGCCCCGCCGCTTGGCCAGTTGCACCAATGCGCCGCCAACCCCACCAGAGGCACCGGGCACCAGCACTGTATCGGCCGCATCCACGTTGGCCCGGGAAAGCATGCCCTCGGCGGTTGAATAGGAGCAGGAAAAGGTTGCGAGTTCGGCGTCGCTCAGATCGGAGTTCACCGCTACCACGTTTTGCGTGGGCAACGTCGTGAACTGCGCAAACCCGCCATCCCGCTCAGAGCCATAATACCCCGTCTTGTTCTTATCTTCAGGATCAGCCGGGTCGCGCAGCCAATTGTCGGAAATCACCCGCTCGCCAATCCGCGCGGGATCAACCCCCGCCCCAACCGCAACGATCTCACCGCAAACATCTGCACCTTGAATGCGCGGAAACGTAATCGGTGCGCCGCCCCAGCTTGGGTCTTCTTGATTGACGGTTTCGTAGCCGTCGCCCGTGGTTGCCTCGGTCACTGCCTTTGAATACCAGCCAGAGCGCGTGTTCACATCCGTGTTGTTCAGCCCGCAAGCCCCAACCTTAATCAGAACCTCACCGGGGCCAGCATCAGGGCGCGGCCAGTCGGTTTCGTATGCAAGTTTCTCCAGCCCGCCATGACCCATTGTCACAACAGCTTTCATAGTTTTGGGGAGTGTCATGGCGTGTTTTCCTGAGCTTGATAATTCTTCGTCGCCAGCACCTTGGGCACCAGCTAGTTCTCAGTCAACTCCGCAACTTTCAGTCGCTGAATTTTTCCTGACGGGCCCTTGGGCAATTCGCCGAGGAGAAATATCCGATCCGGTGATTTGAACTTGCCCAGCCGCGTTTGACACAGATCAATCAAGCGGGTTTCATCCAAAGCTGACCCCCCACGTAACACCACCGCTGCCTCGACCTTTTCGCCGTAAATCGCGCAGTTCCGCGCAAAAGCTGCTGCCTCCACCACGTCAGGGTGCGCGTAAAGTGCGTCGTCAACCTCGCGCGGCGCAATGTTTTC
>CAZQMR010000275.1:0-4743 GCA_964594465.1 uncultured Rhodobacterales bacterium
CTTAAAGCCGCCGATTGCCGCTAATCTCAGGCACCCCAAACGCCTCATGACAAATCCCCGCCAGCTTCGCCATCCCCGCCCGGATGACATCTGTGCTCGGATTGGCGTAGCAAATCCTGATCCAGCGATCTGAGTCCGCCTGCCGCGCCCATTCGCGCCCCGGATTGATCGCAACCCCTTGATTTCCCGCGATTTCTGCCAACTCAGCGGTATTTACGCCCTCGGGCATCTTCACCCAAAGGAATATTCCACCCGGCGGCCTCTCAAACTCCACGCTGCTGCCAAAGCTCTCATCCAGCGCAGAAATCAAAGCGTCCAGCTTCCCCTCCAGAACCCCATTTAACCCTTTGAGATGACTGTCAAAATTCTGAGGGCAATACCCCGCCAACATCATCTGTTCCAACGCCGGCGACCCCGCATCGCCCTTCATCGCGGTGAGCTGCGAAATGATCTCCCAAGACCCCGCCAAATACCCAACCCTGAGCGCCGGCGCGATATTTTTGGAAAACGAGCCAGTATGCACAACCGGCCAATCCCCGGCCAGTGCGAGCAGCGACGGTGGCCGTTCGCCTGACCAAACCAGATCCGCGTAACACTCGTCCTCAAAGATCGGCAGCCCATATTCTTTAGCAATATCAATAAGTTCATGTCGTCGCGCCAAAGGCATGATCGTCCCCGTCGGATTATGTACCGTCGGGATCGTATAGATCATGGCCGCTGATTTCCCCGCCGTTTTCAGGCCTTCCAAAGCCTCCCGCAGCGCGTCCATTCGCATGCCATCGCCATCCAGCGGCACCGTTACGACCTCTGCTCCGATCTTCGCCAGCTTGCCATAGGCGCCTGCGTAATTGCTCTCCTCGGCAATCACGATATCGCCCGGCCCCACAAACATCGCATTGACCAAGTCCATCGCCTGAAGCGACCCAGAGGTCAGCAAAATCTCATGTGGCTCTAGGCTAACCCCGCAATATTTCTGCATTTTTTCGCACATATAGGCCCGAAGCGGCTCATAGCCTTGGGGGCCAGTTTTCAAGTAATATGTGCCCAGATGTGACCCTTCGCGCGCCATCGCGTCATCAAGAGCCGCCCGCAATTTTTCGACCGGAACCGAAGCCTCATCATTGTGCCCACCCACAAAGTTGAACTCAGGAAAGCCCGTCCAACGGGGGGCAGGGGCAGGTAAATCGGGTCGGATCATCTCGCTTAGCTGCTTGTTCATGTCATCACCCATGGCCCGTGATGGGCACCTTCTTTGTCAATTCGCTCAAAACTATGCGCCCCGAAAAAGTCACGCTGGGCTTGAATCATATTCGCTGTAGAGCGCTCCGTGCGCATAATATCGAAGTAAGACAATGCGTTAGAGAGTGCAGGCACCGGATGTCCATGGCTGACGCTTGCGGCAATCAAGGAGCGCAGCGCCACATGGGTTTTGCCCATCCAACGCGCAAAAAAGGGCGCGAACATCAGGTTCCGCTCGGTATCTTCACTCAAGGCATCAGCCATGTCATTGAGCATTGCGGAGCGGATAATGCAGCCCTCACGCCAGACCTTTGCAACCTCAGGCATCGGTAAGTCCCAACCCTTTTCCCGACTAGCTGCCGTCAGAAGTTCAAAACCTTGCGCATAGCACATGATTTTGCCGCCTATTAACGCATTCTCAAGCATGTCTATGGTAACTGAGTTCTCTGGCAATTTCTGCGGCGCGGCACCAAACAGTTCTTCACCCTCACGTCGTTGATCCAAACGTGCCGATAAGTTGCGCGCGGTGACCGCAGCGTCAATGACCGGGATCGGGGCCGCGAGATGCTGGGCCTCCACGGCAGTCCATCGACCGGTGCCTTTTTGGCCTGCGCGGTCCAGAATAATGTCGAGCATTGGTTTGCCGGTTTCAGCATCATCTTCAACAGCAACTTTGGCCGAAATATCGATCAGGTAGGATTTCAGTGGCCCTTCATTCCATTTCGCAAAAATCGCGCCAATGGCTTTGGCATCCATGCCCAAACCATCTCGCATGATCCCATAAGCTTCTGAAATCATTTGCATATCTGCGTATTCGATCCCGTTATGGACCGTCTTCACAAAATGCCCAGCACCGCCTTGTCCCATCCAGGTCGCGCAAGCCACATCGCCGTATTTCGCGGAAATCGCTGTCAGAACATCGGATACCCGATCCCAACCTTCCTTTTTGCCGCCGCCCATAATGGATGGTCCAAATCGTGCCCCTTCAGCCCCACCGGATACGCCAATTCCCAGAAATGGCACGCCCGCTGCGGAGGCTTGGGCCGCACGCCGCTCGGTGTCGTTGTAGTTTGCATTGCCCGCATCAATGATCAGATCATCATCGTCCAAAAGCGGGCGAAGCGCCGCAATTTGCGCGTCAACAACGTCGCCAGCAGGGACCATTAAGATGATCGATCGTGGCTTTTCCAATGACTGAACAAACTCCTCAAGGCTTTGAGTCGGAACAATTTTTTTTGCTAGAGGACCTGCCTTCTTGTGAAAATCTTCGGTGACCGATCCCGTTCTGTTGTAAACAGAGATCGTAAAGCCGTTTTCAGCAATGTTCAGCGCGAGCATAGCGCCCATCGTGCCAAGACCTATCAAGCCTATTTGTGCGTTGCTCATGATACCTGTCCCCTATGCGATGTCTTGAGCGACACCCTAAATTTTGCGGGCTAGGGTCGCAACCCATAGCGGTTATTTGCCCGGTGATCTGACATTTGCCAATAAAACTTGTGGACAAGCGGGGGCAGTCTACGTTCAAATACAGTTGCGAATTATAGATCGGCTCAGTCTTTAATGCTTAAGTTTATTGTCATGTCTGACCTGCACTTGGTGTCTGAAAGTGAATTGTCTCATTCAATTGACACCAACGAACGTTTGGTTGGTGCAATCAAATACATAAATTCAATGCATAGCGACGCCGCTTTTTGCATCCTCAACGGCGATTTGGTCGATTTGGGCGACACAGGCGCGTATTCGCAGTTGAAAATTGCGCTGCAAAAATTGGAAATTCCCGTCTACTTTACGCTTGGAAATCATGACAATGCCGAGGCTTTTGAGCAGGTTTTCGGGGCAGACAAGACTGTGTTTGACCATGCAATCGTGGCGGATGATCATCATATTCTAGTGCTCAACAGCCAAGATGATGGCAAGGTCACAGGGCGGCTTGATGAGGGGCAGTTGGCTTGGTTGAAGGCGGAGCTAAACCGTGCGCGCGGCAAGCCTGTAATGCTCATCCTGCATCACCCAATTGGCAATATGGGCATTGGTTTGGATTTCCTAAAGCTGCAAAATCCTGAGCCGCTATTGGCACTTTTGAAAGCCCATGGCGACGTGCGTCAAGTGATTTCAGGGCATTTTCATGTAAGCGCATCCGGTGTTGTGGACGGCATTCCTGTGACCACAATCGCCGGAAATCATTACAGTTTCGCGCCGTTCAGCGATCCGGATATTTCGGACATGACCCGTGTGGATGGCCCAGGCGAAATCGGGGTTGTGCTCTCAGATGCTGAGACAACCATGGTGCATTTTGACAAGTTCTTGGACAAAAACAGCCCTATGCCAAGCGAGTTGTTTGTCTGGAACGGCTAAAATCGGCTGCCTAATTCCGTTGATCTTGTGGCGCTGAGTGCTCTAGAACCGCGCAAACGCTGCGTCCCAAGGAGCCCAAATGAGTGATCAATATGCCGATCTGCGCGATGCAGTTGCCAAGCTTTGTGCGAAATATCCCGGCAGCTATTGGCGTGCACTTGATCGGGACATGGCGTATCCTACGGAATTTGTTGAGGAATTGACCAAGGCAGGCTGGTTGTCGGTTCTGATCCCGGAGGCATTTGGTGGGGCTGGACTGCCGCTTTCTGCCGCGGCGGCGATTTTGGAGGAAATGCAGGCTCAAGGCTGCAATGGCGGTGCGTGCCATGCGCAGATGTATACGATGGGCACGCTTTTGCGGCACGGCTCTGAGGCGCAAAAACAGGCGTATTTGCCAGCGATTGCGGCAGGCGAGTTGCGCTTGCAAGCCTTTGGTGTGACGGAGCCGACGAGCGGGACGGATACGGGCGCGCTCAAAACCACCGCCGTTTTGGAGGGTGATGAGTTTGTCATCAACGGGCAAAAGGTCTGGACCAGTCGCGCGGAGCACTCCGATTTGATGCTGCTTTTGGCGCGCACAACGCCGCTTGATCAGGTCGCCAAAAAGACCCATGGCTTGTCGGTCATTTTGGTGGATATGCGCGAAGCCGTGGGCAATGGCATGAGCATCCGTCCGATCCGCACGATGATGAACCATGCCACAACGGAGGTGTTTTTTGATAACCTTCGGGTGCCTTCCAAGAACCTGATTGGCGAGGAAGGCAAGGGGTTTCGCTATATTCTGAGTGGTATGAATGCAGAGCGGATTTTGATCGCTGCGGAATGCGTTGGGGATGCCAAGTGGTTTACCGAAAAATCAACGGCTTACGCTAAGGATAGGCGGGTTTTTGGGCGCGCCATTGGAGAAAATCAGGGCGTTCAGTTCCCGATTGCCAAGGCCTATGCGAATATGCGCGCGGCTGAGTTGATGGTCAAAGAGGCGCTGCGTCTGTACGAGGCAGGGGAGAATCCGGGAGCAGAGGCGAATATGGCCAAAATGCTTGCGGCGGATGCGTCTTTTGAGGCGGCAAATGCCTGTGTTCAGACCCATGGCGGGTTTGGTTTTGCTGAGGAATATGACGTGGAGCGGAAGTTTCGAGAGACGCGGCT
>CAZQMR010000276.1:0-4691 GCA_964594465.1 uncultured Rhodobacterales bacterium
ATCACCAAAGGGTCGCGGTTCTTTCACGCCTCTTGGGCGCGGCCCAATGCATTCTTCAAGTCCCGCCCCTTAGTTGGGCGCTATGGCGGCAATACGTTTTATCTCTGAGATTGGCGCCCAAATGCCAGCGTGAGGATAAAGAAACCTGCGGCCACGCTGATAATAGTGGGGCCGGTTGGCGTGTTCCACTGATAGGAGGCACCAAGGCCAAGCAGGGCTGAGAGCGCCGCTATTGCTGCTGCGATCAGTGCCATGGCTTCGGGTGAACGGGCCAGTGGGCGGCTGGCAGCAGCGGGAATGATCAGGAGTGCGCCGATCAGCAATGCGCCGATGATTTTGATCGAGATGGCAACTGTCAGGGCAAGGATCAGGGTCAGGAACATTTGCTCGCGGCGCGGATTGTGACCGCTGGCGAAAGCGAGGTCTGGGCTGAGGGTGGTCAGGAGCAAGGCGCTCCAACGGGTGATCAACAGCCCCAAGATCAGCGCCCCTCCACCCCAGATCACCGCGAGGTCGGTTTTTGAAACAGTCAGGATATCGCCAAAGAGGAAGCTGTTGAGATCAACGCGCACCCCTGCAAGAAACGAAACCGCCACAAGACCAAAGCCAAGAGCCGCATGTGAAAGAACACCAAGACCAGTATCAAGTGCGAGGCCACGCGCATTGAGCAACGTGACACTGATTGCAACACAGAGGCTGACCGCCAACACGCCGACGAAGATGGGCATGTTAAGGGCCAGCGAAAAGGCCACACCCAGCAGGGCCGCATGGGCCGTGGCATCCCCGAAATAGGCCATACGCCGCCAGACTACAAAGCAGCCCAGCGGGCCAGCTGCGAGGGCAACGCCAAGACCAGCAAGTGTTGCGCGGACCAGAAAGTCGTCAAGTATGATCATGATCGGAATGATCGTGGTGATGATCATGGGCATGCTGATAAAGCGCGAACGTGCCCTTGGTTCCTTCGCCAAACAGCGCGCGATACTCTGGCGTTGCGGAAACGACACTGGGGGCACCTTGGCAGCAGATATGACCATTTAGGCAGATCACCCGGTCTGATGCGCTCATCACTACATGCAAATCGTGGCTGACCATGAGAATGGCGCAGCCAAGACTGTCACGCAGTTCCGTGATCAGCTCGTAAAAGGCAGCCGTTCCGGGTTGATCCAAGCCCTGAGTTGGCTCGTCCAGCAGCAAAAGCTGCGGCGCATTTTGGATCGCCTTGGCCAGCAAAACACGCTGAAACTGACCACCGGACAGGGCCGACATTGCCTTTTCTAGAAGGATATGAATGCCTGTTTGTTCAATTATTTCAGCGTGGTACTTGGATTTTACGAAGCTTTGCCCGAGCTTAAGAAAGCGGTCCACGGTTATGGGCAGATTAGGGTCAATGCTAAGGCGCTGCGGCACATAGCCGATCTTGAGACCTTTGGCATGGACCTTGGTGCCAGATCGCGGCGGCAGCGCTCCGGTGATTGCCTGCAGTAAAGTGGATTTGCCAGAACCGTTTGGACCAACAATGGTTACGATCTCGCCCGGCTCAACAGACAAATCGATGTTTCGCAAGATCGGCGTGCTCCCGTAAAACAGGTCAACTTTGTCCAGCGTGATCAGGCTCATTGCTGACGTTCAACACAATCAGAGCAGAGACCGATGGCCTCAACGGTGACATGTTCCACCTTGAAGCCGTTTGCAGTGGCTGTGTTTCGCAGCGTTTTCGCCTCTGAATGGGCCTCGGTTACAAAGCGGCATTCACGACAAACGATGAAGGCAGGGGAATGGGCCTCTGACGGGTGCAAGCAGGCGACATAGGCGTTGAGCCCTTCGATTTTATGCACCAGATGCTTGGACATCAGGTAATCAAGGGCGCGGTAGGCCACAGGCGGTTGGGCGGAAAGGCCGTCCGCACTTAACCGCTCAAGAATATCGTAAGCACCAAGGGCGTGATGGGACGACAAAAGGTATTCCAGCACACGGGCGCGGGTTTCAGTCAGGCGCAGATTTTCGGAGGTTTGGCGTGCCTCAATCGCAGTCATCACTTTGCGGATGCAGGTGGTGTGATCGTGCGGATGTTGCAGTTTGTCCGGCATTTGGTGCGCGTCCATGTTATTTTATAACGTCCGAGCGGTAGCCTACGGACGGCGCTGGCGCAATGCCTCCGGCGGGAATATTTTTGGAAAGTGATGTTGAGCGTGGCGCTTAGAGACCCCCTTCGCTGAGGATGACGAGGGCGTTTTTTTGGGGGGTGGCGAGATGGGCGGCAAGGCCAGCGGCGCCTGAGGGGGTGGTTTCAAAGCCGAGGGTTTGTGCGTGAGTGACTGCGGCTTGGGCTTGATTGTCGGTGATGGTCACGAAGCTGTCAGCGTCGCGTTTCAAGGTGTCAAAGGCCAGAAGGGAGGCGTCTTTGCAGTCAAGGCGGCCCATGTTTGAGACGGGGCCCGCAACGGTTTGCAGTGCGCCTGCGGCAACGCTGGCTTTGAGGCAAGGCGCCGCGTCTGGCTCAACGACCGTAATGTGGGGTTGGTGCTGCCAGTTTTTGCGGATCATTGTGGCCATTGCGGCGGCGAGGCCGCCTACCCCGGCTTGAAGATAAACGTGATCGGGCCAGGTTTGGCGCGCCTCGAATTCTTGGCGTAGTTCCTCTGGGATGACCGCGTAACCTTCCATGATCAGGGCCGGGCGCTCGGTGTATTCGGGCCAAGAGCCATCTGCCAGGTGGAGGGCGCCGGTTTGTTCGGCATCTTCGATCGCGCCTTGGATTGAGGTTTCGTATGTGGGCCCGGAGCGGCGGACTTCTGCGCCTTTTGCCCTGAGCCGTTGCGCGAACTCTTCGGGCACTGTGTCCGCCAGATGAATCCGCGACTTCGCTCCGAAAAGTGCAGCCCCAGCGGCAACGGCGATACCGTGATTGCCAGCACTTGCGGTGACGAAGGTTGTTTCTGACGCTTGCGTTTTATGGTCGAGCAGGTTTTCGGGTGGCACGCCCATCTTCTGGCTCAGAATTTGCGCGACCGCATAAACGCCGCCCAGCGCCTTGAACGCGCCAAGCCCCATGCGCGCGGTTTCGTCCTTGATCCAAAGACCATTGATTTCGCGCAAGGGCGTCGGCTGATAGGCCGGGCAATGGTGTAAAAACCGCAAGGGACGCGCCGGGTCGGGGTTGAAAAGACGGGCGTCTTGCGGTTTCGTCATGCTCAGTCCTTTCGCCACGTCCGGCGGTTTGGGCCTTTTCATCAAAGGCAGGGTGGTGTCGGTGGCTGAACCGAGCTTAGATCAAAATCCGCACAAGACAAAAGACGCCACCGGCAATCGTTTGGAGCAGGCAATTGGGCGTGTGGTCAAGCGATTTCGTGAGGATATGAGCCTGACGATTCAAGAATTGTCCAATGCCTCGGATTTGTCCGTCAGCATGCTGTCCAAGATTGAAAACGGCACGACATCGCCCTCGCTTTCGAGCCTTCAGGCCCTGTCGCGGGCGCTGAATGTGCCTGTCACCGCCCTGTTTCGTGACTTTGAGGAAACGCGAGATGCGACCTTCGTGAAGGCAGGCGAAGGGTTAAATATTGAGCGCCGAGGCACACGCGCGGGGCATCAGTATCAACTGCTTGGGCATGCGCCTCATGGGCGGCTGACGGTCGAGCCTTACCTAATCACCCTCAGCGAAGAATCGGATGTGTTTCCGGTGTTTCAGCATGCGGGGTTGGAGTTCATTTATATGCTTGAGGGCGTGGTGGAGTATCGCAGCGGCACCAAGCTTTACCGCCTGACGCCGGGGGATTCGCTGTTTTTTGACGCGGAATCGCCTCATGGACCGGAGAAGCTGGTCTCATTGCCCATACGGTTTCTGTCTGTGATCAGTTATGGGGCAGATGGGGCGGTTTAGGGCAGTTTTCCTCAGAGGAAATTTTTTCTCACTTGATTGTTGGTGCGATCTGATCCGATAGTGCCCCAACACGGATCGGCAAAGGATTTGAACAATGTGCGGAATTGTCGGGCTTTATCTGAAAGACGAGGCGCTGCGCCCGCAGCTGGGTCGCTTGTTTCGCCCGATGCTGGAGGAGATGACCTCGCGCGGGCCAGACAGCGCTGGAGTGGCGGTTTACCGCGATCCGGTGGGGGCGGGGCGGTTGAAGATTTCGCTGGCCCATGATGATGAAGGCTATGACTGGGCGGCTTTGGTGGCAGCGCTTGGTGGGGATAGCACGCATCGGGTGATCTCGACCCATTGCATCGTGGATACCGATGTCGCGCTGGAGGCGACAGAGGCAATGCTTGCCGGTTTTGACGGTGTGCGGATTGTTGGTTCTGGCGCTTCGGTGGAGATTTTCAAAGAGACCGGGTTGCCTGCACAGGTTTATGAGCAATTTGACCTCGATACCGCGTCTGGCACGCATATGATTGGGCACACGCGCATGGCGACAGAAAGTGCCGTGACCACGGCGGGCTCGCATCCTTTTGCGACGGGTGCGGACTTGTGTTTGGTGCATAATGGCTCGCTTTCGAACCATAACCGACTGCGCGAGGGTTTGGTGGCCGAGGGTCTGAGTTTTCAGACCGAGAATGACAGTGAAGTTGCCGCCGCCTATCTGACCTCGAAGCTGCGCAAAGGGGCTGGCATTCGCGAGGCGTTGCAGGATGGGCTGCGCGAGCTCGATGGGTTTTACACCTCTGCGTTGGCCGCCTTGAATGGCACG
>CAZQMR010000277.1:0-4690 GCA_964594465.1 uncultured Rhodobacterales bacterium
ATGGACCCAAGATCATCCAGCCCAAGGATTTCCTGATCCTTGTGTCGCGCCGCTCAACCGTGTTTCACGGCATCATCAATGCGCTCAAATCCGCTGGCGTGCCGGTGGCAGGCTCGGATCGGCTGAATGTAAACGGCGAGCTGGCGGTGCAGGATTTGCTCGCGCTGCTGCGCTTTGCGATCACGCCGAATGACGACCTGAGCCTCGCTGCCGCCTTGCGCTCACCTCTGTTTGGCATCAGCGAGGGCGATCTTTTCACGCTGGCCCATGGGCGTAAATCGACACTGATTGAGAGCCTCAAAGCGCATTCAGAGTTCGCCGACATGCACGCCACCCTCAGCGCTCTCATGAGCGATATCGATTATGCGCGCCCCTTTGAGATGCTCGATAAAATCCTCACCCAGATGGACGGGCGGCGCAAGCTGGTGGCGCGCCTTGGGCGCGAGGCGGAGGATGGGATTGACGAGCTGCTGAGCCAGTCGCTGATCTATGAGGAGACGGAGGCGCCGACGCTTTCAGGTTTCCTCGATTGGGTCGCCAACGGTGATCAGGACGTCAAACGCCAGAATGACGATGCGCGCAACGAGGTGCGGGTGATGACCGTGCATGGGGCCAAGGGGTTGGAGGCGCCGATTGTGATCCTGCCCGAAACCGGCAAGCGGGATTTCTCCAAGAACAAGCCGAGCGTGCAGGTGGATGAGAGCGGCTTGCCGTTCTGGATGGTGGGTAGCAAAGCGACCCAGCCCGAGCCGCTGCAAGAAATCGAAACCGCGCGTCAAGAGCGGGCGCAAGCCGAGGACAATCGCTTGCTTTATGTGGCAATGACCCGGGCTGAGCGTTGGCTGATCGCGGGCGGATTTGGTGCCGATAAAAACAAAGGCCCGGACAGTTGGTACGGCAAGATCGAAGCGGGGATGCGGGCCTGTGGCGCTCAGAGCGCGGTGGTTGACGGCGGCACGCTTTTGCACCTTGATGAGGCTTGGGTGATGGATGTGAGCGCGGCTGCGGCGGCGGATGAAGCGCAAGCCCTCGCGCTGCCCGATTGGATCGACGCGCCAGTGGCCAAGAGCGGGGCGCGCAAAAAGCCGCTTTCGCCCTCGGATTTGGGCGGGGCGCATTCTTTGCCCACCGAGGCCGACGATCAGGATGCGCGACAACGGGGCACGGATATCCACCGCTTGCTGGAAGTGCTACCGGAGTATGACCCCGCCGAATGGGATGAGATCGCAAAGGCGCTGATTGGGCCCCCAGCTTTGGAGCTGCTGGGCGAGGTCCGCAAAACCCTCACCGCGAGCTACCCCATTCCGATCTTTTCGCCCGAAGCGCTGCGAGAGGTCGCAATCAGCGGCAGCTTGCCGGAATTCCCAGAGGAAAGCTTCAGCGGCGTGATCGACCGGTTGCTGATCACGGATGATGCCATCTGGGCCATCGATTTCAAATCCAACCGCATCGTGCCGCAAACCCCTCAAGAAACCCCAGAATCGCTCAAGCGGCAAATGGGCGCCTATCTCGGCCTGCTCGCGCAAATCTACCCCGGCAAACCAATCCGCGTCGCAATTCTGTGGACCGCGACTGCAACATTCATGGAATTGGCGCACGATGACGTGAAAGAAAGTGTCAGCCGCGCCGCCGCATCTTGACCCGACGCCCCCGCATTCTTAGGTTGCCCTCAACCCGCCATATGGCGCTTTGCATTTCAGGAGATACAACATGTCCACCATCGCCGTGACCGACGACACATTCGAAGCGGAAGTGAAAAACTCCGATGTGCCCGTGGTCGTAGACTTTTGGGCCGAATGGTGTGGCCCCTGCAAGCAGATCGGCCCAGCCCTCGAAGAGCTGTCCGATGAGTATGATGGCCGCGTGAAAATCGTGAAGGTCAATGTGGATGAAAACCCAAACTCGCCATCCGAGCTCGGCGTGCGCGGCATTCCTGCGCTTTTCATGTTCAAAGACGGCGCTGTGGTGTCCAACAAAACTGGTGCTGCCCCAAAAGCCGCACTTCAGGGTTGGATCGAAGAGAGCATCTAAAGCCGCTTTAGCGCTTTAAGAACATCAAACGCGGGCGCTTTCGTCCGCGTTTTTTATGCGCTCATGCGGGCGATAGCTGCTTCGCGCTGGGCTGCGAACTCAGTGACTTGCGAAGTGATTTCAATGGCACGCGAGACGACATAAAGCACCTGCAAATCCGTCTGCGTGGAATTAGCGAATTGTAGCGCCGTGCCCGCCCGACACATCGACGCCTGACCTTTTGACAACACGCGCTCATAAGGCGACGTGCTGGGCCGATCCTGCATCGTGATCCGCAAATCTCCGTCCAGCACATAAGTCACCTGATCCACGCAAGGCAGCACATGAATTTCCGATGTAACCCCGCTGGCGATCTTGCCATGCGCAATGCTGAGGCTCCCAGTTCTCACCATTCCCATTTAGATCAAATCCCAGAACGGCTCATCAAAGTCGCGAAGCTCTGAGATTTCGAGGCAATTCAAAACCTTCCAATTTTCTCTGCTACCGATTGAACCTTTTCCAGATTCCGTACGACTTAGCTTTGACAGCGGAGATGACGCCGCGTCGTGGCAAATCTGGAGAAAAGAAAATGACTGCTAAATTGACAATCCTCACAACTGTTGCAGCACTTGCTTTTTCAGGCGCAAGTTTCGCGGCCGGGTCCGATGACACCAGCCCGCCAAAGGCAAGTAAAACCACAACGCTGTGCAAAAAGGGTCAGGTTTATGACACCAGCTCAAAGTCTTGCTTGGATGCAAAATCCGAAATCTTCGATGACGACACCATCTATGCAGCGGCGCGTGAGCTGGCGTACGATGGTCAGTACCGCAATGCGCAGCTTGTTTTGGCAGCCGCTGACAACCAAAGCGACCCGCGCATTTTGAACTATTACGGGTTCACCAATCGCAAGCAGGGCAAGATGAAGACAGCGATGAGCTACTACACTGCCGCTCTGAAGGCTGATCCTGATTACATTCTGGCGCGTTCTTACATGGGTCAGGGATATCTGGCGGATGGCGACCGTGCAGCGGCCAAAGCCCAGCTGGTTGAAATCAAATCTCGTGGTGGTGCTGAAAGCTGGGCTTACGCTTCGCTTGCCAAGGCGTTGATGGGGCAAAGCACGGATTATTGAAGCTGATCCCTTTGTGTGCGTTGCGTTCCGTTGCTTTGCTTTGCTGACTGGCCATCGGATCTGTTCCGATGGCCGCTTTTTTTTCCTGAAGTCATCCGTTGCAAAAATTGAAAATTATTTTGGAAAAAATTGAACCAAAACCTGCACGAAACCGACCAAGCTTTGTTCGCGGGATCAATTTCGCGCAGCGGACCTGGGATCGTTATGTCGCGTTCTCAGATTTTTCATGAAACGAAGAGAGATCAAAATGAAACTGAAGCATATCGCAGTTTTGGTCGTGGCCGTGTTCACGCCCGCTTATGCAACCGCAATGCCTGTGGTTTTTTCGGCAAATGCCGACACGCCGGAGGAACTGAAGCCCACGGTTGATGCATTTCGCAGCGCCTTGGGCGACAATAACGGCAACGCGCCGGAGATTGGCGATCCAAACGGTCACCGCTCGATCAATTGGGACGCAGCACCTGACTTCATTTCGGACCCTAACCCGTTTCCGGGCGACTTTTTCAACTTCAACGCAGCACCGCGTGCGCGGGGCATCGAGTTCACACCAACTGGAGACACCACTGGCTTTGAGCTGTCCTCCACCGAGGCATCCGGGGAGCCCGTTGCTTTCGGCTTACCAAATTCGTTCGTACCGTTCAGCGACGAACGCTTGTTCCGGCCCGTTAACGGCACTACCTTTCAGGTGGATTTCTTTGATCCTGCGAATAATGAAGACCCGGCCCTGACGCGCGGGCTTGGTGTCGTGTTCAACAATGTGTTCAGAAATACAAGCACAAGCATGACCTTCTTCAATCAGGAAGACGAAGTGATCTTCCAGCGTTCTGCTGAGGCAGGTGGTTTCGGCAGCCTGTCCTTCCTTGGCGCTATTTTTGACGATCCGATCATTGCCTATGCCCAGTTCGATGTCGGCGACTTCGCACTTGATCTGGCTGCGGCTACCATAAACCAGAACTTTGTCGTGATGGATGACTTCATCTTCGGCGAGCCGATTTCTGCAAATGTCGCCGCCGTGCCAATCCCAGGCTCTGTCGCGTTGTTGCCACTTGGTTTGGCAGCCTTGGGGGGATTGCGGCGTCGCAAGACATCCTGATCGCGTGCAATATGTCCGCGCGGGTGGTTTGGAACTGAGCTTAGGCGCAGAGATGGGCAACTTGTGAGAGGTGCCCATCTCATTTCTTTGCAAATCAAAAAGACTAGGTTCAAGATAAGTTTAGGATTTTTTGGGACTGACATCTCGTGGAATCTGGCTGCTCGGACCGCCTAAACTAAAAGGCAACTTCTATGAAAACGAATTCTATCCTGCCTGAAAAGCCGGCAAAAATCCTGAAAACCTGTTTGGTCACCTACCTAAGTATCGCGGTGTTGAGCGGCTGTGAGACCACCGAGCAAACAACTGACGGTGTTCCCGCGGCCAAGCCTGCGGCTGTGGTAGATGGACAAGAAATCGTCGCGCTGGTGAATGATGAGGCGGACAAGGTGGCTATATTGGCTGCGGCCAAAAATGAACGTTACCAATTGCGCAAAATCACCGATCTGCCTTCGCTG
>CAZQMR010000278.1:0-4664 GCA_964594465.1 uncultured Rhodobacterales bacterium
TTATTGCAGAACTGATCCGGCTTGCGGTGCGAGCCGGGTCACTTGGATGGTCTCGCGGTCGATGCATTCGCCCACACGTCCGGCCAGCTCATCTTTCCAGTCATTGCTCTCATAGACTGCCGCATAGAGCCGTTCGCGCTCCGCTTCGCTTTCAAATCGGCGGATCCAGTAGAAGACATCCTCAACCTGCTCGTCGCAGAAGATGCCAGCGACCACCATGCCCTTAGCTGTCTGCATTGGCACCACTTCTTCGTGGAAGATTTTTAGCCAGGCCTCCATTTTTCCCGGCTTAATTTCGTAGCGTCTGAATTCATAAAATGCCATTTTTTCTCTCCCTATCAATAGCCTAGCGCGCAGCCATCTTTGCGCGGATCGCTCGCGCCCTCCAGCACATCGCCCTCACCCATCCAAATCGCCTGAGCTCCGCCAATCGCGGTTTCCGGCACCTCTACTTTGTGGCCCATCGCGCTCAGCTCATCGCGCACGCTCGCGTCATAGCCGCGCTCCACCTGCATCACGCCTGCATCAAAGAAGCTGCGCGGCGCGTCCAAAGCCGCCTGCGGATGCATCCCGAAATCGACGATATTGGTCAGCACGCGGGCATGACCGTTAGGCTGATAGGCCCCGCCCATCACACCGAACGGCATCACCAGCTTGCCGTCTTTGCAGAGCATCGCGGGAATGATTGTGTGCATCGGGCGTTTGCCCCCACCGGCCTCGTTGGGATGGCCTGCTTCCAGCGTGAAGCCAGCGCCCCGGTTCTGGAAAATGATCCCATATTTGTCTGAAGCGAGACACGACCCAAAGGCGTGATAGACCGAATAGATCAACGATACCGCCATGCGGTCCTTATCGACCACGGTGATATAGATCGTCTCTTTGTGAACGCTTTCGGAGATCGCATGCGGATCCCCCATCGCTTTGCTTGGGTCGATCAACGCCGCCAGCGATTTGGCTGTCTCCATTGAGAGCATGTGCTCGATGCGCGGGCTGTCTTCGGCGATAAAGCGGTTGCGGGCATCATAGGCAAGCTTGGCCGCTTCGGCCTCGATATGCGCACGCTTAGCGCCGAACGGCTCCATCGCAGCAAGATCGAACTGCGCAAGGATGTTTGCCATCAGGATTGCTGTGGCCCCCTGCCCGTTGGGCGGCAACTCCACCAGATCGTAGCCCTTGTAATTGCCTGAGATCGGCTCGCAATAGGTCGATTTGGTCGCTGCGAAATCCGCCATAGTGTGCGATCCGCCCAGCGCGTTAAGGGAGGCAACCATATCCTCGGCCACGTCGCCTTCATAGAATCCAGCGCGGCCTTCTTGCGCGATCTTGCGCAGAACCTTGGCTTGGCCCGGCGCCTTCCAGACCTGACCGGGCGATGGTGGCTTGCCGTCAAAGCTGAGCAATTCCAGCGCCTTGCCGCTTAGGTTCTCATAGGCAACGCCCCAGTCAAAGGCCGAACGCGGCCCAACCGGCACGCCATTTTCCGCATAATGGATCGCAGGCGCCAGCAGCTCGGCCATCGGTTTGCTGCCATAGTCTTTGTTGAGCGTCAGGAATCCATCAATAGCCCCCGGCACGGTCACAGACAGCGCATTATAAAGCGGCATAGTCTCGTGACCTGCGGCCCGGATCGCCTCAGCATTAAGACCGGCAGGCCCGCGCCCCGACGCGTTCAGCCCCACGATCTTTTCACTGCCCGCAGGTTTGACCAGCGCAAACATATCGCCGCCAATGCCCGTCATTTGTGGCTCGCAAAATCCGAGCAGAATCGCAGCAGCCGTGGCCGCATCAACCGCATTGCCCCCAGCCTGCATCACGTCAACGGCAGTTTTTGCCGCTAAGGGATGGGACGCCGCGCAGATGCCGTTTTGCGCAAACACCGCTGATCGGCCCGGAAGTTGAAAATCGCGCATATCTCTTAGCCCTCATCGCCAAATCGTCGTTTGGCGGAACTTCGCCCTAAACGCAGGCTGACTGCAAGGGATAACGCGATGATTGGGGGGGTATGCTGACATCACGCTTTAGGGTGGGGGCTGTTAAAAGCGTGATGTCAGCTAGCTCTTGGCTACAAGAAGATGTATCGCGCTGCTTTGGGGCAGCAAGCAGACCGAATTCTGGCTCAAATGAGAATTTGCGGTTTATTTGTGCAAGATTCCGTTTTTTTGTTGTTGGCCTCGCAAAATCAGACGCGCCTTATGCCGATGTGACTTGCGGGCTCATATTTTGGAGAAGGGGTGTCCGGCACTGCGATTTAGGGTGGGGGCTGTTAAAATCGCAGTGCCGGACTAGCTCTTGGCTACAAGCTCTTTATCACAGCGATTAATGACCGGTTCGGGTCAAAAATTTGGCAACAATTTGATCTGTGCTCGAAACTGGTTTGATCTGTGAAAGCCACCGACCTCAAGGCAAACGTCAAGCCTTTGACGACGCCAGCATATCTAAACGGCGCATGTCTAAACGGCACGGTGTTTGCTTTTGCAAAGATAAAAATCTGAGGGGGGTTGGGGAGCAAGAGCAACCGGCACTGCACATCGGGGTGGGGGCTGAATAATGTGCAGTACCGGTATTAGCTCTTGGCTACGAAGGAGTGTATGGCGCTGATTCACGGCCTGACTTGGTCTGAATTGTGGCCAAAATGTGATTTGTTAATTCCCCATTAATTTGGATTACCAAAGACTGACACTTGCAAAGGGCATCGGAACATCACACTCTGAGGATATGGCAATACAAACGATCCAATATCCCAATCAGAATAAGCCTGTTGAACAGGTAGCGTTCCACCGGACCGAGCTTTCTGTGATTCTTTCCGTCTATGGAAAGATGGTCGCCGCTGGCGAGTGGCGCGACTATGGTATCTCGATGCTGCGCGATGTGGCCGTGTTTTCGGTGTTTCGTCATGCAGCGGAAACCCCGATTTATCGGATTGAAAAGCGCCCGAAGTTAAAGCGGGCGCAAGGTCAGTATTCGGTCGTCGGCATGGACGGGCGCATTCTAAAGCGCGGGCATGATCTAAAATTCGTGCTGCGGGTGCTTGAAAAAAAGCTGATCCGCTCCGTCACCTGAGCCTCTTGCGGGACGTGACCGGACCATCGCCAGCCGAAGCAATACGTGCTTTGGCAGCCTCAAACTCCTCCAATGCGACAGCCATCGCGCCGGAATTGGCGTGCAATAAGGTTTGCCCATCTGACATCACGCCAATATGGCCCTTCCAAAAGATGAGATCACCGCGCATCAGCGGCTCATCATCCAATATTTCATCGCCCAGCATCGCCTCTTGCATATCGCTGTCACGCGGCGCTGTTTGGCCGGTGGCGTGCAAGGCAGTTTGGATCAAAGCAGAGCAATCCAACCCAAAGGAAGAGGCGCCGCCCCACAGATAGGGCGCGCCGATCAGGCGCTCAGCAATCGCCACAAAGTCATCCCCTAAAGGTTGATCCAAATGCTGGACCGGGATGTAGCCAAGCGGCGTTTCGCGAAATCCGTTTTCTTCCGGGCGCGCTGCAATCTTGGCGCCAAATGGCAAACTCTCTTTGGGCAGCGTCTTCATATTTGGCTCTGGGTAGATATGCGTGGCCCGTGCGGTCACGCGGGCCGCACCATCTATGCCCGGCGCCAGACCAGAAATGGGTACATAGCCGACATACCCATCTTGAGTGGATTGCCCCCAAGCCATCCCCGTGTCCGCATTCTGCTCTAGCACTGCAAAGGGTGCGCCCATCAAAAGCTGCGAGGCCAGCGACGTGGCTTCAGGCTTGGCGTAAAGATCGAGCACTGGCACGCTGACCGCCATGATCTCCGGATCAACGAACCACTCCGCCTCGACTTTGCCCATCAATGCCTGATCCGCAATGTCGCCGCGCGCAGCAATCAGGCGGCTGGCAAAACGCGCCTCCATCACCCGTACCGCGCTGACAGCATCGCAAAGATCGCACGAGTTGCCTGACAGGCACCGCCTTTGGGACGACCCGGCAGAGCCGTGGGGGTCCAGCCATAGATGTCGAAATGCGCATAAGATCCGGCATGTTCAACAAAGCGCCGCAGGAAAAGTGCCGCCGTGATCGCCCCCGCAAATCCGCCCTTGGGCGCATTGTCCAGATCCGCCACCCCAGGCTCGATCATCTTTTCATAAGGCGTCCAAAACGGCATACGCCACAGCGGATCGGCGCTGGCTTTCGCACCCGCTTCCAGATCAGCGGCAAGCGCGTCATCATCGGTAAAATAGGGCATCACATCCGGGCCAAGCGCCACCCGCGCAGCACCCGTGAGCGTGGCGAGCGAGATCATCAGATCTGGCTTATCCTCATCGCCCAGCGCCAGCGCGTCGGCCAGAACCAAGCGTCCCTCCGCATCCGTGTTGTTGATCTCTACCGACAAGCCTTTGCGCGATGTCAGAATGTCCTGTGGTCGGTAGGCCCCGGCTGAAATCGAATTCTCCACCGCAGGCACCAAGAGGCGCAAGTTCACGGGCAAATCCGCAGCCATGATCATCTGAGCGAGGCCCATCGCATTGGCCGCGCCACCCATATCTTTTTTCATCAGCCCCATTGAACCGCCCGGCTTGATGTTAAGCCCGCCGGTATCAAAGCACACTCCCTTACCGACAAGCGTCACCTTTGGCGCTTTGGGATCGCCCCAGCGCATGTCCAAAAGCCGTGGTGCTTGATCTG
>CAZQMR010000279.1:0-4656 GCA_964594465.1 uncultured Rhodobacterales bacterium
GTCAGCGACAAACGCGCTGTTTCCAAATGCTCCTTCATCAGACTTGCCGCACGCTCCGGCTGGCGCTCCATGATTGCTGTCAGAACGGCACGGTGCTGGATATTGTACTGATTGATAATGTCCGCATTCAACGTGACATGCCGCATATGGGTCCATTCGTCTTCTGAGCGCACTGTGTTGATCTGATTGATAATCCAAATCAACAACGTATTGCCGGTCGTGCGGGCAAGGGCATGGTGGAATTCCGTATCGGCTTGGGAAAATCGAAGCGGGTCGCTAACAGAGGCTTCCATCTCGTCACAGAGCCGCGCCAAATTGTCAAAATCAGACCGTCGGCCGTGCAAAATGGCAAGACGACAAATATGTGGCTCGAGTGCAAATCGCGCATCAATCAGCTCAAGCGGATTGGCGTTGGCAATGGCGTCGGTCGACATTTCAGGCGGGCGATAGGTGACATAAGTTCCGCTGCCCGCACGGGTCTCCACATACGAATCAGCTTCCAATTGGGCCAATGCTTCACGCACCGTGCCTCGCGCGACGCCATATCTCTCCGCCAGACGCCTTTCTGCAGGCAGGCGATCATGCAACCCCATAGAACCATTGGATATTTCCCGCCGCATGAGGCCCGCGATGTCAGCTGATCCTAGTTTTTCCGTCATTTATCCCTGCTCGTTCGGGTTTTCATTATAGGCCAATTTTATACCAATACTGCCTAAGAAGATACCAAAATACCTATAATTGGACCAAAAAAGGTTGCTTTCCCGTTCAATTGGGTCTGTATTCGATCCAATGTTCAAAATTGGTCAGGGCGGGTTCGCTAAGGGTCCGCAACATGTCCAAGTCCAACAGGGAATAGGGAAAAGGGAGTACGCTGTGGCTGAAATGGATCTTGAGAGATTTGTAGAAGCGCCAGGTCGCGCCGAAAAAATCAAAGAAGTTCGCAAGATGATCGACGCTAAGGGGATAGAATACCTCTATCTCCAGTTCGTCTCGGTCACCGGCAAGATCATGGGCAAAGGCATCCCGGCAGATCATTGGGAAACCGTCGCCATGAAGGGCTTCCAGCTGGTTTATGGCGCGACGATGAACCTCTTCACTGACCGCGCGGGCAACTACATGGGCTACGGTCCTGAAGCGGCTGAACTGGTCGGCATTCCTGAGCCTGAAACCTTCATGCAGCTGCCATGGGCGCCAGAGATTGGCCGCTTTTATTGCACGCTGTTTCGCAATCGCGAGGAAAAGGTCGATCCAGGCGGATACCTGACCGCAGATTGCCGCGGCAACCTGCGCCGCATGCATGATGATTTCCAGAAAAAGCACGGGCGTCAGCTGCGCATCGGCACTGAACCGGAAATGATGTGGCTCAAGTTTGATGAGAACGGCCAGCCCAAAGACGGTTTCTCCAAGCCTTATTGCTATCATATCGACCAATTCGAAAGCCTGCGCCCAGTTTCGATGCAGGTGATCAAATATTGCCGCAAGATGGGCCTCGATATGATCCAAGGCGATCACGAGGATGCACCGGGCCAGCTTGAGCTGAACTGGATGTATGATGATGTGCTGCGAAACGCCGACCGCCTGACGACGTATCGCCAGATTTGTGCTCAAGTGGCCCGCGAGCATGGCATTTTCGCCTGCTTCATGACCAAGCCGTTTATGGGCGTCTCTGCCTCTGGCTGTCATCACAACATGTCGCTCTGGACGGGTGGCGAGGATCAGCTGGTGCGCACCGGCAATGATCCCGACGATTTACCGGGCATGGCTGAGAACTACATGTATGTGAAGGGTGGCGAAAACACCTTCATGCCTGATGACGATGACCCACAAATGCCGGGTGCTGAGGGTCTTAAAGCCATCGGTGGCGTGGTCCATCACCTTCAAGCCCTCACGGCAATCGGCTGTTCCACAGTGAACTCCTATCGTCGCCTCTGGGATACAGGCTTCTGGGCACCGGTCTTTGCGGATTGGGGCTTCCAGAACCGCACCACGGGTTTGCGTGTGTCTGCACCGGGCCGCTTTGAGTACCGCTCCGTTGACAGCATGGTGAACCCATATCTGATGGGGACGACTTTGTTGGCCGCAATGGATGACGGGATTGATAACAATCTGGATCCCGGCAAGCCCGAAGAGCGTAACATCTATGAGGCGATCAAAGAGGGCAAAGAGGTCAAAAAACTGCCGATGTCGCTTGGCGAAGCCCTTGCACATCTGGAAAACTCTGAGGTCGTGCGCCGTGGTCTGCCCGGTGAAATGTACCGGCTCTATCACGAGTACAAACACGACGAATATGCCCGCTTCATGTCCACAGTGACCGATTGGGACAACGACACCTACATGGAATGCCTGCCCTAAGGATGCCGCTGGCGTAGGGTGGGTTTTTAACCCACCTGTCGCACCGGGAGGAGAGGGACCAATGGTGGGTTAAAAACCCACCCTACGATAAAGGAGATGTCTGCAAATGTGCGGAATTGCAGGATTAATTCACAAGGGCAAAAGCTCCAACGTGGGCGGCGAGATGACCGCCATGTTGCAAGCCCTTAAACATCGCGGCCCGGATTCAACCGGATACGCTGTCTATGGCAAACCCACCGCTGGCGATTACGTCATGCGCCTCAAAGTTGCCGAGGCCGAGGATATGGATCGCGGTCGTGGCATTCATGCGGTGATCGAAGAGCGTATCACCGAGGTTGAGACGATCCTCAAAGAGCATGGCGCTAAGGTCAAATCCAAAGACAACGCCACGGAATATGCCCTGCGCTACGTGCTGACCCATGACGGCGACACCGAAGAAATGGCCAAGCATATTGAGGAAACCGAAGGCGTCGAAGTGCTCTCCATGGGCAACGGTCTTGAGCTGATCAAAGATCTTGGCGACGCTGAAGTTGTGTCAAAGCAATACGGCCTCGACAATTTCGAGGGCACCCACGGCATCGGCCACACCCGCATGGCCACTGAGTCAGACGTCGATATCCGTTCCGCGCATCCTTACTGGGCCTTCCCCTATAATGATGTCAGCGTCGTCCATAACGGCCAGATCACCAATTACTGGATCATGCGCCGCACGATGGAGCGCAAAGGTCACCGCTTCATGTCCAATTGCGACAGCGAGCTGCTCGCGGTTTACACAGCCGATAACCTCGCCAATGGCGTCGCGCTGGAGGACAGCCTCAAGCGCTCGATCGAGGAAATCGACGGCGTTTTCACCTATCTCGTCGCCACCAAAGACCAACTCGGCATGGCCAAGGACACAATGGCCGCCAAACCGCTGGTGCTTTACGAAAGCGACGATCTGATCGCGATGGCTTCCGAAGAAGTGGCAATCCGCGCGATCCTGCCCGAAGAGATTGACACCACAGACCCATATGATGAGGAGGTCCGCGTATGGCAGGCATAAGCGACGCAGCCCTGAAGGAAATGACCCAAGAGGAGCGGGTCACAGCTTTGGGCATGCGCACCGAACAACTCACCGGCAAATCCATGTATATGGAGTTCGACCCGGACGCGACGGAGCGCTTTGAGTACCCATGGGCCCCCGAAGTCGATTTCAACAAGCGCACCGAAGTTGATTGCGACGGCTTGGAAACCACCGAGGTTAACAACAAGCTGCGCGCTTTGATGGACGAGGGCTATGGCACCGTCGTGCTCAAAAACCCACGCGGCATGCACTCGCTCGGCGTTGGCATCCTCTCCAAACTCAACCTGATCATAGAAGGCTCCACAGGTTACTTTACCGTCGGCCTGATTGATGGGCCCAATGTGCGCATCACCGGCCGCGTCGGTTGGTCTTGTGCGGAAAACATGATGTCCGGCACCGTGATGATCGAGAAAAACGCGGGCTCCACCTTTGGCGCAGCCATCCGTGGCGGCGATCTCGTCTGCCGCGGCTCGGTCGGCTCACGCACCGGCATCGACATGAAAGGCGGCACCATAATCGTCGGTGGCGACACCGGCGCGCTCTCGGGTTTCATGATGCAGCGCGGCCGCATGGTCGTATGCGGCGATGCAGGCAAGAACCTCGGCGACAGCATGTATGACGGCACGATCTATGTCGGCGGCGAGATCAAATCTTGCGGCGTGGACGCGGTTGAGGCCGAGCTGACTGATCTCGACAAAGCCTGGCTCACCCGCAAACTCACCCAATACGGCATGCTGCCCGAAAAAGGCGTGGACCATTTCACCAAGATCGTCGCAGGCAAAATGCTGTGGAACTACGACAATCTTGAGCCAAACGAAAAGAAACTCATCTTGTAAATCAGTGGTTGAAGAAACCGTTTTACAAGTTTGAAAGGATTATAAAAATGGCTGACGGAAATATGCCAAAGAAGGCCGCACTGGCCCGCGATGTGAACAAGATCGGCGAAAGCTTCGTCTTCCCACCGCGCGTGATGGATGACATCCACATCAAGTCCGAGCTTGGTCGCTACCGTATGCGCGGCTTCTCGCTCTTCAAGAAAATTCCGCACTGGGATGATCTCACATTTCTACCGGGCACGCTCACCCGTTTCGTGATCGAAGGCTACCGCGAGAAATGCGAAACCAAGACCGTGATCGGCCCTCGTGCTGGTCGCCCGCTTGAATTGGATATCCCGGTCTACATCACCGGCATGAGTTTTGGTGCGCTCAGCTATGAGGCCAAAACGGCGCTCGCGCGGGGGG
>CAZQMR010000280.1:0-4617 GCA_964594465.1 uncultured Rhodobacterales bacterium
ACCTGCACCCGGCCTTCAAGAACCTTGATCCCAAGGAAATGGTTGCAGATGGCCTTTCTGCGCCAATCCACGCAGGTGCGATGAAGGCCTATAAAGAGCTAGGCCTCCAGTAAGCCAAAACCAATCAAGGGCGCACTCAACGAAGTGCGCCCTTTCTACGACAAAGTCAAATTAGCAGGGTATCGCCATGTCAGATCAAACAAGTCAGCTCTCCGCCGCCGACCAAATGGTTGCCGACATTGATACCGGCGGGCGCAGCGCCACCGGCTGGCAAGGCTCCGCGATCTTCTGGGTCTGTATCCTGTGGTCCCTGTTCCAACTCTACATCGCCTCCAAAGTCCCCGGCGTGGTGGCCCAAGCGACCGGCATGAACATCTTCGCCAACATTGTCGCCCAAGCTCGCTACATCCACCTCGCCTTCGCCATGGCGCTCGCGATCATGGCTTTCCCGCTTTTCAAAGACAGCCCGCGAGACCGCATCCCTGCCTATGACTGGCTGATGCTGGCGCTTGGCGTCGGCTCCTGTCTCTACCTCGTGATCTTCCGCTTTGAGATCGCCGACCGCCCCGGCCTTTGGTCCACCGAAGACATCATCGTTTCTGCCATCGGCATGGTCATCCTGATGATCTGCGTCTACCGCTCGCTCGGCCTGCCGCTGGTGATAATCGCCTCCGCTTTCGTCCTCTTTGCCTTCTTCGGCGGCTACTCCGAATGGGCGCGCAACATCACCAACTATGGCGGCGCATCCCTGCCCAAAGCGCTCGGCCATTACTGGATGCAGACCGAGGGCGTCTTCGGCGTCGCGCTCGGCGTCTCCACCACCATGATCTTCCTCTTCGTGCTGTTCGGCGCGCTGCTCGACAGGGCAGGGGGCGGCAACTGGTTCATCAAGGTCGCCATTGCCCTCTTGGGCGGCTTTCGCGGTGGCCCCGCCAAAGCCTCTGTCCTCTCCTCCATGATGACCGGCATGATCTCCGGCTCCTCCATCGCCAACACCGTCACCACCGGCACCTTCACCATCCCCCTGATGAAGCGCATCGGCTTCCCGGCGGAAAAGGCAGGCGCTGTCGAGGTCGCCTCCTCAACCAACGGCCAACTCACCCCACCCGTGATGGGCGCCGCCGCCTTCCTCATGGTTGAATACGTCAACATTCCTTACATCGACGTGGTCAAACACGCCTTCCTCCCCGCCGTCATCAGCTACATCGCGCTGCTCTACATCGTGCATTTGGAAAGCCTGAAAATGGGCCTCGAAGGGCTCAAAAAGGACGGCCGCAAGATCGGCATCCTGATGCTGATGATCCTGTTCCTGAGCGGCGTCATCTTCATGGGCCTCGCCACCTTCGCCATGATCGCCCTGCGCAGCTTCCTTGAGCTGTTCATGGAAGAAACCGTCTACGGCGCCCTCGCCCTCATGGCCGTGCTCTACGTCGTGCTCCTTTTCTACGCCGCACGCATGCCCGACATTCCGCTAGATGACGACAGCAGCACCGCCGCGCCCATCGCCCCGCGCCTCACACCCACGCTGATCGGCGGCGCCTATTTCGCGATCCCAATCCTCGCGCTTGTGTGGAACCTCATGGTGCGCACCGAAAGCCTCGAGCGCCTCTCCCCCGCGCTCTCGGCCTTCTGGGCCACGATGATCATGATTATCATCGCTCTGACGCACCGGCCCATGAAAGCCCTGTTCCGGGGCGAGCTGTTCAGCGCCGAGCTCAAGCAAGGCTGGAGAGATTTCGTCGAGGGTCTCGTCCTAGGCGCGCGCAACATGATCGGCATCGGTGTTGCAACCGGGGCCGCTGGCATCATCGTGGGCACCATCTCGCTCACCGGCGCACATCAAGTCATCGGCCAAGTGATCGAGGTCATCTCTGGCGGCAACCTCATCATCCTGCTGGTGCTGGTGGCGATCCTCTCCCTCGTGCTCGGCATGGGCCTGCCCACGACTGCCAACTACATCGTTGTCAGCTCGCTCATGGCACCCGTGATCGTGTCTGTGGGCGCGCAATCCGGCCTCGTCGTGCCGCTGATCGCGGTCCATATGTTCGTGTTCTATTTCGGCATTCTCGCGGATGATACGCCCCCCGTGGGCCTCGCCGCCTATGCCGCCGCTGCCATCTCGCGCGGCGATCCGATCAAGACCGGCGTGCAGGGTTTCGCCTATGACATTCGCACCGCCCTCCTGCCGTTCCTCTTCATCTTCAACACCGATCTCTTGCTGATCGACGTCAGTTTCGGCAAAGCTATCCTCGTCTTCTTCATCTCGCTCACGGCCATGCTGCTCTTTGCCGCCGCGACCCAAGGCTATTTCATCGCCAAGTCGCGCAAATGGGAAAGTGCCGCCCTTCTGGTCATCGCCTTCATGCTGTTCCGACCCGACTTCTTGCTCGATCAATTCGCGGACAAATACAACACCAGCACCGGCAATGACGGCCTCGCCGCAATCACCGCTTTGAAAGACGGAGACAACGTGCGCCTCACCATCAGCGGCCCGGATTTCGACACCGCAAAAGTGCGCCCCACCACAGTCGTGATCCCCGCCGTGGCAGGGGACGCAGACGCAACCCTCTCCGCCCAAGGCCTCACGGTCCTGCAAGAAGACGGCCTGCTGAAACTAGACGAACCCTTCCCCGGCACGCCCCTATTCGAGCAACTCGGCACCGAGTACGACTATTACGGCGACACCGCCGTGATGATCGACAAGGTCCAGATCGAAAACGACCGGCTGCCCAAGGAAATCTTCTTCATCCCCGCGTTGCTGCTCTTGGCAGGCGTGGTCATGATCCAACGACCCCGCGCCACCCAACCGGCGTTTTAGGGATCAAGGCAGGACTAAATTTTCTTGCCTCCGGCGGAAGTACTTCTTGAAAATCGAAGCCTAGATTGGGCTGGCGAAGGATGTCTTGATGCGCCATGTCATCAGGACGGCGGCAATGCTCAGCCCGATGCCTAGCCCCGCCCAAACTCCCGGCCCACCAAAGCCGAGAGGGAAGGCGAGGATATAGGCCAGCGGTGCGGCAATCACCCAATAGGAGAACACCGCGATCTTCATTGGCATTCCTGTGTCCTTCGCGCCGCGCAAGATACCAAGCGCAACCACTTGCAAACTGTCCCCGAACTGAAAGAAGGCCCCAATGATCAACAGCGGAATGCCTGCGGCCAGCACGGCTTGAGCATCCTCATTGTCGAAATCTAGAAACAGGCTGATCAACATTCCGGGAGCCAGAACAAAGATCGCCGCCAGCAACAGTGCCATCACCGCCGCAATAATCAGCGCGGCCTGTGCCGCCAAGTTGCGACGTCCGGTGTCCTTGGTGCCATAAGCCCGCCCTACGCGCACGGTTGAAATCTGGCCAATGCACAGTGGAAACATAAACGCGATGGAGGCCAGTTGCAGCACGATCCCATGGGCGGCCAGTGCCACAACACTGATCCATCCCATGAAGATCGAGGAGACCCAAAAGAGGCTCGTCTCCGCCAGCATGGTCAGCGCAATCGGCGCGCCCAACACATTGACCTCGCGCAGCACTTTGGGGTCCGACACCCATAGCCGCGAGAAAATCTTGAGCGGCGCAGTCTCCCGGTTCAGCGTCACATATGCAATCATCGCCAGCATCGACAGCACATTGGTGATCAGCGTTGCCCAGGCCGAGCCGTTCACCCCAAGCGCCGGTGCGCCCAGGTTGCCAAAGATCAGCACCCAGTTCAAAAACACATTCACCACCATCGCGCACACCACCACCACAAGCGTAATTTTCGTATGCTCAATCGAGGTCACAAAGGAACGCAGCGTGGATTGCCACAGCGTCGGGATCAGCGCCCAGATCGCGATGCTCATATAGCCCGCAGCGATATCAATCAGATGCGCCTCTTGCTGCAACAGCCCAAGGATGGGCCGGATCTGGCTCAGCAACAGCATCCCCAGTAGCCCCCAGCCGGTCGAGGCCCAAAGCCCCATGCGCACCGCGCGCCGAATGCCCCGCTGGTCATCATTGCCAGCCGCCGTCGCCACCATCGGGCTGATCGCAAAGCCAAAGCCCGCAATCACCAGCCACGTGACAAACCACATCTGCGTCGCCAGCACCACCGCCGCCAGCTCATCCGTACCAAGCCAGCTCACCATCACCGTATCGGCCACACCAATGCCCATCTGCGCCATTTGTGCCCCGATCAGGGGCGTGGCGAGCAGCAGCGTGGTCTTGATGTGACCCGCAAGGGTTGTGGGTTGCGCACTCATGCGCCTCTCTGGGTGAAGTTTTGCGCCCCTGTCAAGCGGCTAACTGCCACCGTATCACCGCGCCGCTTCGATATGGCGGATAAGGCTCGCCTGACCCAGCGCCAGATGCCCCCGCGAAAGCTGACAGCGCACATCCAGCACCGCCTCTTCTTCAATGTCCATGCCGGTAGGCGGTAGCAAGCGGCAATCCCGATACCGCGCCGCCGCCACATGCCCGCGCGTCAAAAACTCTGGGCGTTGCTCCAATCCACCTGCCACCGTTTCCAACTTTGCAAGCAGCGGCACCAAAGCCGCCTCAATACAGTTCTTCCACTCAAACGGATCACCCAACTGATCACAAATCAGCTTTGGGCCCCGCGTGTACCAATCCCCGCAAAGCT
>CAZQMR010000281.1:0-4602 GCA_964594465.1 uncultured Rhodobacterales bacterium
TGTCGCGCACATCATCGGTGGTGGCGTGGAACGAGATCGCAAGCATGCAGCCGATCTCTTCGCCGACGCGGTAAATTTCCGGCACGATGCCCGAAGTGGAAAGCGTGATGCGGCGGCGTGACAGGGCAATGCCCTCGCCGTCCATCGCGATCTTCATGGCGTCGCGCACATTATCGGTGTTGTAGAGCGGCTCGCCCATGCCCATCAGCACGATGTTGGAGAGCAGTCGGCGCTCGCCCGGTGGTTTGCCCCATTCGCCCAAGTCATCGCGCGCGACTAGAATCTGCCCGACAATCTCCGCCGGGGTCAGGTTACGCACCAGCTTTTGCGTGCCCGTATGGCAGAAGGAACAAGTGAGCGTGCAGCCCACTTGGCTCGAAATACAAAGCGTGCCGCGGTCGGTCTCAGGGATATAGACCGCCTCAACCTCATGCCCGCCCGCTATGCGCAGCAGGTACTTGCGGGTGCCATCGGTGGAGACCTGCTTGGTCACGATTTCAGGGCGGATGATCGCGAAATTCTCGGCCAGTTTTTCGCGCAACGGCTTGGCCAGATTGGTCATCTGCTCAAATTCGGTCACGCCTTTCTGATAAAGCCATGTCCAGATCTGCGCGGTCCGCATTTTGATCTGCTTTTCAGGAATGCCAAGGCCAAGCAAAGCTTCGCCCAAAGCGACGCGGGTCATGCCCACAAGATTGGGGGCGGCGGTTTCCGCATCTTTGCGCGGAACTGTGAGATTCTGAGGTACGATGGCTGTCATGGGCTGCGCCATAGACTAGTTCTCAGCGCTTGGGAAGCTGCTCCAGCGCATCTGATAGCGGTTTGAGGTGCTTTGCATAGGCCCGCCATGCCTCAGAACTGCCCTTATACATCGGTTGGCGCACTTGCCCGGTGGACGCGGTTTGCACGATCCGCTTGGTGCGGTGGAAGGCGAGCACGGCGTCTTCCCAATCGAGCCCGCAATGCGCAAGGATGCGGCGGCTCTCTGCCTCTTGGTTTTCCGTCAGGGTCTCATAGCAGACATCTATGAAGCGGTCCGGGAATTTGACCCGCCAAAACGCCATGATCTTCTCGTAGAGCTGATAATAGCCGGCGATGGTTTGCAGATCGTAAGAGTAATCCATGCCAGCCGACGGGAAGAAATGTTTGTAGATCGACCAGCCCACGGCCATCGGGTCACGGTGAATATGGATTACTTTGGCATTGGGCAGGCTAGAGAAGACAAATCCCAGAAACCGGAAATTCGAGGGGGTTTTGTCGCAAATCACCTGCTCGGCCACGCCAAGCCCTTTGAGGTCATCGAGATAACCTTGGGCGAAAGTGGTCATTTCGGTTTGATCAAGCGGCATGTCTGACGCAGCCAGATTAACCAACCGCGCAGCACGCTGATACAAAAACGGAATTTCGCCAGCACCATGAACTGCGCTGTGGCTCGCAAGAATTTGCTCGACCAAGGTCGTGCCGGATCGTGGCATTCCACAGATCAGCACCGGCATAAGTGGATCGGGTTTCAGGGGTGGCGACGGAGGCAGCGCTGCCTCGAAAACCCCCTGAATTTGCTCAAAAACCTTGGCATCGGCTTCCAGCTCATACCCAGATTGGCGCCGATGAATGGCGGACCCGCGTTGAAGCGCAGCAAAGGCCGCGTCCACGGCTTTCACGTCACCATAAGCCTTGGCCAAAGCGAAGTGGATGTTCATCGCATCGTCGCCGTCCTCTTGCAGCTTTGGCAAAAGGGCCTCCATCTGCGCAATCAACGGATCGCCCGGCTTGAATTTCGTGAAACTCGCAAGGTTGCGATAGCACTGGGTGTACCCCGGCCGGATTGCCAAAACCTCGTGGCACAGCGTTATAGCTTCGTCGATTTGATCAAGATCTTTGAGCGCCATTGCAAGGCTCATCTTCGCCTCGACGTAATCCGGCTTGGCCGTGAGCGCCTTGCGATAGGCCGCAAGGGCTGGGTCAATTTCACCGGTTTTCACCAAGGCATTGCCAAGATTGTTAAGCGTCGCGGCATCATTGGCTTTGATAGACAAGGCCTTACGCAAGCTTGCCACTGCCTCACCCACGCGACCAGCATCTAGCAGCGCTTTGCCCAAATTTGCGTGGCTCGTGGATTGGGTGGGGTCAAGGCGCACGGACTGGCGCAAATACTGGATCGCCGTGCGCGGCGCATTCAATCCACCGCTGATCGCGCCCAGAAGATTGAGCAACAACAGATTTTGGGGATCAGACCGCAGCAAACGCTCGCCCATGTCGCGCGCCGGGACCAACTTGCCTGCGCGGTATAGTTCAAGAACAGTTTGCGCCGTGGCAGCTCCGTTTTGACATTTCGCGAGGCCAGTTTTGGCGGCCTTATTGCCCGGAAACCGATCCAGCACTTCGCGGTAAAGTGCTTCAGCTTGCGCTGCATCGCCTGACTTTAGCAGCGACGCGGCTTTGGCCACGTGACGCGCGGCAGAAAACGATTTCCCAGCGATAACCAGACCCTCTTTAACTGAGCGTGCGCTCAGCTATTGCAGCGCTTGCCCCCATCGCTGAGCGCATCGGTAAAACCAAGCAGTGAAAACGTGTCGATGGTCGTTGTGCCACGGCGCGAAATGCCCGTGACAATGGCTGTTGAGCCCTTTTTCATTGCCGCGATCACCTTTTTATCCTGCTCAGGCGAATCTGGCCAAGCGACTTCGCCGTCGATGTAAAAGAAATCAAAACTCGCATCGCCGATTTTGACATTCACCGAACTCTCCGGGCGCAAGGGATACCCAGCGGAAAAGCTGACCTCGTTGACCACATTTTCAGCCGGTCGCGTCGAAACATAAAGCGTAATCTCCGAGCGGTTCACTTTTGAAAGTGTCTTCCCATTGCGCTTGGCAACCGACTTGGTTGGCTGAGACGCGATATAGCATTCAACCGGATCTTTAGGGTGAAAAACGCTCCAATCCGTGAAAGTCGCGACGTTCTTGCTTTTCTCCTGGGCCAGTGCTGGCGACAGCGAAAGTGTTGCGATCCCTGCAATCAGGGACATCTTGATCCATGCACGCGTATTGTTCATCTTTGTCTTCCCGCCTTCAAAAACCGTTCACATCTGATCGAAGAGTGGACCTGTTCTCATTTTACGACCTCACAAGAGATCACTTGTTATTTGCTCGTTTGCTGGCTTAATTTAGCGTCATATTGCTAGGCATTTCCAGCCCTGTGATGAGTTTTTATGGCCCAAATGGGCAGAACTGCCGCGAAGATTCACAAACGTTTCATGACACCTGAGGAAAAATCAGCCAATTCAGGCTCTAACCAGCCGCTCACAGCGATGAGCGATGCTGAGCTTGTGTTGTGCATCAGCGATGCGAACAAGGCTGCTTTTGCTGAGTTTTTCGGGCGTTATTCCGGGCGCGTACGCGGTTTTTTGCTAAAGATGGGCGCACGGGTTTCGGATGCGGATGAGTTGAGCCAAGAGGTTATGGTCACGGTTTGGCGGAAAGCTGCCATGTTTGATCCTGACCGCGCACAGGTGTCGACCTGGTTGTTCACAATCGCGCGAAATCGCTGGATCGACACATTGCGCAAGCATGCGCGCCCTGAACCGGACCCCAATGACCCGATGTTTCAGCCGCCGCCGGAGCCCGATGGTGCACAATTCCTGAGTACGCAGGAGCGCGAGAAGAAAGTGCGCGCGGCCGTGGCAGAGCTGACAGAACCACAGCGCGAGGTTCTGATCGCGGCATTTTTCCGTGGCTTATCACAAAGTGAGATCGCCGAGGAATTGCAATTGCCGATGGGCACGGTTAAGTCGCGCACCCGGCTGGCCTTTGCCCGCCTTCGTGATGTTCTCGGCGAGGACATGATTTTGGAGTTGCGCGATGACTAGTTCGGTCCCGATGGTGGAAATTTGGCGGGGTGACTACCTAGAGAGTGTGCATCGCGGTTTTGGCGTTGTGGCGCGCGCCAGTGGCGAGATTGTTGCCAGTTGGGGCGATGCGGACCGCGTTATTCTGCCGCGCTCCTCATGCAAGTCGCTGCAAGCTTTGCCGCTGATCGAAAGCGGCGCGGCGGATGCCTTTGGCTTGGATGCGCAACATTTGGCCCTGTCTGTCGCCTCCCACAATGGGGCTGCAATTCATTCAGAGCGGGTTGCGGCTTGGCTCTCCAATATTGGGCTTGGCGAAAGCGATCTCAGATGCGGGGCACAATGGCCCAATGACCGGCCTGCGGCGAACAGCTTGATCAAAAGTGACGAAAAACCCTGCCAGTATCACAACAATTGCTCGGGCAAGCATGCGGGTTTTTTGACCCTGACCAAGCATCTTGGTGCTGGCCCGGAATACATTGACCCTGCCCATCCGCTTCAGATCGGCATTCGCGATACGCTCTCGGAAATGACCGGCGAGGAGATGAGCGGCTACGCCATTGATGGATGCTCGGCCCCGAATTTCGGTATGACCGTGGCAGGGCTTGCACGCGCCATGGCGAAGATGGCGGACCCGGCGGGGCTTGGGGCAACCCGGCAGAGCGCGGCGGAGCGTCTGGTTCAGGCGATGATCCTCTGGCCGGAGCTTGTGGCGGGCGAAGGGCGCGCCTGCACGGAGCTGATGCGCGCGATGGACG
>CAZQMR010000282.1:0-4533 GCA_964594465.1 uncultured Rhodobacterales bacterium
GATCCTTGCCAATCATGGTGTGCGCATTGGCGGGACGGATTTTGATAAATCCATCAGTCTGGACCATGTGATGCCGCTGTTGGGGCGCGGCACGGAGCTGGGCAAACTGATGGGACCGGGCAAAGGCCCAGTGCCTCAAGCGATCTTTCATGGCCTTGCGACTTGGGAGGAAATTCCATTTCAGTACAGTGCTCAAAACCGGCGCGATGCCAAGGAAATGGCGCAGCTTGCGCTGGAACCTGAGAAGTTGAAGCGGCTGGTTTCGGTGTTGGTGGATCAGCTTGGCCATGATCTTGCTTTTGCGGTGGAGGCAGGGAAAATTGCGGCCAATGGGGATGAGGCCCGTGCTGAGATTGACCTGTCAGTGTTGGAGTGGGGTCTGAGTGCGCCGCTTTCGAATGTCGCGGTTGAGGCAAGTCTGTCGCCCTATGCTGGGATGCTCACCGCTGGTCTGTTGGAAACGCTGAGACTTGCGGATGTGGAGGCTGAGCGTGTCGACCGAGTGATCTATGTTGGTGGATCGAGCCTTATGGGGTTGGTCCTGAGCGTCAGCAAGGCGCTATTCCCCAATACTGCGCATGAGTTCAAGAACGTTTTTAATGCTGTGGTGGACGGGCTCGCCATTGCTTCGGCTCGGACGTAAAGCTGGCCCGAATTTGGCTTGGACGTCCTCAGTTTGCGGCGGCCTTTGTTATTCGCGCAAATTTCGGTAACATTCTCTGACTGGGGCAATTTGAGCCCTGCAAGTCGGAGAGTTTTCACATGAGCGGTTCCCACCCCTTTCACAAACTCCTTGTCCTTAGCATGTTGGTGACATTTGTGGCTTTCACGCCAGCGACCGCCAAATCCAAGGATCCGATCCGCATTGGTGTGAGCGATCAAACCCGGCATGTGATTGTGGCGCGTATCATTGCGCGCACGCTTTCCAAGGCCGGTTTCAAATCTAAGTTTGTGACGTTGAGCAAGACACCGCTCGACATGCTTGTGTCAGGCGCTGCGCATGTGAACATGGCTTTTGCCCCGGCTGGGTTTGAGGATGCTTTTGATCAGGCCCTCGCGGAAAGGGAGATTTACTCCTTAGGTGGTCTCAAGACCAACGCCGCAGATGAGGCCGAACTGAAGGTCATTTGGTCTGGCGTTCGGCGCAAATGGCCAAATGCGGAAAAGATGCTCAAGACGATCATTTTGAAACCTGAGGATTTTGAGCGCATGGCGATGGCGATTGACGCAGGGGATGTAACGATGGAGCAAACGGTGAAGGACTGGATGCTTGCCAATAAGCCTGCGTGGAAGCGCTGGCTGACTGCGGCCAAGAACTGGATGAAACCTTAGGGCGTGCTGATTTTTGGTTGCTACTTTCGCAAGGCTGGAAGGCCGACGCCGGTGGCGTCAAAGCCGCCATCTGCTGCGAGAGTTTGGCCGGTGACGTAGCTGGCTTGGTCACTGCAGAGAAATGCGATGCAGGCGGCGATTTCGTCCTCGGTTCCGTAGCGGTTGAGGGGGATGGCGTCGTGATATGCGTCTATGATGTCTTGGGAATGCACGGCCATGGCGAGCTTGGTTTTGACGGGCCCGGGGCAGATGCAGTTGGCGCGAATGCCAAACTCGCCAAGTTCTGCGGCTTGTTGTTTGGTGAGGTGGATGACGGCGGCTTTTGAGGTGCCGTAGGCAACGCGCAGGGTTGAGGCGCGCAGGCCGGAGATTGACCCGATATTGACGATGGCGCCTTTGCTCTGCTTGAGGGCTGGAAGGCAGGCTTGGGAGACGAGAAACGTGCCGTCCAGATTGGTTTGCATGACGCTGCGCCAGCGGTTGAAATCGGTGTCTTCGAGTTGGCCGAAATCGGCGACGCCTGCGTTGTTGACCACGGCGTCTATGCGGGCCTCTCGGCTTAGGATATCGGCGATCATTTGGTCTACTTGGTCTGGGTCTGAGATGTCGCAAAGGGCGGGTCTGGCGTGGCTTAGGTTGTTGGTGACCGCCATGAGCTCAGCCTCGTCGCGATCGTTCATCACCACGTGCCACCCCTGCTCTATCATCAGCTTGGAGGTGGCGAGGCCGATGCCGCGGGCAGCACCTGTTATGAGGGCGATTTTGCGATCCATGATTGGGAACTCCTAGTGAGAGGTGAGTGCGGTGGTTAGGGTTTGGGATTGTCGTGCGGTGAGGCTGGTTTTTGCGACGACATAAGTGTGGATGAAAAAGACCACGGCTTGGCTTTGCGGCAGGCGCAGCAAGGTTTGCCGCTCGACCCGGATGTAGGGTTTTGTGGGAGCTTCTTTGTTGCGGCGGTCGTCTTCGCGGCGTGGCTGATAGAGGTCTGCGTCCTCGTATTGGAGCCAGTTGGCGCGCATGAGGGGTTGCTCTGGGCGAAGGGCGTCAAAGAGGCGTTGGACGCGGCGGGCGATGTTGGGATCGTATTCGTCAACGGGCTCGTGGATGCGCAAAAGGCCGTGGCCGGATTTTTCTGCGAGCGACCAGCTTGCGGGAAAGCAGAGGGCGGCGGCGGTGAGTGCGTGCTCGGTGCCGTTATGCTCTAGGATGACGAGGTCTTCTTGGACGAGACGGGCGGCGGTGAGGAGTGGGTTGGCGGGGTCGATTGGGACTTGTGTGCTGTCTGGGCGGGTGACGGTGTTAGCGTCGCGTTCATAGCTGTCGTCTAGGGATGTGAAGATGAATTGAAGGAGTTCTGCGGCGGCGGCTTGCGCCTGTTCTTCTTGGTAAAGGACGTCGGTTTTGCGGGTGGATAGAAGCTCGTCGCGATAGGCCATTTGGGCGGTGAAGGCGTCGTCGCGTTGGAGGACTTCGCTGGGCGATATCGGCTGCATGCCGGGCAATCGCGTGAAGGGTTCATCGGCCCATGGGGTGAGCGGAAGGGTTGTTTGGAGGATTGGCGCGCGTGTCATGGCCTTGTTGAACCCGGCCTTGGCGCTGGTGTCAATTGCGACGCAGGCGTCGGTTTTTGACGCGCAGCCGGTTTTGGGCGCGTCAGACTGAGGTGAAGACCAATGCTGGAGAAGACCCGATGAATAAGCACTACGCGGAAGCCCGCAAGATCACGCCCGGTTTGAAGCCCGATGGCACGCCCAATGATCAGAACCGCATTGAGATTGGGCCGACGGATCTGGCTTTTGCGGAATGGGCAGCACTTGGATTGGAGATGCCGAACCTGACCGCGATGCGGGAATATCGGCATAAGCGCTTGGTGGAGCAGATCAATTTGCGCGGCTATGGTGCGGCATTGGTGTTTGATCCGCTCAACATTCGTTACGCGACAGACACGACGAATATGCAGTTGTGGAACATGCACAACCCGTTTCGCGCGGTGATGGTTTGTGCGGATGGCTATATGGTGATCTGGGATTATAAGAACGCGCCTTTTTTGAGTGATTTCAATCCATTGGTGCGCGAAGTTCGCTCTGGTGCGAGCATGTTTTATTTCAACAACGGAGATCGTGGTCCGCAGCGGGCTGCGGCATTCGTGGCGGATTTTGAAGACCTCGTGAAAGAGCATTGCGGGGGCAATAAGCGGATCGCGGTCGATAAGATCATGGTTGAGGGCTACCGCGCGATGGTGGCGGCGGGCTACGAGGTTGAGGAAGGTGAGGAGCTGATGGAGAAGACCCGCTCCATCAAGGGGCCGGACGAGATTTTGGCGATGCGCTGTTCCTCGGCGGGGTGCGAAGCTGCGATTACCATCATGGAGGACAACACGTTTCCGGGCATGACCGAGGATGACATCTGGGCGATCATGCATGCAGAGAACATCAAGCGTGGGGGCGAGTGGATCGAGACGCGGCTCTTGGCGACAGGGCAGCGAACGAACCCTTGGTTTCAGGAATGTGGGCCGCGGATTTTGCAGAATAATGAGATCGTTTCATATGACACGGATTTGGTGGGGGCTTATGGGATTTGTACGGATATCTCGCGCTCTTACTGGGTTGGGGATCAGAAACCTCGCGCGGATATGATTGACGCGATGCTGCACGGGATTGAGCATATTGAGACCAATATGGCGATGCTAGGGCCCGGGGTTCCCTTCTCGAAGATTACCCATGAGGGGCATAAGCTGCGGCCTGAATTTGATGCACAGAAATACGGTTGCATGATGCATGGCGTGGGTTTGTGCGATGAGTGGCCGCTGATTGCCTATCCCGACAAATGGGAAGCGGGCAGTTTTGAGTATGAGTTTGAGCCGGGAATGTGCGTATGCGTTGAGGCGCTGGTTGGCACGGTTGGTGGGGATTTCTCGATCAAGCTGGAAGATCAGGTTTTGATTACTGAGGATGGCTACGAGAACCTGACCAAGATGCGCCATTGCCCGCATTTGACTGGGCAGGCTTGAGGGCACTTTACGCGGTGGATTGCTGGGCTTAGCGTGAGGCCCATGGAAAATCAGATCATATCGCTCAAAGGGCATCAGACGCGGTTGCTGCGCAATGGAGGCGATGGGCCTTTGGTGCTGTTTTTGCATGGATTCCCTGAGTATTCTGGCTGCTGGAAAGAGGTTTTTGCCCATATGGATGGGTTTGA
>CAZQMR010000283.1:0-4485 GCA_964594465.1 uncultured Rhodobacterales bacterium
CCATACTCGTTCAAACCGCCCGGTTTGGGCCGCGCATCATAGATCACCACGTCATTGCCCAGCATCGCCAAACGATGCGCACAGGCCAGCCCCGCAGGCCCAGCCCCAACAACCGCAACCCGCTTGCCAGTGGAAGCCGCACGTTCATACGGATGGCTGTTCTTCACCATCAGCACATCTGTGGCAAAGCGCTGCAAACGCCCGATTTCAACCGGCTTGCCTTCGGCGGCTTCGCGCACACAGGCTTGCTCGCAAAGATCCTCAGTTGGGCACACACGGGCGCACATGCCGCCTAGAATGTTCTGATCAAAAATCGTCTGGGCTGCCGCTTCTGGCGTCCCGGTAGAGATTTGACGAATGAAAAGCGGAATATCGATATCCGTCGGGCAGGCCGTGACACACGGCGCGTCATGGCAAAAATAGCAACGATCCGACGCGACCGAGGCCTCATGTGGCGCAAGCGGCGCGTGAAGGTCGGCAAAATTCTGCGCGAGCTCGTCGCTGCTTAAGCGGTCAGAGACAATGCCAGCGGTAAGTTGACTGTTCATGAGGACTCCAGTGATCAAACGTGTCGAATCAAGCATGGCACAAAAATTTATTTTATCAAATGGTAAAAATTTTACTGTGCAAAAAAACTCAGTTATGCGTAACTCCAAATACGACACCTCGCGCCCGAAAGAATGCCACATGCAAAAAGTCTCAACCCAGTCCGAATGGATCACCCGCGCCAAAGAAGTGCTGCCCGCAGGCGGTTTTGGAAATTTTGATCCCGGCATCCTGATCGCGCGTGGCGAGGGCAGTCAGGTTTGGGATGAGGATGGCAATCAGTATGTTGACTACCTGATTGGCTCTGGCCCGATGCTGCTCGGCCATGGTCATCCTGAGGTGATGGAAGCGGTGCTCGAACAGCTCCCCAAGGGCATGACCTTTTTTGCCAACAACTCAAAAGGCGTGGAACTGGCCGAAGAGATTTGCCGCGCTGTGCCATGTTGCGAACAGGTCCGCTTTGTGACCTCCGGTGGCGAGGCGGATATGTATGCGCTGCGCTTGGCACGAGCCTTCACGGGCCGTGACAAAATCCTGAAGTTTGAGGGCGGCTATCACGGCATGAGTGCGGAAGCGCAGATGAGCCTTGCGCCTATGAAACACGTGAATTTCCCACAAGCTGTGCCTGATAGCGCTGGCATTCCGCAAGGCGTCGCCGATCAGATGGTGATCGCGCCGTTCAACGATCTGGATGCCGTGGCCTCGCTCATGGCCGAAAACACCGATATCGCCGCAATCATCGTCGAGCCATTGCAGCGGATCATTCCGCCCAAACCCGGCTTCCTCGCGGGCCTGCGCGCGCTTTGCGACAAGCACGGCGTTCTACTGATTTTCGATGAAATCGTCACCGGCTTCCGCCTCGCTTATGGCGGTGCGCAGGAGCGCTACGGCGTGGTGCCGGATATCTGCACCATGGGCAAAGTCATCGGCGGTGGCTTCCCGCTGGCGGCTCTTGGCGCCAGTTCCGAGATCATGAAGCATTTCGATATGGCCGTGGTGGGCGCCGACAAATGGCTGATGCAGCTTGGCACGCTGTCGGGCAATCCCGTTGCCGCCGCAGCAGGGCTAAAAACCATGGAAGTTTTGGCACGCGACGGGGCCTATGACCAATTGCGGAGCACAGGCCAAACGCTACAGGATATGCAGTCAGACGCGCTGACCAAAGCTGGCATCGCGCACCAGATTTGCGGCGACGTAACGCTGTTTGACATCTGGTTCACCGCGCAAGACTGCGTCGATTTCCGCAGCGCAAAGCACGATATCCCGCAGATGAACGCCACCTATAACGCGGTCCTGCGCGAAAACGGCATCTTCAAATCGCCTGGCAAGCTTTATCCCAGCCTTGCCATCACAGATGAAGATCTAGAGCAAACGCGCAAAGCGGTAGCACTTGCCGCACAAGCCATCGCCTAAGCCGCGCTAAGCGCTGACTGCACTTCTTGGTGGAGGATCCGCACAAGGTTTTGCGTGCGCTTGAACCGCGCATCCCCTTGCCGCGTGTTCAGATAATAACTGCGATCCAGCGCAAATTCTGGATGCACATGCACAAGATCCGCCTCCTTGCGAAAGGCGAAATCATGCACGAGGCCAATGCCCTTACCCGCCCGCAACCACTCCCACTGGACCACCACCGAGTTGGAGCGCAGGCTCGGCTCCTTCACGCGGTAGCCGCTTGGAATATCTAGGCTCGGATCGACCAACAGCTCAGGGATATAGGAAATCAACGGCACATCCGCCAAATTCGATCCATGGGCCTGCACCAGGGCTGAGGCGGCGGCGAAATGCAGTTTGTAATCCGCCAGATGGGTGCTCGCGATGGCCTTGGCACTTGGCGGCTTGACCGAAATCGCGAGATCCACCTCATGGTTCAACAGATCGAACTCCCGCGAGGACACGACGATCTCAATCAGCAGATCAGGATGCGACTGAGTCAGCCCCGCGCAAATTTCCGGCAACACAAAGGTCGCACAGCCATCCGGCGCCCCGATCCGCAACCGCCCCTCAAGCTGGCTGCCGCGTTGCGAGAAACTGCCATCAATGCCGATTAGCACCGCCTCCAGCTCCTCCGCCTGCACAATCAGCCGTTGCCCCGCCTCGCTCAGATGGTAGCCACGCGGCGATTTGGCAAAGAGCACATTGCGCAGCTCTTCTTCCAGTCGCTGCACCTTGCGCCCCACCGTTGCGGGGTCATTACGGAGCTGCCGCGCCGCCGCAGAAATACTGCCAGTGCGCGCCACGGCAAGGAAGGTCAGGATGTCATCTGCATTTTTCATGAGCTGCGGATTTTCTGCAAAGTAGACTAGGAAATTCTCTTATAGTCATTGAATTTCTGCAAATCTATAAGGGTGGCAAATCATCAGGAGCAAAATCATGCAAGAGATTCTACATTACGTGGGCGGTGAATACACCAAAGGCGAATCCAGCCGCCAAAATGACGTGTTCAACCCAGCCACTGGCGAAGTCACCGCCAAGCTCGCCATGGCCAACAAGTCCGACCTTGATGCCGCCGTGGAACGCGCCGCCGCCGCGCAGCCTGCATGGGCTGCTGTGAACCCACAGCGCCGCGCGCGCGTGATGATGCAGTTCGTCTCGCTTTTGCACCGCGACATGGACAAGCTGGCCGAAGCGCTGTCCCGCGAGCACGGCAAAACCCTGCCCGATGCCAAGGGCGACGTGATCCGTGGCCTTGAGGTTGCGGAATACTGCATCGGCGCGCCGCATCTGCTCAAAGGCGAATACACCGACAGCGCAGGCCCCGGCATCGACATGTACTCCATGCGCCAACCCCTTGGCGTCACCGCAGGCATCACCCCCTTCAACTTCCCCGCAATGATCCCAATGTGGATGTTCTGCCCGGCCATCGTTTGCGGCAACGCGATGATCCTCAAGCCCTCCGAGCGCGACCCGTCCGTGCCCAACATGCTCGCTGAGCTGATGGTTGAGGCCGGTCTGCCAAAGGACATTTTGCAGGTTGTGCATGGCGACAAAGAGGTCGTGGATGCGATCCTCGACAATGACACAATCCAGTCCGTGGGCTTCGTGGGCTCAACCCCGATTGCGGAATACATCTATTCCCGCTCCACAGCCAACGGCAAGCGTTGCCAGTGCTTTGGCGGTGCGAAGAACCACATGATCATCATGCCCGATGCGGATATGGATCAAGCCGCTGATGCGCTGATCGGTGCAGGCTATGGCGCCGCAGGCGAGCGCTGCATGGCGATCTCGGTCGCGGTTCCTGTGACCGATGATGCCGCCGACCGCTTGCTCGAAAAGCTGATCCCGCGCGTGGAAAGCCTCAAAGTTGGCCCCTATACGGCTGGCGATGATGTGGATTACGGTCCAGTGATCACGGCTGAGGCCAAGCAGAAAATCCTCGGCCTCGTCGATAGCGGTGTAGCCCAAGGCGCAACACTTGCGGTCGATGGCCGCGACTTCTCGCTTCAGGGCTATGAAAGCGGCAATTTCGTCGGTGCTTGCCTGTTTGATAACGTCACCAAAGACATGGATATCTACAAGCAGGAAATCTTTGGCCCGGTGCTCTCAACCGTGCGTGCCAAGGATTATGAGGAAGCGATCGGCCTTGCCATGGACCACGAATACGGCAACGGCACAGCGATCTTTACCCGCGATGGTGACACTGCGCGGGACTTCTCCAACCGGATCAATATCGGCATGGTTGGCGTGAACGTGCCAATTCCTGTGCCGCTGGCCTACCACACCTTTGGCGGTTGGAAGAAATCCATGTTTGGCGATTTGAACCAGCACGGCCCGGATGCGTTTAAGTTCTACACGCGCACCAAAACCGTGACTGCGCGTTGGCCATCAGGCATCAAAGAAGGCGGCGAGTTCTCTATTCCGATCATGGAATAAGCCCGCTCCATTTGAGTGAATTTAAGGCCCGCCGCGCAGGATATGCGTGGCGGGTTTTTCTTTGGCGTT
>CAZQMR010000284.1:0-4478 GCA_964594465.1 uncultured Rhodobacterales bacterium
GTGACAACGTGTTTGGCTACCGCTTTGAGGGCCAGCGCTTTGACTGCGGCACCAAAGCAGGCTTCCTGCAAGCCACCGTCGCCTTCGGCCTCGCCCGCGCGGAACTGCGCGACGAGTTCGCAGAGTTCTTGCAAAACACCACTCAGCATTTAACAGCCGCGGAATAGCGCACTGAATGCCCCGACTGCTGCTTGACATATCCCGGACATTTGCACGCGCGCATCTGCCTGCGCAAACCGGGATTGATCGAGTTGAAACGGCCTATTTTAATTGGGCCGCAAGGCAGGATGCGCTGTTTTTGATCCGTGTGCCGGGGCGCGATGTGATTGCGGATGCGCGGTGTGTTCGCGCAGCGCTTGCGGTCAGCTCGACGTCAAAACTAGGGGCGCTGGCTGGGATGAATGGCCAGCAGGCACAGCTTTTGAAATTGGCGATACTGCAAGCGACGCCGAAGCTCGCACGCGGGTTCACCTATATGAATGTTGGTCATTCCAACCTCAAAGCAAGGGTTTTGGATCGGCTAAAAAAGTTGGGCATGGCGCAGTTCGTGGCGATGTTGCATGACGTGATCCCACTTGATCATCCAGAGGCTTGCCGCACTGATCAATTGCCCGCGATCCGCGAAAAAATGGCGCTGATTGCTGCGCGTGCGGATGCGGTGATCACGGTTTCAAGGGATAGCGCTGCGCGATTGCGCATCCATCTTGCCAAGGCTGGCCGAGTGCCGGAAATATTGATGGCAGCGCCCGGAGTGCAAACGCTTGGGACTGCGGCACCTGCTTCAAGGGCGAATTTTGTAGCTATTGGGACGGTGGAGCCGCGCAAGAACATCTCCTTTCTGCTGGACGTTTGGGAGCAACTTGGGCGTTTTGGTCCAACGCCAGACCTGCATATTGTGGGACGCAGGGGGTGGGAGGAGCCTGCCGTTTTGGCGCGGTTGGACGCAGCAAAGGCGACAAATCCGTGCATTTTTGAGCATAATGCGTGCGACGATGCAGATTTGGCACGGCATCTGGCGCAGGCTTGGGCGCTGCTCTTTCCGACCCAATGCGAGGGGTTTGGCATTCCGCTATATGAGGCGCGGGCGATGGGGGTTCATACGCTCGCGACTGACCTGCCGGTTTTGCGCGAACATGGGCAAGCGCTGACGCAGTTTTTACCGCTGGAGGTGGAGGCTTGGGTTGCGGCGATCCAGGGGATGGAGCGACCTGTCGGCGCGGCATGTGCGGCGGTTCCCACATGGGATGCGCATTTCGCGGCGATTGCACCTGTGCTGAGCCAGCCTGCGATGGCGATGGCGTCATGAAGCTGCTGCGCGCGTATCACCTGCGGCTGGAACGCAAGCGCCGGTTGATCCGGTCGCGGCGCAAGGCGCTGGAGCTGAACGAACGGCGCAACTGGGTGAAGGATGTGCCAAGCGACGCGATTCTACTGTTTTGCACACTCAGGAATGAGCGGGAGCGGCTGCCGTTTTTCCTGAAATACTATCGCAAGCTGGGCGTGCAGCATTTTGTGTTTGTGGACAATGCGTCTGATGACGGCACGACCGAATACCTGCTGGCGCAGAAGGATGTGTCGATTTGGCAGACGGAGCGCAGCTACAAGCGGGCGAAGTTTGGCATGGACTGGCTGAATGCGCTGATGGGGCGCTATGCGCGGGACCATTGGACGCTGTGTGTGGATGTGGACGAATTTTTTGTCTATCCGCATCATGATGTGCGGCCCCTGCGGGCGCTGACGGATTGGCTGGATGCCTCGGCGATCAAGTCTTTTGGCACGATCCTGCTGGATATGTATTCCGAGCGACCCATCGAGAAGACGCCCTATCGCACGGGCACGGACCCTGTCAAAAAGCTCCCGTATTTTGATGCGGGGAATTACATGATTTCGCGCAATCCGCGCTATGGCAATCTGTGGATACAGGGCGGTGCGCGGGCGCGAGCGTTTTTCCAGAACCGGCCTGAGCTGTCCCCGGCGCTCAACAAGATACCGCTGGTGAAATGGCAGAAGGGCTATGTTTATGTCAGCTCGACCCACACGCTTTTGCCGCGCGGGCTGAACTTGGTCTACGATGAGTGGGGCGGGGAGAAGGCGACGGGGTGCCTGCTGCACACCAAGTTCCTCGACATTTTGCAGGACAAGGCCGCCGAAGAACTGATCCGCAAGGAGCATTATGCCGCCAGCCGAGAGTATAAATCCTATCACGATCAAATCGGCAAAGGGCTGCGGCTTTGGAATGAGACCTCCTCAAAGTACAAGGATTGGCGCCAGCTTGAAGACCTTGGTCTGATGTCTGCGGGGGGGTGGTTATGAGTGTCGGGATCATCATTCTGGCGCATCGCGATCTTAACCGGGTACGGCAGTTGACGCGGGCGCTCACCAAGGCGAAATGTCCGGTGGTGATCCATGTGGATGCCCATACGGATGACGCAGAATTTGCAACGCTTGAGCAGGAACTAGACGGCAATCAGCGGGTGCGGTTTGCCCGGCGTGTGGCGTGCGAGTGGGGTGGTTTTTCGCTGGTCGAGGCGAGCCTTTCGGCGGCGGTTACTTTGTTGGAGCAGTGGCCTGATGTGAGCCATGTGTGCCAAATCTCTGGCTCCTGCCTGCCAACGCGCCCGATCAACGAGCTTTCCGCGTTTTTGGCCGCCAATGAAGACACTGACTTTGTGGAGAGTGTGCCCGCACGAGGCGAAGGACGGGCATGGGTCGTGGATGGGTTGGAAATGGAACGGTTCACGCTGCATTTCCCGTTTTCCTATCGCCGCCAACGCTGGTTGTTTGACAAGGCCGTCGATCTGCAACGTAAATTTCGCATACGCCGCCAAATCCCGATTGGGTTGGAGCCGCATTTGGGGTCACAGTGGTGGTGCTTGAGCCGGGCCACGCTTGAGGCTATTCTGAACAGCCCGGATCGCGCGGAATATGACCGTTATTTCAAGCGCTGCTGGATACCGGATGAAGCGTATTTCCCGACGCTGGTGCGGCTGTTTGGGCAAAAGGTTGTGTCGCGCTCGCTGACCCTGTCGCGCTTTGATGATCAGGGCAAACCCTATATTTTCTACGATGATCACAAGGAGCTTCTGGCCAATTGCGATGCTTTTTTCGCGCGCAAGGTCTGGGCGGGTGCGGATCATCTCTACCGTGATTTGCTGTCGCACAAACGGCTGGCATCTGGGCCGCGCAAGGTTCGGGATGATCGTGACCCGGGCGTGCTGGAGACCGCGTTTCGCAACAGTTATGACAAGCGCTGTGCAGCACGACCCGGATTGCTCAATCAGGGGCGTTTTCCGGCGGCGGTTTACACGGGGTCAGCGCCCACAGCCGCGCCGTACACGGTTTTGCAGGGCTTCACCCATGTCTACGAGCACTTTCCGGGTTGGATGCGCGACCAAAGGGGCGAGGCAAGTCTAGGGCGTTTGTACAAGCGCAATGCGGTGGGTCGGATTGATCCTGAACACGTGCTGCCCGGTGGGCTGCCTGCCTCTGTCCGGTTTCGCGATTATAACCCTGAGCAGTATCTGGTGAATTTGATTTGGAATATGCGCGCGGCCCCACCGATCTTGCTGCATGATATTGCGGACAGCCCACGGATCAGCACGTTTCTAGCGCGTGACCCGAATGCCCGCCTGACATTGATCACGGGGGCATGGGCGCTTGATTTGTTTCATCGCCAAATTGAAGATGATCGCGTGCTGCGCCGCTCGGCCTTGCGGTTGATATCGCAAGAGCAATTGCAGTTGGTACGGCTGGATAAGGGCGAGAATCCAAACGCGGTGCACGTGACGCTGGCAGACGCAATGATGTTGCCGGAACGGGTTTTGGGAACGGCGCTTGGTGTCAGCGATTTGGGCGCCCTTCCGGGGTTGCGAAATCATGACGGGTTTGAGGATTTTGTTGAGCGGTTGGAAAACTTCGGTCTGAATATGGACAGCCTTGGCGACATTGGCGCGTTCGCGCGCGGGGTGTCGGCGCCACCCGCGTTGCGCATTGTGGCTGACGGGTGATGGGCCGGGGCGGTTTTCATACGTTTGTTATTCTTGGCGCGATGCGCACGGGGTCTAATTTTCTGGAGCGCACGCTGGCGCAGCACCCAAACATCGCTTGCCATGGTGAGCTGTTTAATCCTGATTTTTTTGGCCGTAAGGATAAGACCGAGCAGTTTGGTTTGACCTTGGCGGAGCGCGAGGCAGGCCCGTTGCGCGTGCTGACGGCGATGCGTGCGGATGCCGAAGGGATGGCTGGATTTCGGCTGTTTGAAGGGCATGATGCGCGGGTGATGGATGCGGTATTGGCCGACAAGCAGGTGGCGAAGATTGTCCTGCATCGCCCTGCGCTGGACAGCTATATTTCGCTGCGCATTGCCCAAGAAACGGATCAGTGGATTTTGGGCAATGCCCGGTCGCGCAAATCGGCGAAAGTGGTGTTTGAGCCGGCGGCGTTTGAGCGGTATCGGGATCGCCAGCTTGCGTTTTATT
>CAZQMR010000285.1:0-4417 GCA_964594465.1 uncultured Rhodobacterales bacterium
TCCTTTGCCATCCGCAGACCAAGCGGCTTCAGATCATCAATAAACCCTGTGATTTCCTCGACATAGCGCCCGGCAAACGGGTTCTCAACGACCGCAATCATCGAGACGCGCCGCAAGGGCGTGCTCGCAATCGGCCCGCCCTCGTGAAACACTTCTTCAACCTTCAGCGCGGTTTTGCGCACAACTACGTCAGGCAATCGCTTTCTCCCGTTCTTGGTGCTCTTGGCCAAGCGCCAGAGTTTCACCCTGCACCGAAAGGAAGCATCCCGCAATCAGCCCTCGACGCAAGTGGTTTTTCGCCATTGCCGCCCCTGCCGCAAGCGCCGCTGTCTTTTGTGAGGCGCTCAGAACAGGAACATCCACCGTCACGAGCCGCGCGCCAAGGTCGCTATCCGGGCTCAAATCACTGGCAGGCACCCTCTCAACACCAGCACAATCAACATCTGTCGCATTGGCGATCAACGTTGCCGCCACATCCGCGCGGGCCGCAGATGATGCAAGCACCGTGACCGCATCCGCAATCCCAAGCGAGTGACTGCGCCCGCGCCATCCGCTGGTCGCAATCCCATTCACGCCATCGCCCGGTGAAATCTCGATGCGCGGACCTATCCGCCCCGTCGCCACATCCTCACAAATCCCGATCCGCATCGCGCGCAATGGCCTCAGCGCAATATCCCCGCCATTGTTAACGGAGATCGCCCCAATACCCTCAAGGCCACCCAAAACTCCAAGCAGATGATCCGCCACAGCTCCGGCAACAGCAGCCATCGGCGTAACAAACTGATCTGAAAACTCCAGCGCCGCCGCTTCCATCCGCATTGCCACCGGGCCCGTCACAGCCCCCGCGCGCACAGGTTGGCGAAGCGCGTGCAGCTCAGCGCAAAGCTCAGGCAAAACACTCGGAAACGCTCGGCGCAAACACGCCTCAACCGCGTCCCAAGCCCCGTCAGAGGTCACCACCAGATCGATCGGCCCATGGCGCAGGTGAAACCACCCGCCCTCCAGCCGTTTGATCAAAGGCGCATCCCACATCACGATCTTTGCACCCGTTTTTGCCCCGCCAGCAGATGGTCATTCTGTCGACCAACCGTGCCTGCCATCGCCTCTTCCAGCGAAATCACATGATCTACATGACCGCCAAGACGCGCGAAATCTTCGCGGGCCATGGTGAACTCAATCGGTGCAACCAGCGCTGGTGTGGGCACATAGCCAAAGGCGTTTTCCGGCAATTGCATCACATCCGCCATCACCGTGATCCCACCGCCGGGCCATGTGAACACCGGCGCACCGCCGCAGGTCACCTTCACAATCGCATCGCGCACAGATCGGGTCAGTTGCACCGGGTTTTCCGTCACGCCAGAGCGCAGTGAACCGCCCGCCCCGCCCATGAACAGCACGGACGTCATCGCCGGTTCGCAATTTTCCGAAATTCGCTCCACACTTGGCAAAAGCGGTCCCGGCATCTCCTCTTCAATAGGCGTCAGCTCATCATTCAGCCGATAAAACGCCGACTGCTCGCCCGTGGTTGAAACCATCAGCATGGTTTGCCCAGCACGCGCCTGATCCGGCTTGAATTTATCGAGAATAACCAGCGGATCACTTAAATCCGTACCGCCCCAACCTGTGCCCGGCTCCGCCACTTGAAAATAGCGACCCGGCGTTGAGCGGCGGCCCTTAATCCGAATGCCTGTCGGTTCCCAACCGATCACTTTGCCCGCCTGATGCTCAGACATGACACCCGTGATGTGATCATCCACCACCACAACCTCATCGACCAAACCCTTCCACTGGGACGCAAACATCCCAATCGTCGCCGACCCGCAGCCCACCCGCATCCGCTCCTCAGGCACGCCATTGACCACCGGCGGCTTGCCCGCGCCAATCGTCAGCGCCGCACCGCCATCAATCTCAACATCAATCTCACCGCGATTGACCAGCGTGAGCAGCGCATCGCACGTAACCCGCCCCTCCTTCTTTGACCCGCCCGTCAGATGATGCACGCCACCGAGTGAGAGCATTTGCGAGCCGTATTCCGCCGTGGTCACATGGCCAATTGCTTCGCCATTCACCCGCACCGCGGCTTGCTCGGGGCCAAGATGCCGGTCCGTGTCGATTTTCACTTTCGCACCGCAATAGCTGAAAATCCCCTCGGTCACGACGGTGACCATATCCACGCCCGCAACCTCGCTTTGCACGATAAAGGGCGCGGGTTTGTAGTCAGGATAAGTCGTGCCAGCGCCAATCGCGGTCACGAACTCCTTGCCATCATTGAGGATTTTCCCGGTCCAATCCGCGCCCTGATCCAAGAAAGGCACCGCCGCCTCACTCGCTTCTAAAATCACATGCGGATCAAGCCGCACCAACTGCCCCGCCTCATTGGCATAGCGATCACAGGCCCCGGAGCGGCCATCGGCGATGTAACACATCACCGGGCAAGCATCGCAGCGGATTTTTTCGGGACGTTGGCGCGCTTCTTTAGTCATATCTGCAAAGCTGCCTGTCCGCGTGGCTCTGGTCAACAGGATTTGGCAGGCTAAGATGCTGAAAATATCCGCAGTCAAGGAGGATTCCCCATGGATCAACGTCAGTCTGACATTCTGAGCTACTGGTTTGGGGACATTGAGAGCCCTGATTACCCGGTTGATAACCCGGAGATGTATTGGAAAAAGAACCCCGATATTGATGCGGATATCAAAGCCAAGTTCGGCGATCTGCTGGTGGCCTCAAGCAAGGGCGAGCTGGATGATTGGGTGGAAACGCCGCGCGGCGCGCTGGCCCATGTGATCCTGATTGATCAGATGGCGCGCAACATGCACCGCGATGATCCAAAGATGTACGCCCAAGATGACCGCGCCCAAAACGTCGCGTTGCAAAGCGTCATGCGCGGCGATGCGCGCTACTTTGCCCAGTCGGAGCGGGTGTTTTTGTATATGCCCTTCATGCACGCGGAGAACTGGGCGCTGCAAAAGCTATGCGTGCGCCTGTTTGAGGATGAGGCCGCGAATGCGCTGCCCGAAAAGGTCGAGGCGCTCACGAACAACGCCAAGTTTGCCGTTGCTCATGAGGTTATCGTCGCCCGTTTCGGGCATTTCCCGCATCGAAACGAGATTTTGGGGCGGGTTTCCACGCCCGAGGAAATCGAGTTTCTTAAGGAAGATGGGTCAAGTTTTTAGGGCGCTTTTCGAAACATCCAATACATCAGGTATCGCAAATGTCCCGAGAGCGCGAAGCGCGGCAGGGTATTTGTGATTCAAGTTGTTCGAAAAGCGCCTAAATCAGGCCTCTTCCAGCATCTTGCCCAAATCCTCGATCTCAGCGCCACCGGCCATCAGGCGGCGAATGTCGTCGCCTGCAAGCTCGGTTTTGGTGCCCGAGCCAATGACCTCACCCAGCGACAAGAACGTGAAACGATCCGCGATCAGTTTGGAGTGTATCTCGTTATGAGTGATGAAGATGATCGCAATCGTCCCCAAATCCCGCACCCGCTTGATCGTGCGCAGCACTTCCATTTGCTGCTTTTGGCCTAGCGCCGAAGTCGGCTCGTCAAGAATGAGAACCTTCGCCCCGAAATAGATCGCACGCGCAATCGCCAGCGTCTGCTTTTGCCCGCCTGACATGGTGCCCACAGGCTGGCCCGGATCCGAAATGTCGATCCCAATCTTGAGCATCTGCTCATGGGTGATCTGATCCATCTCGTCCATTTTCATGGTGCCCAGAAACCCTGTGATTTCGCGGCCCATGAAGAAATTCCGGGTCACGGACATGAGCTGATTGAGCGCCAAGTCCTGATAAACCGTGCCAATCCCTGCAGCTGTCGCATCACGCGGCGAGTTGAAAACCACCGGTTTACCCTCCACCACGATCTGCCCAGAGGTGGGGCGATGCACACCTGCCAGCGCCTTGATCAGCGTCGATTTGCCCGCGCCATTGTCGCCCAGCAGCGCATGCACTTCGCCGGGATAAACCTCTAAATTTACACCATTGAGCGCAGTGAATGTGCCAAACTTCTTGGTCACACCCTGCACTTCTATCAAAGGGGTGCTCATGGTCATATCCCCCCTGTAATGCGTTTTCGGATATTCTCGTTGGCAAAAGCTGCGACCAGCAGAACCGTGCCCAAGAACAAGCGGTAGTACGCGCCATCAATCCACGGAATGAAGAACACCGATTGCTGCACCACGCCAAAGATAATGGCACCGAAAATGACGCCAATGACTGAGCCAAAGCCACCTGTCATCACTGTGCCACCCACAACCGCCGCCGCAATCGCTTCCAGCTCCTTAAGGTTGCCCTTAGCGGCATCGGACGTGTTGGTATCAAACACCTGACAAGCTGCAAACAGCGTCGCGCAAAAGGCGGTGAACATGAACAGGCCAATCTTCACCTTGCGCACCGGCACACCATTGGCCCGCGCCGC
>CAZQMR010000286.1:0-4407 GCA_964594465.1 uncultured Rhodobacterales bacterium
GCAAAGGGATGCACCCGCGCGCCAGCGATAGAGGTGACATTCACAACCGCGCCTTTTGCCTTTGCCAGCTCGTCCTTTAGGCCACGCGCAAGAACAACGGCTGAGAAAAAGTTGACATGAAAGACCTGCCCCCAATCGCGCAAATCCGTGTCCAACGATGTCAGCCGCTGCCCGGTGTCATTCTTCGGTGAAATGCCAGCATTATTGACCAGCGCGTCAAGCCGCCCGCCCTTCAGCCGCTTTTTCACTTCCTCAACGGCCTCCATTGTTTGGCGCGGATCGGCCAAATCAACTTGCACATGATCGTCTTCACCAGCAGGCCATGGGCAATCCTCTGGAAACGGATGGCGCGAGCAGGTCAGCACCCGCCAGCCTTCTTCGGAAAAGCGTTTGACGGTCGCATGGCCAATGCCCCGGCTCGCACCGGTCAAAAGCAAACTGCGTTGGGGGGCATCATCGCTCATTATGGGTTCAACCTTTGTATATCCCAGCCATCGCCGGATCGGGTCCAGCGAAAGCGGTCATGGAGCCGTGCGGGCCCATCTGCCCAAAACTCTATCTCAGTTGGAACAATTCTGTAACCACCCCAAAACGGTGGGCGATCCGGATTGGTGCCCTTGGTTGCCGTGATCTTGGCAACCTCGGCCACAAGCTTAGCACGCGAAGACAAGGGCTTTGATTGATCCGAAGCCCAAGCACCCAAGCGCGACGCCAGCGACCGGCTTTTGTAATAGGCATCCGCTTGCGGCCCCTCCTCGCGGGACACATCGCCACGCACACGGATCTGACGGCGCTGCGATTTCCAGTGCATCACGAAGGCAGCCTTCTGCGCCCCATCCAATTCCTGCCCCTTGGCCGAGCCATAATTGGTATAAAACACGAAAGCATCATCCTCGACCTCTTTGAGCAGAACCATGCGCGCGTTGGGCATCCCGTCCGCATCAACGGTCGAAAGCGCAATCGCATTGGGATCATTTGGCTCGGTCTTTTCAGCCTCGGCCATCCATTCACGAACCAGTGCAAATGGGTTTTCACCGGCAAAGTGATCGCTGCGGTCTGTATCTGACATGCTACAAGCTCCAAAAGGCGTAGTATTACCATACCCTACCTAGTGTCATTTGTGCCTAGACAAAAGGAAATGTCAGGGTTTTCTTGAAGCCCTTGCAAACATGGCTTACGTGGAGCCAAACAGCGACAAAAAAGGCAGAGGGTAAGAGCATGTCAAACGGATTGTTGAACGGCAAACGCGGCCTGATCATGGGCGTAGCAAATGACAAGTCCATCGCATGGGGCATCGCACAAGAAGCCCATGCCGCAGGTGCAGAGCTTGCTTTCACATATCAAGGCGACGCTCTTGGCAAACGCGTAAAGCCACTGGCTGAAAAAGTAGGCTCAGACATCGTGCTGCCTTGCGATGTAACCGATGACGCATCCATGGATGCGGTTTTTGCCGAGCTGGAAGCCAAATGGGGCAAGCTCGATTTTCTGGTTCATGCGATCGGCTTTTCCGACAAAAACGAGCTGCGCGGCCGCTATGTTGATACGTCCGCTGACAATTTCCGCATGACAATGGACATCTCGATCTACAGCTTTACCGCCGTGGCTCAGCGCGCGGAGAAGTTGATGAGTGAGGGCGGCTCCCTGCTCACCATGACCTATTTCGGTGCTGAACGTGTGATGCCCCATTATAATGTCATGGGCGTCGCTAAGGCTGGCCTTGAAGCAAGCGTCAAATACATGGCCATGGATCTCGGCCCCCAGAACATCCGCGTGAACGCGCTCTCTGCTGGCCCGATCAAAACGCTGGCGGCCTCCGGCATCGGCGATTTCCGCTACATCATGAAATGGAACGAGTTGAACTCACCCCTGCGCCGCAACGTGACGCAAACCGAGGTCGGCAAATCAGCGCTCTATCTGCTTAGCGATCTCTCGTCGGGTGTGACCGGCGAATGCCACCATGTGGATGCGGGCTATCATGTCGTGGGCATGAAGGCCGAAGACGCGCCTGACATTGATGTTGTGACTGGCCGCAAGAGCTAAAACCATGCCCCTCAGCATCCTGATACCACTTGTTGTTATCGGGGTGCTGCTCGTAACCATTGCGCTACGGTTATTCTTGCCCGGCAGCACTCGAACCATCGCAGATCCAACGGCCGCATGGTTGCGCGAGCAACCTGACCACCCGGTTGCGCGCCACCTCTTGGATGACCTTGGTCAAACAGCCCTCATCATTCCTCAAACCGGCCCGCCCGGACTGGTCTGGCTCATGGGCGAAGACACGACCTCCAGGCCGCTAAACAAACCAGCGATCACCCAAGTGCCAAGTGGTTTGCGCATCGCAACGGGTGATTTTGCGGCGCCAACTGTGACGGCCACCCTTGCCGACACCCGCGAATGGATGGCAGAGTTGAAAAATGCCTGATCAAATCGCCTTTCCCGATGTCGTAAGCTGGTCAATCCCGCTCTTTGTCCTCCTGATCCTAGCCGAGATCATCTGGATCGCACGAACCGGCACGGGCGGGCGCTACGAAATCCGCGATGCATTGACCTCGATCTTTATGGGCGTTGGCAATGTGGTCGCTGGCATCTTGCTCGGCTTTGTCGCCTACGGCTTTTTCACGTTCCTGTGGCAATTCCGGCTCTTTGATCTGGGAACATCCGTCGCAGTCATCGCGCTCTGCTTCTTGCTCGACGATTTGCGCTACTACTGGGTCCACCGCTTTGGTCATACCATTCGCTGGGTCTGGGCAAGCCATGTGAACCACCACTCTTCCCAGCATTTCAACCTCTCCACTGCCTTGCGGCAAACATGGACCGGCACCTTTACCTTCATGATGATCCTGCGCGCGCCATTGATCCTGCTCGGCTTTCACCCTGCCATGGTCGTGTTTTGCGGCGGGCTCAATCTTGTTTACCAATTTTGGATCCACACCGAGGCCATCACCCGCCTTCCCCGCTGGTTTGAGGCGGTGATGAACACGCCCTCCCATCACCGCGTGCATCATGGCCGCAACGCACAGTATCTTGATGCTAACTACGCTGGCACTCTGATTATCTGGGATAAGCTCTTTGGGACTTTCGTGCCTGAAAATAAGGCTGAAAAGGTCGATTATGGCCTTGTGAACAATCTGGGCACCTTCAATCCCTTGCGCGTCGCCTTCCACGAATGGGTCGCACTTCTGCGCGATGTTTTCCAACCCGGCCTCACAATGCGCCAACGTCTGGCTTATGCCTTCGCGCCACCGGGCTGGAGCCATGACGGAAGCCGCAAAACCTCACGCCAGATCAAGGAAAGCTCCTAAAGCGAGCGCTGTTGAGGATTGTGGAAACCCGCAGGTACAATTAACAATTCCTCCATCCTCAAATTCAGGTAAAACAGCCCCAACCTGATTCAAATACCGGAGCGCCCGCCCATGTCTGACCGCTTGCCACACGAAAAAGGCTTCCATGTAAGCTGGGACCAAATCCACCGCGACAGCCGTGCGCTTGCGTGGCGTCTGGATGGTCAAGGGCCAGATAATGGCGCTTGGAAAGCCGTTGTCGCGATCACCCGTGGCGGCATGGCCCCTGCGATGATCCTGTCGCGGGAATTGGATATTCGCACCGTCGATACAATCTCCGTGAAATCCTATGACAACCAAACGCAGGCCGAGGCCTCGGTTCTGAAATCACCCGACCCGGACCTGATCGGGGACGGCACGGGCATCCTTGTGATCGACGATCTGGTTGATTCCGGCAAAACCTTGGAAGTGGTGCGCTCCATCATGCCCAAAGCGCATTTTGCAACCGTTTACGCGAAGCCCAAAGGGCGGCCTCAGGTTGATACCTTTATCACTGAGGTGAGCCAGGACACATGGATTTTCTTTCCTTGGGATATGGCGCTGCAATATGTCGAACCCTATCGCGGGACGTAACAAAGCTGTGCCTTAGCTACCGGTTTTCGGCCGATTTGACTTCGCACTACCATCGCAATTGAGCGAAACCACACCGTCGTAGATTTCCCACATTTCATCCATAAGACTTGGGCGCGGACCAGTCACAATGCGGTCCCGCGCAGCATCACCCGTCATGATGCCGCTGATTCCGCTGGTCAGATACAGGCCAGACACGCCAGTCGCAGTCTGGCGACTGGAAAAAGACGCGTGCTTTGGGAGCTGGCTCATATTGTATCCCTCTCATGAAATTCAGTTTGAGTGTAGCCGATGAATAAGACGGTTATATGTCAATAAACCCTTAATTACATTGTAGAATTAAGGTTTTATCCACAGGTTTGTTTGCTCAGGCCAAACGATACCGCCTTGTCAACGCATCTTGGGCTTGCCACAACAGTTTTCAGTCAACAAAAGGTGCCTGCCCCGTGTCCCGCTCCAATACAGATTTATCGCCCTCCACCCGCGTCGCCCAAGC
>CAZQMR010000287.1:0-4388 GCA_964594465.1 uncultured Rhodobacterales bacterium
CAGGAAAAGAGTACTACATTCGTGGTGTCTGCTGCTGCGGTACTGGTTTGTTTTTGTGTGATTTTCTTCCTTTCGGGTTTCAAGATAGTCCATCGGATGCTGGAGGCGTTGCGCGGGTTACATCTTGCGATCACAAAAATCGAAAAGGGTGAGCTGGAAACGGAAGTGCCAGCACAGGATCGCGTCGACAATATTGGACTGCTTGCACAAAAATTGGAGAGTTTCAAAAAGTCGCTGACCCAAATTCGTGATCTTGACGCGCAGCGGGATACGATGATGGAGCAAGCCGCCGATAACGAAGGGAAGATCGAAGCGATTTCTCGTGCGCAGGCGGTGATAGAATTCACGATGGACGGTGAAATCCGCGATGCAAATCAGAATTTTCTGGAGGCAATGGGCTACACGCTGGACGAGATTGTGGGCAAACACCACAGCATTTTTGATCAGGGTTCGTCGGAAAATTCTGGGAAAGACGAAATGCTATGGGCAGCTTTGGGCCGTGGGGAATTTGTGAGCGGAGAATACCTCAAGCGCGGCAAAAATGGACGGGAGATTTGGATCCACGCAAGCTACAATCCGATCCTGGACACAAACGGGGTTCCGACAAAAGTTGTAAAATATGCAACTGAGATTACGCTTCAAAAGCAATCTGTTGCAGAAATTAGAACCGGTTTGCAAAGTCTTGCAGATGGGAATCTGTCCGCGCGTATCAATGCCCAGCTAGACCCCAATTTAGAAGACATAAAACTGGCGTTCAACCAAACCATGGAGCTGCTAACAAAGCTGATTGTGGAAATATCCGATGGCAGCAAAGCGATCTCTGCGGAGACCAATCACATCTCAGATGGCGCTTTCCAGCTTTCAGAGCGCACCACGACGCAGGCAGATTCCTTGAAGCAAACAAGCGCAACGATGGAAGATATGAATGCTGCCATTTCGGAGGCTGGCAATGAGGTTGATGTGGTTCAGTCTATTGCCGGGACGGCTGCGTCAAAAGTGAGAAGTGGGACGCAATCGGCTGAGCAAGCAACCAAAGCGATGGAGCGTATTGAGAAGTCCGCCGGTGAGATTTCCGAAATCATAGGGGTCATCGAGGCGATTGCGTTCCAGACCAATTTGCTGGCGCTGAATGCAGCGGTTGAGGCGGCGCGCGCGGGCGATGCGGGCAAAGGATTTGCGGTGGTCGCAAGTGAGGTGCGCAGCCTCGCCAAACGCGCATCGGAAGCCGCCAGTGACATCACAGATTTGATCAAGAATTCGACGTCAGCCGTGAGCGAAGGATCAGAGCTTGTCAGCAATACCAACGATGTCTTGCTTTCGATTGATGAGTCAATTCAATCGGTGGTTGCCAGCCTTCGTTTGATTTCAGAAAACTCAAAGCAGCAATCGCAAACGGTTGCGACAATTGCGCAGACCGTCGCCAATCTGGATTCAAATACCCAACAAAACGCACGGCTTGCGGATCAAAGCGCTTCCAATGCTGGCCGCTTGAAGGAGGAGGCATCGACGCTGTCACTGCTGGTCGCAAATTTTGCAGTGAGCGGCGAGCGACATGTCGAGAAGGATGCAGCTTAACGCTGAGCGCTGGCGCCATTCATTGAAACGCACGCGATGTGCAGGTGGCTAACTGCGAAATTCCAAGCTGTAGAATTTTGACAAATTGCAGCGGTTGATTACACTAACCGCATTTTAGAAAGCAATTTAGGGTCGGTTCTATGAGCGAATTGGTACAAAAACACGCGTCCAAACGGGCGACATGGTGGTTCTTTTATTATCACTTTCTCCTTTATCTGCACTTCATTCTTGGCATTGCTGGCGTGATCGTTGGCGCATTGGTGGCCGCGGGCGGTGCGTTAGGACTCAGTGCAACTAACATATCGATTTTGGGCGTTGTTTCGACGGTAATTGTCGGGCTTGTGTCCTTTGTTCAGCCGGGCCGCATGGCTACGGTTTTTTATGACGCTTATTGGCGGATGCGCATGGCGGTGCTGCGCAGCGACGGCAGTCCAACGGCCAAAGAGGATTTAATCGAAGCGATGACGGAGGGTTACACGCGCATTGCGACCGTGCAGCCTGAAGCCTTGCGCAAATATCAGGATGCGACAAAGACGGTAGATGTGAGCCGTCTTTCGGAAAAGCGTCGTGGCGAGTTGTTCCAACGGCTTGAGGAGCTTTTGATCGAGGAAGATGCGGAAGCCGAGCAGGCCGACAAAGAAAAGGCGCTGGTGAAGGTGGCGGCTGTTGGTGATGGTGCGGGAAGCGCGCCTAAGGCGTGAACCACAGCGTCGCGGCTTTTCACTTCGCTCAAACGTAAAACGCGATGTCTGGCGCGACGTAGGGGCTGCTTGGATATTCAAGCCTGGCCTTATCGCCTGCTGAATCACGCGGTGCGAATGCGGCTGATTTGCACGGCCAGGATTGCAACCATTATGAAGGCGACGCCGATGAGATCGGCGCGGGTGATTTGTTCGGACAGGAAGAGGTTGGCCACGACCACGCCGAAAAACGGGTTAAGAAAGTGGAAGGCGGCAGCGCGTGTTGCCCCGATTTCACCCAGCAATTTGAACCAAATCCAGGTGGCGACCAGACCCGGAAAGATGGTGGTATAAGCAAAGGCAGTCATCATCGACGCGGAATACGTGACCTCCCAAGTTTCCAGCGCGAAGCCGGCGGGCGCGAGGGCGGCGGACCCGACGAGCATTTGCAATCCAACCATCATCAAGACATTGCCTGAGGCTGCAAGCGTGCGCACCAGAAGAGTGGCGACGGTCAGGGCGAATACGCCGATGATGCAGAGGGTAATGCCAAAGAGATCGGCGCCGTTTTCGAGGCGCGCGTTTAGCAGGATGCCTGCGCCGATTAGGCCGACCGCAAGCCCGCCGATGCCCAGCATGGCGATGCGCTCACCCAAAAATATGCGAGATGCTATCGCGACTGCGATCGGCAGGAGGCTGGCGATGACCACAGCGACGCTGGCATCCACAGTTTTGAACGCCACGAAGTTGAGGCCGAGATAAAGCGCGTTTTGGCAGATCCCGAAGATCACAACGGCGATCCATTCGTTGCGGCTGAGGCGCATGTGCTGGCCCATAAGCAACGCGAGGAGGATGGCGATGACGCCTGAGATCAAGAACCGCAGAGCGAGCGACAGAATGGGCGGGGCGTCAACGACAATGAATTTGCCGGAGGTGAAGGCCGAGCTCCAAATGAAAACAAAGAGCAGGCCGAGAAAGATGGCGCGAATGTTCATGGGGCTATCTGTGAGCCTCGCGCAGCAAAAAGGCCACCGAAAAATCAGTGGCCTTTCAGGAATTCAAATTCGTTGGTCAGCTTAGCTGTTGACCATATCCTTAAGCGCTTTTGCGATGGTGACTTTTGCCACGCGGTCGGCTGGTTTTGCGATCTGCTCGCCAGTGGATGGGTTGCGCACCATGCGTGCTGCACGCTCGCGACAGGCGAATTTACCAAGGCCAGGAAGTGTCACGGCACCGCCTGCGACAACTTCTTTGCTGACAACAGTGGCCAGAGCGTCAAGCGCTTCGCTTGCGGCTTTTTTGTCGATGCCTGCTTCTTCTGCGAATGCTGCGACGAGTTGTGTCTTTGTCATGGGCTTTTGTGCCATTTGTGCTCTCCTCTAGAGGCTGCTGTTTGTTTTCTTTAGCGCCGAGCTGATTGCGCGGTTGGCCTTATATTACTGCTAAAAACGGGGGTAACTCAATCCAACAATCGTGAATTTGGCACAGAATATGGGGTTCTTGGGTGGTTTTTTGCTTATATTTGGGGGCTTCGGCCAGATTTAGCGTAGCTGTGGCAGGGAATCGAAATTTGGATTCGGGTCACATGGTTGATGGCAGGAGCCTCCGGCGGAAGTATTTTTGGAAATTCGAATGGGCCGGCTTGCAAAATCTACCATGGGTTGTGTGGCTTTAGAGGAAGGCGGTTTCGTCGAAGCTGCGGAGTTTGCGCGAATGCAGGCGTTCAAGGGGCATGTCGCGCAGGAGCTCCATGGCGCGCACGCCGATGGCGAGGTGCTGGGAGACTTGGCGGTTGTAAAAGGCGGTGGCCATGCCGGGCAGTTTGAGTTCGCCGTGGAGCGGTTTGTCGGAGATGCACAGAAGCGTGCCGTAGGGGACGCGGAAGCGGAAGCCGTTTGCCGCGATGGTGGCGCTTTCCATGTCTAGCCCGACAGCGCGTGAAAGGGATAGGTTTTGCACCGGGCCGGATTGGTCGCGCAGCTCCCAATTGCGGTTGTCCATCGAGGCGACGGTGCCGGTGCGCATGATTTTTTTGAGTTCAAAGCCGGTGAGGCTGGTGACTTCGGCCAGTGCGCTTTCGAGTGCGACTTGGATTTCGGCGAGTGCGGGGATGGGCACCCAGGCGGGGAGGTC
>CAZQMR010000288.1:0-4387 GCA_964594465.1 uncultured Rhodobacterales bacterium
TAGCGACACCGCTGATCCGGCGCGTTACCGCCAATTGGGGCGTGGCAATCGAGGACCATCAGGGTTTTTAGGTCGCTGTTTTTCAGAAGCTTTTCAAGGTCTTGGCGTAGTGCTTCGCTGCTCTCGCCTCTTCGCAGGCGATTGACGATCAAAACCGCCTCAGCGCCTTGAGTTCTCGCGTGAAACTCAGCCCAATCAGCGATGTTCTGAGCCTGCGGATCGACGGCTATGGTCAGGATGGTATTGAGACCGTCAAATATCTCAAGTTCTGGGTAACTTATTGGAATATCTATATTTTGTTTGTCGGCGGTGAGAGTAAGCACATCCTTTTTTGCCCCCTCAACGCGCAATCTCGTGCCACGGGCCATTGGCGTTTGCTCTATTTCGCCCACCGTGGTCGTAACAGTGGCCTCAGAAAGCTCAGACAACTCCCATCTGAGATATGCAGTCGTCGCGCCATTTGCGACCAAAGCTCCAAAACTGAAAATCGAGCGCGGCACCTTTTGGAACAGGGGTTCGGGCGTCGGCTTTGAAGCCATTTTCCTGTGCAATATCAATGTCATGATGCGATTTCGGACAGGCGTAGAGCCCGATGGTGGCGGTACATCATTTGCGCCTGCTCAGGACCCAAAACACGGCTGTCACCGGCCAAAACTATGCCGCTCAGGAGGTTCAAACCCTCATCGCTGGACGCAAGCTGTTCGGCCTGTTCTTGATGCCAAATGCAGGCCTGACGATGAAGATCTGCGAGGATTGGGTCCGACAACAACTCGGACAGTTTTGCCTGCGTTGCATCTGCAAGCCTCAGAACCGTGCGATCCTCTAAGTCATTGAAATTACGCCGCATCCAGTAGGTCAGGTCAATTTTTGCGCCCTTGCGATTTGCCAATCCACGCGCGGCCTTGACCAAAAACGACTTGGCAGAGCGCAGGGCGTAGTGGTTGATTTGAGCGAGCTCAATCCCGGCATTTGGGCCCATCAAAATAGGGGTTTTGGGGTCAAAAACCTGCATTTTGGTGCCATTTCCGTTGGCCCAGTTGAGCGACTGCCACGTATGCCCGTTTTTGAGGCGCGGGGCGTGGATGCCGGGCTTTTGGATTGCGTCTGACATCTGAAAAATGCTTTTAAACATAAGGGCTTGGCGAGGATATAGCAGGGGGTAGGGGCTGGTTTTGGTGAAGGTTTCGCGCACTGAAGCATGTGTGAAATCCGTCTGCCCGGAGGACCCGAAGAAGCGCCATGGGATTGAAATTGCTTGGGAATTTGGGATTTTCTCGGAAAGTGACGAAAGGGTGCCGTCGCCGGTTTTGATGTTGAGATATTCGTCTACGTCGCTGACGAAAACCCAGTCGCCGTTGGGGATGTTTTTGACCAGTTTGTGGTTCATTGCGGCCCATTGCGGGCCTTTGTCGCCACCATCATTGTCCGAAATATGTGTTGCGATTCCAAGGGCTTGCAGGCGTTCAGCGAGCGCATCTGTGCCGTCATCGCAATCGTTGGTGAAGATCAGAAAGTGATCGATCCCGAGCGCGAGATTGTGGGCGATCCAATCCAAAAGAAAGGCGCCTTCGTTTTTGATGCAGGTCAGGATGAGCTTTTGGCTCATGAGGTCGCCTTTTTCGCGGATATTAGCGGGTCAAATGATGCTTGGGAAGGCTTAAGAAATAGTGGCTAAACACCTAATTCTAAACGCTTTTTCTTAGGGAGCGCCTCGGCGATCATGTCGTAGCTGGCTTTGATATGCTCTTTGAGCTCTTTATCGGAAAGGCCCGGTTCGGCGTAGTGCTGAATCCATTTCAAACCGCGTGAGGCGAGATAGGGCGCGGGGCGCAGGCCGGGCATGTCGGAGAGGATGTTGAAGGCTAACTCGCTGGTTTTAAATGTAAAAGCGGGATCGCTTTCCTCCCAACCGCTTACCGCAAACAGCTTGCCGCCGACCTTCCACACATCGGAATTGCCCCATTGTACCACATGGGTCGTGGCTTTGAGGGACTGGCAGTAGGTGTTGAACTCTTCGCGGGTCATGGGGCTGAGTTTAGGAGGGGGTTTGTGCAATCGCAAGCTGTTGTTTTGATTGCACTTTGCCTCGGATGACCCGCTGCACAGTTCCGGCACGCATATGGCACGTGCATAGAACGGCACAGCTGGGAATCCCGAAAAGGGGTTTCTAAAGGGTTAAATTCGGCTTCAAAAGCTAACGTAAAGTTAAGATGCGGCCCCTGCCCCTGCACGACGGCCAAACACGGCGCCCGAGGTGAGGCCGGAGCCGCCGGGATAGCCGTTGTAAAAGACGCCGCCGACCATTTCGCCACAGGCGAAGAGACCCGCGATTGCGCTGCCATCTTCGCGCAGGACTGCGCCCGCGCCGTCCACTTTGACGCCGCCATAGGTGAAGGTGATGCCGCCAGTGACGGGATAGGCGCGGAAGGGGCCTTGGTCGAGGGTTTGGGCCCAGTTGGATTTGGCCAGTGGCAGGCCCCGCGTGCCTTTGCCATCAAGCGAGGTGGGATCGAACGGGACGTCTTGCATGACGGCGGCATTGTAGGCGTCAAGCGTGGCGGTCGCGGCGGCCTGATCGACGCCGTCCAGCTTGGTGATCAGTTCAGGCAACGTGTCAGCCTCAACGAAATGGGCGTCATGGAAGGTGTATTCGCCGTAGAGCAGATCGAAGATCTTGGCATCGAAGACTTGCCACGCAAAATGATCCGGCTGCTCCATGATCGCGGCGCCGAACTGGGCGTAGGTGTAATTGCGGAAATTGATGCCCTCATCGACGAAACGCTCGCCTTTGGCATTGAGCATCACACCGAGGAAATAGCAGATTTTGCGGTAGTTTTTGCGCTCGCCGGGATCAAGATCGAGATTGCCGAAATTGGCCATGTGGAGGTCCATGGGCGTGGCGTGACAGCCGCCATAGCGCCCGTTAGGAGCCGCGCCGAGGGCTGCTGCCATGACCAGACCATCGCCGGTGTTGTGCGGGGTGCCGCGAACTTTGGCCTTGTCCCAATCGGGGCCGATATGTTGCTGGCGCATCTCAGGGCTCGATTCAAAGCCGCCGCAAGCGAGGATCACAGCATCGGCTAGGAGGGTTTCGCCAGTGGAGGTTTTGACGCCGGTGACGCGGCCCTCTTCGCTGGTCAGCTCGGTCACGGCGACGCCGTAGCGGATTTGCCCGCCCATACTTTTGAAAGCGGCAAGTTCTTGATCAAAGAGGCCGACGCCCTCGTTTTCGGAGGCTAGCGTGAGGCCGCCCCAGAAGACGTGGCGGCCATCTTTTTCGAAGCTCTGGCGGGAATAGATCGGCTCGAATTTCACGTTGTGGGTGGAGAGCCATTTCAGCGCGTCGTAGCTTTCGGAGATCAGGGTTTCCTGCTCGGGGCTGAGCGGGCGGCCATCGTTGAAGCCAAGCAGATCGTTGCCGAATTTTTCTTGGGTGTAGGAGCCAAAATCGGTTTTGGCGAGGCGGGGATCGGATGGGTCTTTGAGCAAGGGGAGAAGCTCATCGCCGGAATTGTAGGCAAAGCGCATGGCCCCAGCGGTGTATTTGGTGTTGCCGCCGGAGAGGGCCTCATCAGCTTTTTCGAGCATCAGCACGTCTGCGCCTTTTTCGAGCGCGGCGATGCCTGCGCAAAGGGCGGCGTTGCCGGAACCGGCGATGATAACTTTGGTCATTGGGATGTCGTCCAAGTTTCGGGGTTTATCATGTGGATGGGGTCGCCAGCCGCATAGGCGTTGATCTGGTCGAAAATGTCAGAGAATTGCAATTCAAACTCATCTTCTGTGACATAGCCCAGATGGGGTGTAGCGAGCACGTTGGGATGGGTGAGGAGCGGATTTTTGGTGTCGGTGAGGGGCTCTTGATCGAAGACGTCTAGGGCCGCGAAGATGCGATTTTGGGCGATTTCGGCTTCCAGCACGCCGGGTGCGATGAGGCCGGAGCGGGAGGTGTTGACCAGCAGGGAGCGCGGGGCCATGGCAGCGAGGTCGGCGGCGGTGATCAGGCCGTGGGTGGTTGGCTTGAGGCGGACATGGAGGCTGATGATGTCGGAGCTGGCAAAGAAGGCTTCGCGGCTGGGGGCGACGGTTTGGCCATCGGCGATGGCGCGGGCGCGGCCCTCCTCAGACGACCACCAGATGATTTTCATGCCGATGGCTTTGGCGTAGTCCGCGACGACTTTTGCGATGCGGCCATAGCCGTAGAGGCCGAGCGTGCGGCCCCGGAGTGTGCGCCCGACGCCGGCTTGCCAGGTGCCCGCTTTGAGGGATGCGGCTTGCCGTGGGATTTGGCGATAGGTGGCGAGGATGAGGGCGAGGGTCATCTCAGCGGCGGCGTAGGAGGGCGCGCCTGCGTGCATGTTGGAGCAGAGCAGGACGTTTTGGGCGGTGC
>CAZQMR010000289.1:0-4338 GCA_964594465.1 uncultured Rhodobacterales bacterium
ACGATATCTGGGCCGAGATGAAGCCAAACGTCCCAAAAGACGCCGAAGGCAAGCCGGTCCACCCGATTTCTGCCTCTGCGCTCAAACCAGTGGTTGAGAGCTACCTTGATGAGGGTAAGCCCTTCAACATGGGCATGGTGTTCCCAGTTTCCACACACAATTACGAGCTGCGCTACTGGCTCGCCGCTGGTGGCATTGAGCCCGGCTACTACTCCACCGAAAACGTGTCAGGCCAGATCAATGCGGATGTTCTGCTTTCTGTGACGCCACCGCCGCAAATGCCTGCAACAATGGAAGCGGGCACAATCTACGGCTATTGCGTAGGTGAGCCATGGAACCAGCAGGCCGTGTTCAAAGGCATCGGCGTTCCCGTGATTACCGACTACGAGATGTGGAAGAACAACCCCGAGAAAGTTTTCGGCCTCTCCGCAAGCTTTGTTGAGGAAAACCCAAACACCACGCTGGCCCTGACCAAAGCGCTCATTCGCGCTGCGATCTGGCTTGACGAAAATGACAACGCCAACCGCCCGGAAGCCGTGGAAATCCTTGCACGCTCTGAATATGTGGGCGCGGATGCGGAAGTCATTGCAAACTCAATGACTGGCTTTTTTGAGTATGAAAAAGGAGACCGCCGTGACGTTCCTGATTTCAACGTGTTCTTCCGCTACAACGCCACTTACCCTTTCTACTCAGATGCAATCTGGTATCTCACACAGATGCGTCGCTGGGGCCAGATTTCTGAGGGCAAGCCTGATAGCTGGTACGATGACGTTGCCAAAGAGGTCTACAAACCGGCGATCTATCTCGATGCCGCGCGCATGCTCGTAGATGAGGGCATGGCAAATGAAGCTGACTTTCCATGGGACAGTGATGGATACAAAGCCGCGACACCGGCTGAGGATATCATCGACGCGATCCCTTACGACGCACGCACACCAAATGCGTATATCGACAGCCTCCCCATCGGCCTGAAAGGCCAGCAAAAAGTTGTGGGCAACGCCATCCAAGGCTGACCCTCAAAAAGCGCACTGCCCACCTCCTCCCGGGCAGTGCGCTTCTAGTTTTTAGCAGGAAAGATTCCATGACGACGATCAGCAACCCAGATTTAGACCGCGAAGCTCGCAAAAGCCGCGTGTTTGCTCGGATCAACAAAGCAGACAGCTATTTCCAAGTTCTTGGCATTGCTTGGATGACCCCGATCCTGAAAGCCATCGCAGGCGACAATCCGTCGGCCCAAGGCAAAGAAATCTGGCGCCTTCTTGGCATTCCGGTTTGCGCCATCATCGTATTCCTTCTGCTCTGGGGCTTTCTCGCCCCCCGCGTGCAAACCTCCCTTGGGGCGGTGCCCGGCCCGGCCCAAGTCTGGGAGCAAACCCAGAACCTCCACGCAGATCATGTGCGCGAACGCGAAAAAGCCGATGCCTTTTATGAGCGCCAAGACGTGCGCAACGCCAAGCTGATCGCCGCTGGCAAAGAAGACAAGGTCAAGCAGCGCACTTACACAGGCAAGCCCACCTATTACGATCAGATCTGGACCTCGCTCAAAACCGTCTTCTTCGGCTTCCTGATCGCCACAGCAATCGCGGTGCCAGTTGGCATCCTCACCGGCCTTTCGCCCACAGCAAACGCCGCAATCAACCCGATCATCCAAATCTTCAAGCCAGTCTCACCGCTGGCATGGCTCCCGATTGTCACGATGGTCGTCTCCGCCGTTTACGTCACTAATGATGGCTGGTTCACCAAGAGCTTTCTCAACTCCGCCATCACCGTCACGCTCTGCTCGCTTTGGCCCACATTGATCAACACCTCGCTCGGGGTTTCTTCCATCGACAAGGATCTCGTCAGCGTTGGTCGCGTCCTCAAGCTTGGCACATGGACCAAAATCACCAAGCTCGTGCTGCCCTCCGCCCTGCCGCTGATCTTCACCGGCTTGCGCCTCAGCCTCGGTGTAGGCTGGATGGTTCTGATCGCCGCTGAAATGCTCGCGCAAAACCCGGGCCTCGGCAAATTCGTCTGGGACGAGTTCCAAAACGGCTCCTCCCAATCACTCGCCAAGATCATGGTCGCGGTTTTCACCATCGGCATCATCGGTTTCCTGCTTGATCGCTTGATGTACGCAATCCAGTCCATGTTCACCTTTACGGCCACGAGGTAAGCCCATGAGCATCCTAGACCTCAAAGGCGTCAACAAAGGTTTCGGCGAGGGCACCTCCCGCGTCGAAATCCTCAAAGACATCGACCTAAGCGTGAAGGAAGGCGAATTCGTCGCCATCCTCGGCTTCTCCGGCACCGGCAAAACCACGCTGATGAACATGCTCGCAGGACTAGAGCAGCCCGACACCGGCACCTGCCAGTTCCGCGGCAAGGACATCCTCGAGCCCGGACCAGAGCGCGGCCTCGTCTTCCAATCTTACTCCCTGATGCCGTGGCTCACCGTGGGTGGCAACATCGGCCTCGCTGTGGACAGCGTCTTTGGCAAAAAATCAAAATCCGAGCGCGAAGCCATAATCAACAAATACATCAACATGGTCGGCCTCACACACGCCAAAGACCGGCGCCCGGCTGAGCTGTCCGGCGGCATGCGCCAGCGCGTCTCAGTTGCCCGCGCGCTCTCAATGGACCCCGAAGTGCTCCTGCTAGACGAGCCACTCTCAGCGCTCGACGCCCTCACCCGCGCCAACCTGCAAGACGAGATCGAAGCAATCTGGTCCGCCGACAAAAAAACCGTCATCCTGATCACCAACGATGTGGACGAAGCCATCCTACTCGCCGACCGCATCATCCCCCTCAATCCCGACGGCACGTTAGCCGACGCCTTTGAGGTCAACATTCCGCGCCCACGCGACCGCACCGCCATGAACAACGACACGATGTTCAAAAAGCTGCGCGCCGATGTCACCAAATATCTAATGGATGTGGGCATCGCGGCCAAAGTTGAGGAAACTCGCACGCTGCCCGATGTCACGCCAATCCACGGCGTACCAAAAGCCTATGCGGATGCCGCCAAAACCCAAGCCGATGAGCGATTTTTGCAGTTCTCCCAGCTCGACAAGGTCTATCCCACCCCCAAGGGCCCGCTCACTGTGGTAGAGGGCTTTGAGATGAACATGAAAAAGGGCGAGTTCATCTCCCTGATCGGCCATTCCGGTTGCGGCAAATCAACCGTTCTGACCATGGCCGCCGGTCTCAACGAAATCTCCAAAGGCGCGATTATTCTCGACAACAAGCACGTCACCGAAGCAGATCCCGAACGCGCCGTTGTCTTTCAATCCCCGTCCTTGTTCCCGTGGCTCACCGCCAAGGAAAACGTCTCCATCGGCGTGGACCGGGTCTATCCCAAAGCCAGCCAGCCAGAGCGCCAGGACGTGGTCGAATACTATCTCGAACGCGTCGGTCTGGCCGACAGCATGGACAAAGCCGCAGCCGAGTTATCCAACGGCATGAAACAGCGCGTCGGCATCGCCCGCGCCTTCGCCCTCTCGCCCAAACTCCTGCTTTTGGACGAGCCTTTCGGCATGCTCGACAGCCTCACCCGCTGGGAGCTGCAAGAGGTGCTGATGGAGGTCTGGTCGCGCACCAAAGTCACAGCCATCTGCGTCACCCACGACGTGGACGAGGCCATCCTGCTCGCTGACCGCGTGGTGATGATGACCAACGGCCCCCAAGCCACCATCGGTAAAATCATGGACGTGAACCTGCCCCGCCCACGCACCCGCAAAGCACTGCTAGAACACCCAGATTACTACGCATACCGCGCCGAATTGCTGACCTTCCTTGAAGAATACGAGCACGGCCACAAAAAGAAGGAAGCCGCATAATGGGCAACCGACTCGTCGTCATCGGTGCTGGCATGGCCTCAGGCCGTGCTATGGAGCATCTGCTGGAAGCCAATGACGAGCTATACGACATCACGCTTTTCGGGGCCGAGCCGCGCGGAAACTACAACCGCATCATGCTCTCCCCGGTGCTCTCGGGCGAGAAAACCTATGAAGAAATCGTCACCCATGATGCAGATTGGTACAAAAGCCACGGCGTAGACTGCCGCTTTGGCGAGCTGATCACCGGCATTGACCGGATGCGCAAAGTGGTGATTTCCGAGGCGGGCGAAACGCCCTATGACAAGCTGCTGATCGCCACTGGCTCCAACCCGTTCATCTTGCCCATTGAGGGGCGCGATCTGGATGGTGTGATGGCCTATCGCGATCTGGGCGACGTCAATCAGATGATCGAAATGTCCCAGCGCAAGGATGCCAAAGCCGTCGTGATTGGCGGCGGTCTTCTGGGTCTTGAGGCAGCAGCTGGCCTGCTTGCCCAAGGCGTCAACGTGACCGTGATCCA
>CAZQMR010000290.1:0-4337 GCA_964594465.1 uncultured Rhodobacterales bacterium
TTGGGCATGACCTTGCCGAAGGGCTGAGACATGTTGACTGAAAATTTAACAGAGCTTCTTCCTCCGGCACTCAATTCGGAGGAAGGAATTGCCAGAGCTCACATTTATCACGGACTTGTTCGAGATGATTGCAGCGATTGCGGCACTTGGGGTTACGTACCTCATGTACCGAGAAGTCAAACGCAACAATAAGCAATAGCTTGTTGCTTGAATTTGAGCCGGGCGCACAGCGATGTGCGCCCGTTTCTATTTTGAGGGCTACTTCAAACCCATGCAAGACGCATAGAAGCTGACCGTTGCGGGCCAATCGGCGAAAATCCCCTCGACGCCGACGTCTTGGGCCAGCACGTCAACCAGCTCGTACATGATGCCGTCGGTGGAGGTCGCGTCGGTGATGCTTTGGTAATGCCAACCGCCTTTGCCGACCAGTGGGCCGGAGCGCTCCAGCGTCCATGTGAACAGTTTGAGGCCTGCGGCTTTGGCCTCGGTCGCGTATGCGGAGGGGACGATTTTGCCATTCTCTAGCGTGACGAGGATCCACATGGGCGGGGAGATGATGTTGACGCCTTGGGCTTTAAGGTCGGACATGTTGTGGCGGTAGGTGGCAGGGTCCATGTGGTTGAACCCATAGTCTTTGTACTGGTTGTCGATATAGATCGCTTGTTTGCCAAACTCCGGTTCGGCTTTGATCCAGTAGAGCACATCATAGAGGTTGAAGGACTGGACCCAAACGTCAGATGGAGGGATGCCAGCGGCTTTGTACTCGTTGATCAACTTTTGCGCGTAGTCTTCTTTAGTGAAGCCATCAAAGGGCATCTTAACGGAGGGGGTTTTTAGCTCTGGTGTGAATTTTGTGCCCAGCGATTTGAAGAGCTGGATCGAGTCTGCGTGGGTCATCAGCGTGGTGGCTTCTGCCGCGTAAAGATCGGTGCGCCAGTCTGCGGTTGCGTTCATGTAGGAGGCGAGATTGGTGGCCTTTTTGTTGGCTGCGGCCATTTTTGGTGTGAGCGTGCGGAACTCAGCGAGGGTCAGCTCGGAGGTGCGGCACTCAGCGGTGGCTGGTTTGAGAACGGAGGCTGGCGAAAAGGGTCTTTTGCAGGTGCCCGCGAGCTTGGTGGTGAGGATGTTGGTGGTGGTGTGCAGGTCGTTTTGCGCGTGGCGGCAGACCAGTTCCTTGTCTTTGGTGAAGGTCACGTCGCATTCCAGGATGCCTGCACCCTGGCGCGCGGCGGCGATGTTGGATTCAACGCTGTGCTCGGGGAATTGCATGGGTGCGCCGCGGTGACCGATGGAGAAATCTGTGCGCTTGACGGGTTTGCCGATGCAGCTTTGAAGCTTGGTTTTGAGCGGGCCTTCGGCCATGCGGTCGATCAGGTAAAGGGGGCGGATGCCGGTCTCAATGGCGCTTTGGGCGTCAGCGACAATGGGGAGCAGGGTTAGGGGGAGCGCTAAAAGGATGCGTTTCATGGTCGGAAATCCAGGCGGTGAGAATTGATGCGGCGGCAATTTTGCGTGATTTGGTGACGGTTTTGTTTTGAGGGTTTGAGTATTTCGTGACGGAGGACTGGAATTGATTTTGGGGGCCTCCGGCGGAAGTATTTTGGGAAAATCGAAGATTTGAGGGGCTATCTGTTTTTGAGATACAATCTCAGCAAGTTTGTAAATTTTTGGAAATTGATGATTCTGATGACTGGGCTATACAAAGCGGAGATTAGAACGACCGCTAACAATATAGTCCCCAGACCTTCTCCTTTGGCAAAGCCGAAGCTCATAGATGCTTCTTCAATCAGTTTTTCCAAAACTACGTCGTGCTCCCAACATACGATGGAGCAATTATCGGAAATACGAGGTGCCTTGCCCAGCAAAATCTAAAAAGAGATGAAAATAGTATTTATGCTGGCCTGCAAGATGTGTCTTTTGCAGACATTCGCGCCTAATGAAAAAAGTGAATCGTGGAGGCGAGCAAAGTGGTTTGATCTCATCCAAACCCATTCCACTGACACTCGCCACTCTCTCCAAGTGGCGAAAACGGGTTGTGGAAAACTTCCCAGATGCGGCCGTCGAAGGCGCCGATGCCGTTTTCTTTGGAGACGCAGGTCCAACCAATAACTTCTTAGAAGCTGCGTGTCTGGGCGAAAATTCAACTAATTCGGGAAATTTTCAAATTAAAATTCGCCTTATGCGTTTGTCAGAATTATTCGATTGTACTACCACTATAGGTGTTGTTTGAGGCTTAAATCGAGGCAGATACTACACGATGTATATGAAAACACTTTGTTCTTTTGTTGCAGTCGCAGTTTTGGCCGGTTGCGCCCAATCTGGGAATTCCATCTCTGATACGTGCCCTGGCACAAGTGGACCGCAGATTTGGAAGGATGCCATGCGTCTTACCGAGACCTTAGACGTTAAGACCAGCCGCACAAATGATGCAAAAATCCCCCGGACTGGGTCTGATGCGTTTAATGGGTATTTGGTTATAGTCCCCAGGGATAATCAAAATACGTCCTGTGGAACACTGACTTTTGTAGGCAAAACAACTGTGCGCGTGAATTATCGAGGGAAAGGGAAGTTTTACGCGGAGACTACGAAGGTCTATGACTTCGACGGGCAGCCTTTTGAAACCTTCACGGCTGTCATAAGTGACCAACTTTCACGCTCGGATGCGAAGCGAACGAAAGGAGCGCAATTTGTTGCCACCCTGAACGGGACATTTCGTGGGAAGAATGGTGTGTCCTATGGTTTCAGAGATCTCATCTTAGAGGGTGGGTTTCTTGGCGAAACGCTCCATGCCGTGGTCGCATCAGGTAGGGACAAGTTTACACTGGCTCACAATGGGCCAGAGCAAGTCGTTGAGTTTGATGTGGTTTTGGCCGCTAAGGTACATGGTCGCTGAAGCTATTGCGCGCCGTTCCATTGGAATTCACCGTTGGGGCCTAGCTTTGAAAATGGGTTGTGGGCGACTTCCCAGATGTGGCCGTCAGGGTCGGCGAAGAAGCCGTGGTGGCCGCCCCAGAAGACGTCCTCTGCTTCTTTGAGTATGGTACCGCCGGCGGCTTTGGCAGCTGCGAGCACTTCGGCGACTTCGGGTTTTTCACGCACGTTGTAGCCCATGGTCATGCCGGAAAAGCCGGTGCCGGGCTCAACGCCGATGTCTTTGGCGAGTGCTTCGAGTGGGTAGAGGCCGAGGGCGGAGCCGTGCACATCAAAAGCGACGACGCCCTCTTCTTTGCTTGAGCAGGTCCAGCCCATGGTCTCGTAAAAAGCGCGGGCGCGGGCGAGGTCTTTGACGCCGAGTGTGGTGAGGGAGATGCGTTGTTCCATTTAGAAAATATCCGGTTCTCTGATGGTTTGGCCGTGGTCGGTGCGCAGATAGTCGAAGTCGCAGCCTTTGTCGGCTTGTTCGATGTGGCGGGCGAACATCCAGGCGTAGCCGCGCCCGGCATGGGGTTCCGGCGCGGTCCAGGCGGCGCGGCGGGTTTCGAGTTCTTCTGCGGAGACAACCATTTCTAGGCTGCGATCCTTTAGGGAGACCCGGATGCGGTCGCCGGTTTTCACCAGCGCTAACGGTCCGCCGATTGCGCTTTCAGGCGCAACATGTAGCACGCAGGCGCCGTAGGAGGTGCCGGACATGCGGGCGTCTGAGATGCGCAGCATGTCGCGCACGCCTTGTTTCACGAGCTTGGTTGGGATCGGGAGCATGCCCCATTCAGGCATGCCGGGTGCGCCGACGGGGCCTGCGTTGCGCAGGATCATCACGTCGCTTGCATCCCAGTCGAGGCTTTCGTCATCGACGGCTTTTTTCATCTCCGGGTAGCTGTCAAAGACCATGGCGCGGCCTTCATGCTCCATCAGATGTGGTTCCATGGCGCAGGGTTTGATGACCGCACCATCCGGTGCAAGGTTGCCCTTCAGGACGGCGAGCGCGCCTTCGGGGTAGATGGGATTGCTCAGCGGGCGGATGACGTCTTCGTGGAAGACTTCGGCGCCTTTGAGGTTTTCAGCAACGGTGGTGCCGTCGACGGTCATGGCATCAAGGTTGAGGTGCTCGGAGAGGTTGCCCATGAGGCCGCGCAAGCCCCCGGCGTAGAAGAAATCCTCCATGAGGTATTTGTCGCCCGACGGGCGGATATTGGCGATCACGGGCACGTCGCGGCCTGCTTTGTCGAGGTCATCCATGGCCAGTGGGATGCCTGCGCGGCGAGCGATGGCGACGAGGTGGATGATGGCATTTGTGGACGCGCCGGTTGCCATGGCGACGGTGACGCCGTTGTCGATGGCGCGACGGTCGAGGATTTTGTCGGGCGTGTGATCCTGCCAGACCATATCGACGATGCGCC
>CAZQMR010000291.1:0-4311 GCA_964594465.1 uncultured Rhodobacterales bacterium
CCTCGGCATCGAGGACATTCTAAACCGCCCCGTCGGTGGGCTGTCCGGCGGCGACCGCCAACGCGTCGCCCTCGGCCGCGCAATTGTGCGCGACCCCAAAGCCTTCATGATGGATGAACCGCTTGGCGCGCTGGATGCAGAGTTTCGCGAGCACATGGCAGAAGAGTTGCGCGCCTTGCACGATCGCATGAATGCCACAACGGTCTATGTCACCCATGACCAGCTGGAAGCCATGCAGATGGGCGACAAAATCGTGGTGATGAATAATGCGCTGGTCGAGCAATTTGGCACACCGCAAGAGATCTACGATAAACCCGCAACCATGTTCGTGGCAGACTTCATCGGCTCCCCGTCAATGAACTTTCTGCGTTTCAATGGCGCGGTAGCAGAGACCGACAATTCCATCGACCTCAATGGGCAAACAATTGGGGTGCCAAAACAGCTTCGAGGCGCGTCCGGCAACCTGGTTTTTGGCGTGCGCCCCGAACATATCTCCCTGTCCGATCAGGGCGGATATCGCGGCGAAGTACTGGCCTCCGAATATCTCGGAACCACCCAGATTATCACGTTAGCAACGCCCAATGGCGAGTTGAAAGCCCGGATCGACAGCACCCAGCCTGCAACGGTCGGCGAGACGGTCGGTCTCTCGTTTGAGGCCCCAAAAATCACGCTCTTTGACGAAGCAAACGGGCAAGCCCTGCGCTCTGAGTTGAACCACGAGGTCGTGACCCATGGCTGAAGTCGTCCTGAAAAACCTCTCCAAGTCCTTCGGCGCAGAAGTCGCTGTAGATGACGTCTCAATGACGATCCCGGACGGTGCCTTCGTTGTCCTCCTCGGCCCAACTGGCGCTGGAAAAACCACAACGCTCCGGCTGATTTCCGGTCTTGAAAAAGCCGATAGCGGCGAGATCTGGATCGGTGGGCGCAACGCAGGAAACGAGACCCCAGCCGAGCGTGATGTGGCCATGGTTTTCCAGCAATACTCGCTCTACCCGCATCTCAGCGTCAAAGATAACCTCGCCTTCCCGCTCAAATCCCCGATCCTCAAGACCCCCGCGCATCAGATCGAGCGGATGGTTACAGAAGTCGCCGAAGTGCTTCAGATCAGCCACAAGCTGGACAACAAGGCCACCGAACTTTCAGGCGGCGAAATGCAGCGGGTTTCCATCGGTCGCGCCTTGGTACGACGGCCTGCAATCTATTTGATGGACGAGCCGCTCAGCTCGCTGGATGCCAAATTGCGCACGGACCTGCGCGTCGAGCTAAAGCGCATTCAGGCCAACTTGGGCGCGACGCTCCTCTACGTCACACACGACCAGATCGAAGCTATGACCATGGCGACCCATGTTGGTGTGCTGGATCACGGGCGACTGGTGCAGTTTGGCACACCCCGCGAAATCTATGAGAACCCGAACTCGCTTTATGTGGCGAGCCGGCTGGGTCAACCGCGCATCAATATGCTACCTGCAAACGTCTTCGGTAACGCGCCTGCGGGTACGACCCAGATCGGGATGCGGCCTGAGCATATCCAGCAGGGCGAAGGGCTGGAGGCAGAAGTTCAGCGAGTGGAGCATCTAGGCGATCAGAACCGGCTTCACCTCGTTTTGCAGGGCCATCCCATCATCACCATCGCTAACCCGGAAACAGATTACAAACCTGGCGCGCATATCAAAATCGCGCCCAAAAATCCACTTTGCTTTGACGCAGATGGCAACCGAATTCGCTGAGGAGACATTGATATGAAGCAATTCATCAATGAGAAGGAAACGCTGGTCACAGATGCAATTGACGGGCTGCTAGAGACATCCGGCGGAACGTTGACCCGGCTTGATGGGTATCCGCATATCAAGGTCGTGTGTCGTTCCAATTGGGACAAATCCAAAGTCGCACTCATCTCTGGCGGTGGCTCCGGGCACGAACCGGCTCATGCAGGCTTTGTTGGTGCAGGCATGCTGACAGCAGCCGTTTGTGGCGAGGTTTTTGCCTCGCCTTCCGTGGATGCTGTGCTTGCCGGAATCTTGGCGGTGACTGGAGATGCCGGCTGTCTCTTGATTGTGAAAAACTACACCGGCGACCGCCTGAATTTTGGTCTGGCCGCTGAACGCGCGCGCGCCTTTGGGTTGAATGTTTCCATGGTGGTTGTTGATGACGACATCGCTCTTCCTGATCTGCCACAAGCCCGCGGTGTGGCTGGTACACTCTTTGTTCACAAAATCGCGGGTGCGTTGGCTGAATCCGGTGCTGATTTGGAAACTGTGACGAAGGCTGCACAAGAAACTATTTCAAACATGGCTTCGATTGGGACGTCGCTGGACACCTGCACTGTTCCAGGTTCGCCAAAGGAGGAACGTATCAAGCCGGGCATGGCTGAGCTCGGGCTGGGGATCCATGGTGAGGCAGGGGTTGAACAGGTCGTGTTCAAGGGAGCGCGGGATGCAATGGATCTTGTGCTTGAAAAGCTCGAACCGATGATCCGTACGGGCGCTCATGCGGTAATCTTCAACAATCTTGGCTCTACGACACCGCTTGAAATGAGCGTTTTAGCCCATGAAATGGTAACGTCCCAAAGGGCCTCAAATATCAAGTTCGTTATTGGCCCGGCACCGCTCATGACCTCCCTTGATATGCATGGATTTTCAATTTCTGTCCTACCGGTCAACGCCAGCAATCAGGCGCATCTGGAAGCAGCTGTTGAGCCATCCGCGTGGCCTGGTATGAAATCTGTCATGCCATCGTCCGTGCACCCTCTGCCGGATGGGTTGAGCCCGATCAAACCAATTCCCTCTGAGAACGCAAAGACACGCAACGTCCTTGAGCAATGCTGCGACTTGCTTATAGCATCCGAGAAGGATCTCAATGAGCTTGATGCCAAGTCTGGTGACGGGGATACAGGTTCCACTTTGGCCACAGCAGCGCGCGCCCTCAATGATGCGCTCGACCGAATGCCGCTGGCAGATCCCACCCAACTTTTCCGCGCGCTCGGTGATGAGCTGAGCCAAACTATGGGCGGCTCATCGGGCGTAATCCTTGCAATTTTCTTTGGCGCAGCAGGCGACGCCTGCGCCAGTGGCAAACCAGTCCCCAAGGCGCTTATTGCTGGGCTGGATCGCATTAGCCAGGTGGGAGGTGCTGTCAAAGGCGATCGCACGATGATTGATGCGCTGGAGCCCGCGCTTCATATGCTGCCCAAAGGTATGCATGATGCCGCTGCGGCGGCACGTGTGGGCGCAGATGCCACAGCTACGATTGGGCGCGCGAAAGCTGGACGCGCATCTTATGTTCCAGAGGAGAATTTACTGGGCCATAACGACCCTGGTGCAGAGGCTGTAGCGCGCCTATTTGAGTGCCTCGCAAAGGCAACCTAGACAGGCAAAACAATCGCGATGACGCAAAGCCCAGATCTCAAGCCAGCCCCAACGATCAACGACATCGCGCGTGTCGCGCAAGTGAGCCTCGCGACCGTTGACCGAGTGCTGAATGCCCGCCCCGGGGTTCGAGAAAAGACGGTTAAAAAGGTAAATGAGGCGATTGCGGATCTTGGCTATGTGCGTGACCGGGCGGCGGCAAATCTGGCACGGGGTAGGGTGTACCGTTTCCTATTCATTTTGCCGTCAAATCCGAATGAGTTTCTGTCGTCATTGACTCACCAGATTGAGCAACTCAACCTCAGTTTGAACCATGAACGCACCCAGCTGTCCTTTGTCAAAGTTGCGGCGTTCGACCCGGTTGCACTTGCCGAAGTGATTGCTTCTATCGATGCATCAAAGATCGATGGCGTTGCCATTTTTGGCCCGGAAACACCGTCGGTTCGGGATTCCGTCGCACATCTGAAAAAGAATGGCGTGGCTGTCGTCTCATTGGTTGCGGATTTGCCAAGCTCTGAACGCGATAGATATGTCGGAATTGATAATATCGCTGCCGGGCGCACCGCTGCACAGTTGCTTGGCCGTTTTGTAGGCGCGCAAACCGGCAGTGTGCTGGTCATCACCGGCTCGATGTTGGCCCGTGATCACTTGGAGCGGCGCCTCGGCTTTGACGAGGTAATGGCGCGGGATTTTCCCAACCTCAACATTCTTGCATCGCTGGAGGGACGCGATGATCCTAAGCTGATCCAGCGCCTCTTGCCGGGAACACTTCAAGACAATCGAAACATCATTGGGATCTATTCGTCGGCGGCTGGAAATGAAGGCCTTTTGCGCTTTTTTGAAACTGCCCGTCCCAATCCCAAACCCATTGTCGTTGCACATGAGCTTACAACCCTGTCGCATCGCGCTCTCAATGAGGGTGTATTCGATGCGGTGATCAGTCAAG
>CAZQMR010000292.1:0-4285 GCA_964594465.1 uncultured Rhodobacterales bacterium
AGAATAATGGCCGGGCGTTGCGTGGCTTCGATGACCTTGGCCATGGTGAAAGTCTTGCCGGTGCCGGTCGCGCCAAGCAGAACCTGATTCCTTTCGCCCTCCGTTACAGCCTCAACCAACTCTTTGATGGCTGTTGGCTGGTCACCCGCTGGTTCAAATTCGGTATGCATTTGAATTCGTTTGCCCCCCTCAGTCTTAAGGGCTGCACGGGTTTCGGCGCGGGCGAGGGTTTGTTCTTGTTGCATAGGACACTTATAGCCAAGTTTTTAAGGAGTGAAACGCAAAGCTCGCATATATACTTGAACTCGAAACAATCGTTAAGGTTGTGTTAACCATATTTTATCCCGTTAAAAGAGCTTTTTCCTCTTGCCAAGGTTAACGCATAGCGTGTATCAAAGTTTTGCAAGCAGCAAGTAGGTCGTCAACCTGGTGCAGCACCACCCACCCCACCCCTCGCTCCCTCGCGCCGGGTTGACGACCATCCCCACAAAAATCAGACAGGCACCTCGGTTAGAGCTAAACCGATTGGTGCAATTGTATGTGTGGTTTGCTTGCAATTTTGCACAATTGGGCGGATAAGCGGCCCAGCAGTCACGCAACCCTCTGCAATCAGGAGATTCACATGCTCGCAAGAATTTACCAGCCCGCACGCAACGCCATGCAGTCCGGTACAGGTAAGAGCAAATTGTGGATATTGGAATTTGCGCCCGAGGAAGCAAAAACGGTTGATCCATTGATGGGTTGGACAGGTTCGTCTGACATGCGCTCGCAGCTCAAGATGCGCTTTGAGAGCAAGGATGCTGCTGTTGCTTATGCCAAGCGCAATGGGCTGGCCTATCGCATTGATGAACCTAAGACGCGCAAACCTGTTGTGCGCCCAGGTGGTTATGGCGACAATTTTGCGCATAAACGCCGGGCGGCTTGGACCCACTAAGGGTTGGTCTGCGATGTCGGGGGCAGATGCCTCCGGCGGAAGTATTTTTGGAAATTCGAAGAGCGGTGTTGCGTGCTATTCCACTAGGATGGCGCGAAAGTCGTTTACATTGGTCAGGGTTGGGCCGGTGATGACTTGGGTTCCAAGGGCTTTGAACAAGGCGTGCGTGTCGTTGTTTTCCAGTGCTTTTTCCAGTGACGGCTTTGCATGCCGAGCTTTTTCAAAACAATTGGGCGTGATGATCGCGCCCGCGACTTCCTCTGCGCCATCTACCCCATCCGTATCACAGGATATGGCGGAAATGCCCGGCGCAGCTTTGAGCGTATTGAGCAGCCCTGCAAGAAATTCAACATTGCGCCCACCGCGACCAGTGCCGCGCACTGTCACTGTCGCTTCGCCGCCTGAGATCAGCACGCAAGGCTTGGGTAAGGGCTGACCATAGCGCTGCACCTGAAGTGCCATGCCCGCCATCACAGTGCCCATTTCGCGCGCTTCACCTTCAAGCGCATCCCCCAGAATAAGCGGCGTGACACCTGCTGCCCTCGCGACGTCAGCCGCCGCCTCAAGGGAAGCTTGTGGACGCGCGATCAGATGGGCTTCGGCCTGCGCAAAGACTGGATCATCCGGCTTTAGGGTTTCGTTGGCCTGATCCATGAGGGCTTGGGCCACGCTTGCTGGGGGCGTGATTTGGTAGGCTCTGAGTATGTTTTGAGCATCCGCCAAACTGCTGGCATCGGGCACTGTTGGACCAGATGCGATCACACATGGATCGTCGCCCGGTACATCTGAGATCATCAGCGTTACCAGCTTAGCAGGATAAACCGCTGCCGCGAGACGACCGCCCTTGATCGCTGACAAGTGGCGCCGCACGATGTTCATCTCGGTTATTGTTGCACCGGATTTCAGAAGTGCTGCATTCACGCTTTGCTTGTCTTCCAAACTAACGCCGGGAGCGGGAAGACTGAGCAATGCGGAGCCGCCACCTGAAATCAAGGCGATCACCAGATCATCAGTGGTGAGGTTTTTGACGGCCGCCAAAACCTCTTGTGCGCCACGCTGAGAATTGGCGTCCGGCACGGGATGGGCAGCCTCGATGATCTTGACATGTTTGCACGCTACGGCGTGGTCATATCGGGTCACGACAACACCACTTAGAGGCCCGACCCATTCGGTCTCAAGACAGGCCGCCATCGCAGCCGAGGCCTTGCCAGCCCCGATCACAACGGTACGCCCGCTGGGCGGTTTGGGCAGAAAGGCAGGCAGGCATTTGGCTGGAAGGGCTGCGTCCACCGCGGCTTGAAACATTTTTTTGAGAAGATCATTAGACATATGCATGCCGCCTTTTTTAGATTTTTCAGGCAGTTAGCCAGATGGGGCATGAAGGGTCAACAGCTTGCATTTCAGACATGAGCATTGCTTGATTTGGCATGAGCAAGCCTCATGCATAACATCGAAGCTGTTATTTTGGCGGCAAAAAATTGCGTTTAGCAATGAAAATTGCACTCATTATACATTCGGCCTAAGACTATCGTGACTCGCCCAATTCCTTACGTCCAAAAGGATAAAACCGTATGGCTTTCCAGAAAATCCTTGTCGCTAACCGTGGCGAAATCGCGATCCGGGTGATGCGTGCTGCCAATGAGATGGGCAAGCGAACTGTTGCGGTTTATGCAGAAGAAGACAAACTGGGGCTACACCGGTTCAAAGCGGATGAGGCTTATAAGATCGGTGAGGGGCTTGGTCCGGTTGAGGCTTATCTTTCGATCGAGGAAATTCTGCGTGTGGCAAAGGCTTGCGGCGCCGATGCGATCCATCCGGGCTATGGCTTGCTGTCGGAGAACCCGGAATTTGTGGATGCGTGTACGGCGGCTGGGATTACGTTCATTGGTCCAAAAGCGGAAACCATGCGGATGCTTGGCGATAAGGCATCCGCACGAAAGGCTGCGATTGAGGCTGGTGTGCCGGTGGTGCCGGCAACAGAGGTGCTGTCAGATGATATGGCATCTGTGCGCAAGATGGCGGGAGATGTTGGCTATCCGCTGATGCTCAAGGCGAGCTGGGGCGGGGGCGGTCGCGGAATGCGCCCGATCCTGAGCGAAGACGAGTTGGAAGAAAAAGTGCTGGAAGGGCGGCGCGAGGCTGAGGCCGCTTTTGGCAATGGCGAAGGGTATTTGGAGCGTTTGGTCCAACGTGCGCGGCATGTGGAAGTGCAGGTTCTGGGCGACAGTCACGGCAATCTATACCACCTGTTTGAGCGGGATTGCTCGGTTCAGCGGCGCAATCAAAAGGTCGTGGAACGTGCGCCAGCGCCATATCTCAGCGATGAACAGCGCGCGGAAATCTGCGAACTTGGCCTGAAAATCGCGAGCCATGCGAATTACGAGTGCGCAGGCACAGTTGAATTCCTGATGGATATGGACACGGACGAGTTCTTTTTCATCGAAGTGAATCCGCGCGTGCAGGTTGAGCATACGGTGACCGAAGAAGTCACGGGCATAGACATTGTGCGGGCGCAAATTCTGGTTGCCGAAGGTGCGACACTGGAGAATGCCACCGGGATGACCTCACAGGCCGAGATCGCGCTCAAGGGCCATGCGTTGCAGTGCCGGGTGACTACAGAAGATCCGCAAAACAACTTTATTCCTGATTATGGCCGCATCACAGCGTATCGCGGCGCAACTGGGCACGGCATTCGCCTTGATGGCGGCACGGCCTATTCTGGCGCTGTGATCACGCGCTTTTATGACAGCCTGCTGGAGAAAGTAACCGCATGGGCCCCAACGCCGGAGATGGCGATTGCGCGGATGGACCGGGCATTGCGCGAGTTTCGTATTCGCGGGGTGTCGACCAATATCGCGTTTGTGGAGAACTTGCTCAAGCATGAGAGTTTTCTCGACAACACTTATCATACCAAATTCATCGACACGACGCCGGACCTGTTTGATTTCAAAAAGCGCCGGGACCGGGCGACGAAAATCCTGACGTTTATTGCGGATATTTCGGTCAACGGAAACCCAGAGACGATGGGCGCTGAGCGGCCTGAGGGAGTGGTTCAGAGCAAGCGATGGGCAAGCGTACCGGCAGAAGAGCTGAAACAAGGCGCGAAAGCCATTCTTGATAAGGATGGCCCGGAGGCTGTTGTGGCGTGGATGCATAAGCAAAAACAACTGCTTATGACCGACACAACCATGCGCGATGGGCACCAGTCACTGCTTGCGACCCGCATGCGCTCAATTGACATGATCAATATCGCACCGGCTTATGCGCAAGATTTGCCTGAGCTCTTCTCGGTTGAATGCTGGGGCGGTGCGACCTTTGATGTGGCCTATCGCTTCTTGCAGGAATGCCCGT
>CAZQMR010000293.1:0-4261 GCA_964594465.1 uncultured Rhodobacterales bacterium
CGCGCAAGTCGGCGGATCACGCACGGCTCAATGCCCTGCTCGGCCTCGCAGAAGCCGCTACGTGCCGGCGCCAAGTGCTGCTAAATTACTTCGATGAAACCAATCCCATCACCTGCGGCAATTGCGATATCTGCGCGGAAGCGCCCGAAACCATGGACGCCACACAACCCGTGCGCATGGCCCTCTCCGCGGCCCTGCGCACCGGCGAATATTTCGGCGCGGGCCACCTCACCGATATCCTGCTGGGCAACAAAACCGCCAAAGTCACTGCGCGCGGCCATGACAGCCTGCCCACCTTTGGCGTTGGCAAAGACTACTCAAAACGTCAATGGGGCGCGATTTTTCGCCAAATGATGGGCCGCGACCTGATCCGCCCGGACCCTGAGCGCTTTGGCGGATTGCGCATGACCGAGGCCGCACGCCCAATCCTAAAGGGCGAGGAAAGCATCACTTTGCGCGTTGACAGCATCAAAGCCGCCGCCAAATCCCGCCCTGTCGTGCAAACCCAAATCGCCGAAGAAGACGAGCCACTGCTCGCTGCACTCAAATCCAAACGCCGCGAACTGGCGGAGGCCGCGCGCGCGCCAGCCTACGTCATCTTCCCGGACCGCACCCTGATTTCCATGGCCGAAGCCAAACCCCAAACCCTCGATGACTTCCGCCGCCTGCCTGGCGTAGGCGATAAAAAGCTGGAAAAATTCGGCAAGATCTTTCTGGAAGTGATCACCGGCGAGATCCAAAACACCACCCATCCCAGCCGTCGCAAACTCGCCGGCCAAGATGAGGGCGAAATCTTCGACCAACTCTTCGCCGCCCAACGCGACCTCGCACGCGGCGCAGACGGCCTCGCGACCTTCCTAAGTTGCTCGCGCTCAACCCTAGCGAAAATCGCCGAAAGCAATCCATCCGACCTAGAACAACTCGCCAAAATCCAAGGCATGACCGATCCCAAAATCGAGCGCTTCGGAAGCGCCTTCCTAGAAATCCTAAGCGCACAATAGGCTTCGATTTTCCAAAGTCACTTTCCAGCACCAGCCTTTAGGCATGCTGGAAAGTGACACGACCCTCACTGCGTCGCGCACAGTTTTTAACCCGCGTTCCGCAGGGCTTAAAAACTATGCGTGCCCAAAAAGTACTTCCGCCGGAGGCTCCCAACCCGCCAACACGCAAACCACTTGCCTCTTGCACCCAACACGGCCACCCTTGTATTCCTGAACCTCGAACGCACGATCTAACCTTCAGGACACGCCATGCCCCAAAGCGACCCACAACTTTTGGTCACCACTGACTGGCTCGCCAAACATCTTTCCGCACCGGATGTGCGCGTGCTGGATGCGTCGTGGTTTTTGCCAACGGAAAGCCGCGATCCTGAGCAGGACTACCAAGCCGCCCATATCCCCGGCGCGCGCTTTTTTGACATTGATGACATCGCCGACAGCAATTCCGAGCTGCCCCATATGGCCCCACCGGTCGAAAAATTCATCAGCCGAGTGCGCGCGCTTGGCATCGGCGATGGCCACCGGGTCGTGATCTATGACAATGGCGCCAATTCCGCCTTCCGCGTCTGGTGGATGTTCCGCCTCTTTGGCAAGGAAGACGTCGCGGTACTGGATGGCGGCCTGCCCAAATGGATCGCAGAAGGGCGCGAGGTCGAAGACATGCCGCCCATCGCACGCGACCGTCACCTCTCCGCCCGCCGTCATGCCAATCTGGTGCGCGATGTGACCCAAGTTGCCGCCGCCTCCAAACTTGGCAGCGCTGAGATCATTGATGCCCGCGCCCCGGCCCGCTTTCGCGGCGAGGCAGACGAGCCCCGCGCAGGTCTGCGCAAGGGCCGCATTCCGGGCTCCAAAAACGTGTTCTTCAAAGACCTGATCAATGATGACGGCACAATGAAATCCGTTGAGGATCAGAAAGCCGTCTTTGTCGCGGCCGGCGTCGATCTGACCAAGCCCGCCATCACCACTTGCGGTTCTGGTGTGACGGCAGCGGTTCTATCAATGGCGCTTGAGCGCATGGGCCACCGCAACCACGCGCTTTATGACGGGTCATGGGCCGAGTGGGGATTGTTCACGGATCTGAAGGTAGAAGCAGGATGAGCACCGCCAAAGCTGGAGAAACCATCGAATATGTCGTCTCCTATCTGGAGATGAATGCGCGACCAGATTATCCGCGCCCTGCAATCGTTGGCTCGTCTCAAACAGCACTGATCCGCGCCGAGAAACCGCCCGCATGGTACTTCCTCGACCTCTACAATGCGGTTGGTCAGGAATACGAATGGGTCGACCGCCATGACCAGCCCCGCGACGAACTGGAAGCGTGGCTGCGCGATCCAAAGGTCAACATGTTCTCGTTTTTGCGCCTTGGCTGGCCGCACGGCTTTTTCGTGCTGGATGCCACGCAAGAGGGCATCTGCGATCTCGCCTATTTTGGCCTCGTGCCGGATGCGATGGGCAAAGGGCTTGGCGGCTATCTGTTGCACACGGCCGTTCACACGGGTTGGGATCAGCCGGGCGTGGAACAGATGACGGTCAACACCTGCACGCTGGATCACCCGCGCGCGTTGGAGCTTTATACATCCGCCGGGTTCGATCTGGTGCGCCGCGAGCAAAAATCCCGCAAGCTGACCCGTGATCGCATGCATCCTTTCGCGACCAGCCCAGACTAAAAATAGCGAGCAACACACATATGGATTTTTCTGCCCTTCCTGAGCCGGTTGAGGACGTCATTCTGTCCGCTATGCTTGCGTTTCGCGTGGACGAGCGACCAGAGAAAATCGACCTTGGCGTCGGCGTTTTCAAAGATGGCAGCGGCAACACCCCCATCATGGACGCGGTGCGCAAGGCGTCGATATCGCTAGCCCAGAACGAAGAGACCAAGGCCTACACAACGCTGGTCGGGGATGCCGCATTCTTGAACACAATGCGCGAGCTTGTGCTGGGCGGCGCAGTTCCCGCAGATCAAGTTCATGCGGCGGCGACCACGGGCGGCACGCAAGCCATTCGGATTTTGAGCGAGCTGATCAAGCTGACCTCGCCGGACGCAACCTTGTGGATGAGCAACCCGACATGGCCAAATCATCCGGTGATTGCCGATCATGTCAAACTGGCGCGACGCGATTACCGCTATCTTGACCCTGCCACCCGTGCGGTTGATTTTGCCGGGATGATGGCGGATTTGTCTGAAGCCAAAGCGGGCGATGTGGTGCTGCTGCATTCCTGCTGCCACAATCCAACGGGTGCGGATCTTTCGGCGGCGCAATGGGCCGAGCTGACCGATTTCCTTGAAACCCGCAATCTGACGCCCTTTCTCGACAATGCGTATCAGGGCTTTGGCGCCGGGCTGGAAGAGGACGCGCTGCATCTACGCGCGATTGCCAAGCGCTTGCCGGTGGTTCTGATCGCCTCAAGCTGTTCCAAGAATTTCGGGATTTACCGCGACCGGGCAGGGCTTGCGATGGTGGTGGCGCGTGATGCCGCGGTCTCCAAAAAGCTGGCTGGGGCACTCTTGACCCTCAACCGCGTCGCCTTTTCCTTTCCACCGGATCACGGGGCGCGGCTTGTCAGCACGATTTGCGCCGACCCGGACCTGCGCGCCAACTGGCGCTCAGAGCTAGAGGCCAATCGCCTGCAAGTCGTTGCCAACCGCAAGGCGCTGGCTGATGCGCTGCGCCGCGAGAGCAACTCGGATCGCTTTGACTTTCTAGCACAGCATCAAGGCATGTTCTCTCGCCTCGGCGCGAGCCCCGCGCAGGTACAAGCCTTGCGCGATGAACATGCGATTTACATCGTGGGGGACAGTCGGATGAATGTCGCGGGGCTGGTGCCACAAACAATCGACCGGCTGGCCCGCGCAATTGTGGCGGTTGGAATTTAGCGCAACCGCCCAGTGCTCATGTGCCGCTTGCTGCCAAAACCCTTGCTGCGTGCGACCTCAAAACCGGCAGCCTCCAGCTTGCGCCGCACATGTCCCGCGGCCGTATAGGTCGCAAACGTGCCGCCCAGATTGGTTTTCTCCCCGACAGCCTGCATTAATTCTGCCTCCCACAGCTCTGGGTTCTTGGCCGGGCTAAACCCGTCGAGATACCACGCATCCGCACGGCCCTGCCATGCGGGCAAGGTTTCTCGCGCATCACCGTGGATAACCTCCAACTCGAAACCCCCTTGCCGGAAAATCTGATCACCTGAGGCAACAAACGCCACAAGCGCCGCCGCCTCCGCCGCCAGCTCAGGAAACGCAGCCAAAGCCCGCTCCATATCGC
>CAZQMR010000294.1:0-4260 GCA_964594465.1 uncultured Rhodobacterales bacterium
TGCTGGGGCGGTGCGACCTTTGATGTGGCCTATCGCTTCTTGCAGGAATGCCCGTGGCAGCGGCTTCGCGATCTGCGTGCAGCCATGCCCAATGTGATGACGCAGATGCTGTTTCGCGGTGGCAATGGAGTGGGGTACACGACCTATCCTGACAATGTGGTTGAGAAATTTGTGCAGCAATCTGCCGCCTCTGGCATTGATCTCTTCCGCATTTTTGACAGTCTCAACTGGGTCGAAAACATGCGCGTTTCGATGGATGCGGTATTGGAATCGGGCAAGCTGCTGGAGGGCTCGATCTGCTACACGGGCGATGTGATGGACCCGGATCGCGCCAAGTATGACCTGAAATACTATGTGGGCATGGCCAAGGAATTGCAGGCCGCCGGTGCGCATATTTTGGGCCTCAAGGATATGGCGGGGCTTGTGAAGCCAGCGGCCGCATATCGTTTGGTCAAAACCCTGAAGGAAGAGACTGGGATGCCGGTGCATTTCCATACACATGACACATCTGGCATTGCGTCAGCCTCGATTTTGGCGGCGTCTGCTGCAGGTGTGGATGCGGTTGATGTGTCGATGGATGTGTTCTCTGGTGGTACGTCGCAGCCGTGTTTGGGGTCTATTGTTGAGGCGCTGAATGGCACCGATCGCGACACCGGTCTTGATATTGGCAAAATTCGCGACATCAACGGGTATTGGGGCGAGGTGCGCGAGCTTTACACTGCCTTTGAAACCGGTCCAACGCAGCCGGCCTCTGAGGTCTATTTGCACGAGATGCCCGGTGGTCAGTTCACCAATCTTAAGGCGCAGGCCAAGTCGCTGGGGCTTTATGAGCGCTGGGACGAGGTGGCCCGCACCTACCGTGATGTGAACCTAATGTTTGGGGATATTGTGAAGGTGACGCCGTCCTCCAAAGTGGTTGGTGACATGGCGCTTATGATGGTTTCTCAAGGGCTTACGCGCGATGACGTGGAGAACCCTGAGGTTGACCTCTCGTTTCCTGACAGTGTCATCAACATGATGAAGGGCAATCTTGGGCAGCCTCCCGGTGGGTTTCCAAGCGGTATTCAGAGCAAGGTTCTAAAGGGTGAGGCGCCGATCACAACCCGTCCAGCCGAAGGTTTGGCGCCGCTCGATCTGGAAGCCACGCGCAAGCAGGTTAGCGACGAGCTGGAGGGGTTTGTTGTCGATGACGAGGATCTCTGCGGGTATTTGATGTATCCTAAGGTTTTCTGCGATTATATGGGACGCCACCGGATTTATGGGCCCGTTCGGACCTTGCCGACGGATGTTTTCTTCTTTGGGATGGAGCCTGGATCTGAAATTACAGCTGAGATTGATCCGGGCAAAACGCTGGAAATCCGCATGTCCGCGATTGGTGAGACCAATGCAGAGGGCGAGGTTAAGGTCTTCTTTGAGCTGAACGGTCAGCCGCGCACAATTCGTGTGCCAAATCGAGCGGTGAAGCCGCAGACTGCAAAAGCGCCGAAAGCTGAGGATGGCAATGCGAACCATGTGGCGGCTCCGATGCCGGGTGTTATTGCTTCTGTTTCGGTGAGTGTGGGAGCTGCAGTAAAAGCAGGTGATCTTCTGGCAACGATTGAAGCGATGAAGATGGAGAGCGGAATCCACTCTGAAGTTGAGGGGATCGTCAAGGCGGTTTATGTGAGCGCCGGTCAACAGGTGGATGCCAAAGATCTTTTGATTGAGCTTGAGGAGGCTGGTTAGAGTCAAACTGACGCGAGGTTAATGGTATTTAAGTAACCAAACTTGCTGTTCGGTTAACGCTTCAATATTTGTCAAGGATTATGAATCGCAGAACAGTTGGAATATATCTTAAATCAAAATATTTTTATTAGGTTTTTTCTTGGTATAACGGCATTTTATTTTTTTGTTGTTTAGAGATTTTGTGTTGTTTGGGCTTAGTTCTAATCACTTTTAATTGATGATCACTTTGGTATGCGTTTGATGCATAACAGCCATGCGTCAAACGCACTACCTGAACGTCAAATAAACGTCATATTAGCCCGACGAGATGGAAAAGATTCGCGAGAGACGGGAATTCTGAATGTTCAATGAAGTAGATTCGACGGCGTTTGCAATAGACCAAGGCAAACGTGCGCAGAAGCTTTTTGCTGCTGTAGTTCTGGCAGCGCTGGACGATGCAATCGCAGACGATAAGAAATATGGAAACGGACCAGAAGTTATTGCACGCTGGGCGCGGTCGCGTGACGGTCGTGAAGTTCTTATGTGTGCCGGCATTGACCCCAACGAGCGCTGCGTCAATGGCATGATGGATTTTGTGCGCCGCGGCGTGCGTACGTCTGTTGCCCTGTCGCGTGAAGAGAGCGAACGTAAGGCGCAGGCAGAGGCTGAAGCACAAGCGGCTTAAGCGACGAGCAAAACGGAAATGGCGGGCGCGAAGCCCGCTTTTTTTGTGCCTTATTGCTGGATCAAGATGTAGCCGCCGATCAGCAGCGCCAAAAAGATCCCGTAATTTGTCATCAAGTCCTGAACCCATTTGCGACGCGCGATCTTCTTTTTGACTTTGATTTCCTCGAGATTGATCCCGTCCAGATGCGCCACGACAGCATTATGCGCTGCCAGTACTTTTCCAGGATTGGACAATCCACCACCAGAGTTTTGGCGCAGTCGAGCTGCCGCATCACTCACGAGACCCGCTTGCCGGCGAATTTTGCCAGGAAGCTTGCGGCGGACTTGACGAAGTCGCGCCTGCGGTGTCGCCCCTTTGGCATTGAGCTTTTTCTTGAGAAGCGCGTCAATGTCATCAGCAGCGTTCAGTAAGGTAATACGTTGGTCCATAACAGGGTGTTAACAAACTGCACGGATCGTTGGAAGTTGTTGTTTTAACCTATAGACGGTTTTGGTAATGTGCCCACGGTGTCGTATAGGGCGTGAGGTGTGATGAGTAATATGCCGTCTTGGCGGTAGGGCGCTTCAAGTATCTGTAAAGTAACGGCAATTGGGTGGAATATGAACTTTCTGGGGCCAAGGCTTCACTTTTTTGCGCTTGTGATTGTCGTCATTATTTTCGGCGCGGGGGGCGTTGGTAAGCTGATGAGCATGCCGCAGTTCCATGTGAGCTTTGCTGATCTGGGTTGGCCCAAAAATGCAGGTTTCGCCATCGGTGGCCTGGAAGTCCTTGGAGTGATTGCCCTGTTTTTGCCGAGCTTGCGGAAAGTGTCGGCGTTGGGGCTTGGGATGATTGCGGGCGGTGCGATTTGGTATCATGTGAATTTCCCGCCTGTGATAGATGCGGCCCCCGCCTTTATCTGCTTGATTTCATGTATTTTAATTCTGATGTACCGGCCTGCTGGCGTGCACAGATAAGACGCACAGTTCCGCCACGCATATGGCACGTGCAATGCACTGCACGGTCCTGAACTCTTAACAATGTATAAAAAATCACACCATTTGGCTGCTTTTTAGCCAAAAACGTTCATTTCTTGTTAAGAGTTAAATACCGCTGGCGCTTCTTATTCATATTCGGTTAACTATTCCCATAGCTTTACGGGGATTTAGTATGAAACGAACGTTTTGGATTACGCTATCAGCGGCTTTGCTTGCAGCGCGGATGAGTGGCGGTGCGGGTTATGTGCCGGAAGATCTCAATACTTTGGATGAACTGGCGGATCGCACGGATATTGTGGCGCTGCGGGATTTTGTGAAGAACAAACCTGCCGTGCTGAGCGTGGATGATGCCTTGAGCGTGAGCCTGCATGAGGCGCTTGAGACGCAGGATGGGTTTGTGGACAGCCTGAACGAAGAAGTTGCGCGGCGAGGCCGTGGTTTTGGCCGTGGCGGCGGCTGGGGCCGTGGACGCGGGTTCGGCAAGGGGCGTGGCTTTGGCAAAGGTCGTGGCAAAGGGCGCGGCCGGGGACATGGCCACGGGCATGGCGGTCACATCTACTGATCTACGCCTTTGGGCAGCGCAGCTTGGCGTTTAGGACCACGGCGTTGCCCTTCTTTGAACTTGGAATGACCTTGCACCCGGTGGCGCGCTCCATCGCGATGGTGCCGTAGTGGTGCATGTCTTCGGGGTCGGGCAGCATGATGCTGTTGAGGCGTATCGCCTGCGCGTCCGTGCCCTTCTGGTAGACATCAATGACCCAGCCGTTGATCTCCGCGCGGGTGGCTTCTTGGCCGGTGTATTTGAGGCTGGGGGAGGAGCAGGCGGCTAGGGCTAGGGCGAGGGCAATGGGGCGCATTGGTTTGGGTCCGGCGTTGGTTAAGGTTTGGTTA
>CAZQMR010000295.1:0-4220 GCA_964594465.1 uncultured Rhodobacterales bacterium
ATCTAGGGTTTGCGACCCCTCGCAATCACATAAAATCAATGACTTAGTCATTTAAGAAAACCCTTTTGTATTCGGCTGGACACTCGAAGGCCTTGCGCCCTAGACTTCACTCCGAACCGCAGTAAGCCCGGTTTTGGGAGCGCGGTAAAGAAGGGGAGGCGAAATTTTTGGCTGAGGACGTGATGCAAAAAACGGTCTCCCTGCCTGTGGGCGTGGTGGTGCGGCGCACGCCGGGTGTGACGCGCTGGGCGACTTGGAACTGGGTGCCGGTGGCGGTTTTGCCGGGCGCTGGGCCTGCAAATTGGGCGGAGCTGCGCCGCGAAGGGGATGCGGTGGAGTACCACGCGGGCACGCTTACGATGGAGCTGTTTCGCGGTGAAACGGAGGCTTATCTGACGGGGCTGTCGCAATCGCCGCCGCAGGTTTACGTCGTCTTGCGCCGAGATGATGACCCTGAGAGCACGCATGACATGGTGCTGCATATGGTGACGGCCTCGCCCTATGAGGCGCAAGATTATCTCGATAGCGGCGAGGAAGTGGTGGAGGCCGTGCCGATGCCTGCGGGGCTGATTGCTTGGATCAGGGAATTTGTTGAGGCCCATCACGAGGACGAGGTTTTTGTGAAGCGCAAGCGGGACAAAAAGCGGATTGATTTGGCCGAGGATGGGATTGGCGATGTGCGCATCAAACAGGTGGCCGATGTGTATCGCGCGCCTGCGGCCAAGCGGAGGCTGCAATGAGCCGGGGAGATTTTTGGTCGCGGCGTAAGGCGGCTGTTGCTGAGGAAAAGGCGGCGGCTGAGCCGATTGTTGAAGCGGCCCCGGAGATTGATGAAGACGAGGAACTGTCGGACGCAGAACTGTTGGAGAAATATGAGCTGCCGGACCCGGATAGCTTGGAGGAAGGCGACGATTTTGCCGCCTTCATGACAGCTCGGGTGCCAGAGCGGCTGCGCAACCGGGCGCTGCGCAAGCTGTGGCTGACCAATCCGACGCTGGCCAATGTGGATGGGCTGGTCGATTACGGTGAGGACTTCACCGACGCGGCCACGGTGATTGAGAACATGCAGACGGTCTATCAGGTCGGCAAGGGCATGATCCAGAAGATCCTTGAGGACGACGAGGACGCGGCTGAAGAGGGTGTCGATTTGGCTGAGGAGGAAGCCGAGCCGGAGCCTGATGATGTGGCTGAAGAGGAAATCCCGACAGAATCTGTCGCAATTGAAGACAGTTTGCCGGAACCGCCTGATGCGCAGATTGCGGCCTATTCAGAGCCAGAATTTGAGCCAGAATCCCTCGTGAAACCCCGTATGCGCTTTAGTTTTTCTGAAAACGGGTAACTTTTTTAGACCAATCCACATAAATTGCTGGTCAATCGACACGCCTCAGGGTTTACTCTGCGACAAGTCCGCGCATCCTTAAATAGCAGCGGGCAAGCAAAACTCGGGAGGAGATACGTGTGAACGCGTCAGTTGCGCATGATCACATTGCGGAGGAGGACGTACTACGTGCGGACCTCTATAACTTTTTGGGCTCGCTTTTGGCGCGGCCACCGCAAAAAGACGTCCTGACAAAAACGGCTTCACTGAGCGGCGATGAAACCGATCTGGGCAAGGGCATTATCGCTCTGTCGCGGGTTGCCAGTGCCGCCAATGAGAAAAGCGCCGAGCGGGAATATAACGCGCTTTTCGTGGGCATGGGGCGCGGTGAGCTGCTGCCCTTTGCCAGCTTTTACATGACCGGGTTCCTCAACGAGAAGCCGCTGGCGCAGCTGCGCGAGGACATGTCCAATCTTGGCATCGTGCGTGCGGCCAATGTGTTTGAGCCCGAGGATAACATCGCAAGCTTGTGTGAAATGATGGCCGGTTTGATCATGGGACGCTTTGGCGAACCAGTTGATCTGAGCAAACAGGCCGAGTTTTTTAACCGACATATTGGCCCTTGGGCCGAACATTTTTTCACAGATTTGGAGGCTGCCAAATCGGCGGTTTTCTATGCGCCGGTTGGCGCAATTGGGCGTGTGTTCATGGAAATTGAGCGCGAAGCCTTTCGTCTGGCGGGGGAAGCCCCCGCGTAACCGGGTTGGGACGTGCACACCCAATCCTCTAAAGTGAAGGAGAGCGATATGAGCAAGAAAGAGGAGGCGGGCAATAGCCGCCGTGATTTCCTCAAGCTCGCCAGCGTTTCCGCACCTGCAGCACTTGCAGCGGCAACTGTGGCTCCTCAAACGGCTGAAGCAGCGGATCTCGATCCAAGCGGTGAGCTGATGCAGGACAATGCCCATACACGGGCCTATTTCGACAGCGCCCGGTTCTAAAGCCGCCGGACGCTGCTCTCGTTTTAACGCTGACGGTTGCGTGACGCCCTGACGCCAGAGAGACCAAAAGTACCAAGCAAGGGGCTCAATTTTGGGTCCAGCACGGGAGGAATGAAATGCTTAAGAAGAAGACAAACGGAGCTCCGCGCCGCGCGCGCAATGAGAGCTTGCTGTCTCGGGTGGGAGGAACCACCGTTGACAGACGCGCGTTTTTGCGCGGATCCGGTTTGGCCGTTGGTGGCCTTGCCGCAGTGAGCGCCCTTGGTGGCACGGTCCAAAAGGCCAGTGCGCAATCCCAGGTCGCGGGTGCGGTTCAAAACATCAAATCAGTTTGCACCCATTGTTCGGTCGGCTGCACGGTTGTGGCAGAGGTTGATAATGGGGTTTGGGTCGGGCAAGAACCCGGCTGGGACAGCCCGTTCAATCTGGGTGCCCATTGCGCCAAAGGGGCCTCGGTTCGCGAGCATGCCCATGGTGAGCGTCGCCTGAAATACCCGATGAAAAAAGAGAATGGCGAGTGGAAGCGCATTTCTTGGGAGACCGCGATCAACGAGATCGGCGACGGGATGATGAACATCCGTCAGGAAAGCGGTCCTGACAGCGTCTACTGGCTCGGCTCTGCTAAGCATAACAACGAACAGGCCTATCTGTTCCGCAAGTTTGCTGCCTATTGGGGCACGAACAACGTGGATCATCAGGCGCGGATTTGTCACTCGACCACGGTTGCCGGTGTTGCCAACACTTGGGGCTACGGGGCGATGACGAACTCGTACAACGACATCCATAACTCCAAAGCGATCTTCATCATCGGTGGTAACCCTGCCGAGGCGCATCCGGTTTCTTTGCTCCACGTTCTGCGTGCCAAAGAGCAGAACAACGCGCCGGTGATTGTTTGCGACCCGCGCTACACGCGTACGGCCGCACATGCTGATGAATATGTGCGCTTCCGGCCCGGTTCGGACGTCGCATTGGTTTGGGGCATCCTGTGGCACATCTTCGAAAACGGTTGGGAGGACAAAGAGTTCATCCGCACCCGTGTTTGGGGCATGGACCAAATTCGCGAAGAAGTCGCGAAATGGACACCTGAGGAAGTTGAGCGTGTGACCGGTGCGCCGGGCAGCCAGCTTCGCCGTGTCGCTCGCACAATGGCCAATAACCGTCCCGGCACCGTGATCTGGTGTATGGGTGGGACGCAGCACACGAACGGGAACAATAACACCCGGGCTTACTGTGTCTTGCAGCTGGCTCTTGGCAACATGGGCGCATCGGGCGGTGGTACGAACATCTTCCGCGGCCACGATAACGTGCAAGGTGCGACCGATCTGGGCGTTCTGTCCCACACACTTCCGGGCTATTACGGTCTGTCAGCGGGCTCTTGGGCTCATTGGGGACGCGTCTGGGGCGAGGACATGGATTGGCTGAAGGGTCAATTCGCGACCACCAAAGGTGCTGATGGTAAAGACAAGAACCTGATGAACCTCACAGGTATTCCGGTCAGCCGCTGGATTGATGGGGTGCTGGAAGATCCAGACAATATGGACAACCCGGAAAAAGTCCGGGCCATGGTGTTCTGGGGCCACGCGCCAAACTCGCAGACCCGAATGGCGGAAATGAAAACCGCCATGGAGAAGCTGGATATGTTGGTCGTGATTGACCCTTATCCAACGGTTTCTGCGGTGCTGCATGATCGCGAGGATGGCGTTTACCTGCTGCCTGCGTCCACGCAGTTCGAAACTTACGGCTCGGTGACAGCGTCCAATCGCTCGATCCAATGGCGTGAGAAAGTGGTTGAGCCACTGTTTGAAAGTAAGCCCGATCAAGAGATCATCGGCTTGCTGGCCCAAAAGTTCGGCTTTGCTGATCGTCTGTTCCGCAATATCTCTATGGAAGAAGACGGCATCACC
>CAZQMR010000296.1:0-4191 GCA_964594465.1 uncultured Rhodobacterales bacterium
TCGACGGCCTCGTGATTTTGCACCATGGCAAGATGATCCATGAGAGCTATACCGGGACAATGACCGCGCGGGATCCACATATTTTGATGTCGGTGTCCAAGAGCATGTTGGGTCTGCTCTGCGGTATCTTGAATGAGGCAGGGCTGCTCCATGTTGACGCGCCGGTGACGCAGTATGTCCCGGAACTGGAAGCAACTGCATTTAAGGGCGCGACGGTGCGGCAGTTGTTGGATATGCGCACGGGGCTGCATTTCGTGGAGAATTACCTCGCCACCTCTGGGCCCATTATCGAGTACCGCAAAGCGACAAATTGGAACCCGCTTGAGGATGGCGAAACCCCAAGCGATTTGCGCAGCTTCTTTGCGACGCTGACGGAAAGCAAGGGCCCCCATGGTGGGGCGTTTGACTACATGTCACCTTGCACCGATCTGCTAGGCTGGGTGATCGAGCGTGCAACCGGGCAGCCTTATGCGAAGGTGTTTTCCGAGTGGTTTTGGCAGCCCTTGGGGGCGGAAGAGGCGGCCTATATCACGGTGGATCGACTGGGCGCACCAAGATGTGCTGGCGGTGTTTGCATGACCAGCCGGGACTTAGCGCGAGTGGGGCAGATGTTGGTTGAGGGCGGGGCCGGGATTGTGCCCGCGGCTTGGGTGGATGATCTGGAAACGGGCGGTGATCCTGAGGCGTGGGACAACGGGAGTTTTGCGCCGGATATGCCGGGGATTGCTATGCATTACCGCTCCAAATGGTATTGCCTGCGGGATGAGGGGCCGATCTTGATGGGGCTTGGGATTCATGGGCAGAATTTGCTGGTGGATCGCAAGGCTGGGCTGGTTTTGGCGCGGCATTCGTCTTGCGCGGCACCACTGGATTTGAGCGGCGATTTGGCCACGGTGGGGCTGTTTAAGGCGATCCGAGAGCGAATTTCTTGAGGCCTGCTCCGTTACTTCTCTAGAGAAGTAACGGAAAGAAACCTCGATTTTAGTGAGTGATATTAGTGGTTTGTAAGGCTGTTTGACGCCTCTTGCAGTCACTATTTCGCAAAGTTACAATTCCGGCTAGTTCAGTTTGCAAAGTTGCTCAAATGGCCGATCAAAAGATTTATGCAGGTGTGAAGCTGCGCGAGACCCGCATGCGCTATGGCAAGACCCAAAAAGCGTTTGCTGGTGAGCTTGGCATTTCGCTGTCCTATCTCAATCAAATGGAAAACAACCACCGCCCCTTGTCTGCGGCGGTGATGCTTGGCCTTGTGCAGAAGTTTGGCTTTGATGTGGCGCAGCTTTCGGTCGATGAGGCGGCGCGGATGGTTGTAGACATGCGTGAGGCGCTGGCGGATCCGGTTTTTGCCGAAGTCTCCCCGCCCAATGCAGATTTGCAGCTTATGGCATCCAACGCGCCGCTTTTAGCCCATGCGTTTTTGGAGCTGCATCAGGCCTATAAGCGCAGCCATGAGCAGCTTGCCTCGCTGGATGAGGCGATTGCGCGGGATGGCTCGGGCTTGGCGCCGCTGCCATGGGAGGAGGTGCGCGATTTTTTCCACTATTGCGACAACTATATCGACAGTGTGGATCGCGCCGCAGAGCGCTTTGCTCAGCGGGCGGCGTTTCAGGGGCAGGATAAGATCGCAGCAGGTGTGGCGTGGTTGGAGGCGCAGCATGGCGTAGACGTGCGTATCGAGTGGGATGCGGCGTTGCGGGGCTATGATCCGGCGGGGCGGGTGCTGAGCTTGTCGGCGCAATCCTCAAAGGAGACGCTGGCGTTTCAGCTCGCGCACCAGATTGCGCTGCTCGATCATGGGGAGTTGCTGGAGGCTACGCTCGATCTGGCTAAGTTCCGCTCAGATGAGGCGCATCAGATTGCGCGCATTGGTCTGGCCAATCACTTTGCGGGGGCGGCGGTGCTGCCTTATGGGGATTTTGCGAGCGCCGCACAGGAAACGCGCCATGATCTGGATCAGTTGGCGCATCTTTTTGGGGCGTCGATTGAGCAGGTCTCCCATCGGCTTTCGACGTTGCAGCGGCCCGGCGCCAAAGGCGTGCCGTTTTTCTTTGTGCGGGTGGATCCGGCGGGCACCATTACCAAACGGCATTCGGCCACGCGGCTGCAGTTTGCGCGCTTTGGCGGGGCGTGCCCGCTTTGGAATGTGCATCGTGCTTTTGAAACGCCGGGTCAGACGCAGTGCCAATTGGCGCAAACACCTGATGGGGTGCGGTATTTCTGCCTGGCGCGGGATATTTCCAAACCGTCGCGAGGGCACACCGCGCCAAGGCCGCGCTTTGCGATGGGGTTGGGTTGTGAGGTCGAGCATGCGGATGCGCTGGTTTACGCGGATGAGTTTGATTTGCAGGATGCGGCGAACTTTGAGCCAATCGGGATTTCCTGCCGGATTTGTGAGCGGGACAATTGCCATCAACGCTCCTTGCCGCCGTTGGAGCGCTCACTGACGATTGATCCAAATACCCGCGGCGTGTTGCCTTATCGTTTGGCCTAAGGCGAATGGATTGATTGTCATTGGGCGGCGCAAGGCTTAGGTCTTCGGGAACCAGAACTGAGGAGCGAAGAGATGGAACTCAAAGGGACACGGGTGATTGCGGCGGATCGGGCGACGGTTTGGGCGGCGTTGAACGAGGCGGAGGTGCTTAAGGCGTGCATTCCGGGCTGTCAGGAACTGACGGGCTCGCCCAGTGATGGATTTGAGGCGACGGTTGTGCAGAAGGTCGGGCCGGTGAAGGCGACGTTTAAGGGTGCGGTTTCGCTGTCGGATGTTGTTGAGGGTGTGAGTTACAAAATCGCTGGTGAGGGCAAAGGCGGCGCGGCTGGATTTGCCAAGGGCGCGGCGGATGTTTCTTTGGCGGACGTGGAGGGCGGCACGGAGCTGACTTACGGCGTGGATGCTAAGGTTGGCGGGAAGCTGGCACAGCTTGGCTCGCGGTTGATTGATGGGTTTGCCAAGAAGATGGCGGATCAGTTCTTTGAGAACTTTCAGAATGTCGTTGAAGGCAATGATGGTGACGTTGAGGACGGGGAAGAGGGCGAAGACGGTGAGAAGAAGGGCTGGTTTAAGCGCTTGATCAGCTGATCTTGCGCCGCAATCCTGCCAACCCAACCAAGCCAGCCAAAAGCAGTGGCAGGCTTGCGGGCAGTGGGATCGGTGATACGGAGTTTTGCAGGAGCAGCACTGCTGAGTCTGAGAGCAGGATCACTTGAGAAAAAGCTGTGCCGTCGGAGAGGGTGCCTGTCACCAGCCCGTCTGCATTTTGGGTCAATCCCATGCCAGCGATGTTGAGTAGTGAATTGTCAAAGAGCGAGAAGCCGGAGGTAAAGACGCCCCCGCTGATTGAGAGCTGGGTTTTATCGCGAAGAAAAATTGCAGGCGTTACGACCGGTAGAATGCCCGCGTGATGCGTGAAAGTGCCGCCACTGATACGTCCACCACTTCTTCCTGCAAAGGTGGCCACTGCTTCTCCGAACGAGCCGCCCCCGGTTGTGAAGGTTCCGCCTGAAATATCAAACATGGTGTCCAAGAAATCTAACGCAGGACTGGATCTGCCAAAGGTTGCTGGATCGCGGCTTTGGACCGAGCCACCAGCGATTGTGACTTGGCTGCGAACGGCGTGGATGCCACGCCCGACGGGTCCTTGTGTGAAGGCGCCGCTGCCTGCGCGGACCTCTCCGTCGGTCATTGTGAAGCTGCTGTCGCCAACAATGACCCCATCTCCGGTTCCTTCATCTGGTCCTTGAGGGCCACCGCCCACGATGGTGCCGCCGCTGACCGATAGCATTGACCCTTCGTCAACCACGGCGCCCATAGTGATTGGTGCAAATCCTTGGTTCGGGACTGTAACTTTGCCGCCTGTTGTTACTTCGACCGATGCGCCGCTCCAAAGATAAATGCTGTCTTGGATATCCGTACTGATGACACTTGATGTGCCGTTATCAAAGAAGGTGACGGCGAGTGCGCCGCTTGAAACTGCGGTGAGCAACGCTGTGCAGATGCCAAAGAACGTAATTTTCATTTCTGAACCAACAAACAAATGGATTAAACTGTCCGCCAAACTAAAGTCAGGCTGTGCGCAAGATCAACGCATAAGAAACTTGGCTTGAAACTCTCGTTAGCGAGTTTGGAAAAATCTTGACCCCAAAAAAGAAAAAACCCGGGATACAACCGGGTCTTTCCTTTGAAGATTGTTT
>CAZQMR010000297.1:0-4161 GCA_964594465.1 uncultured Rhodobacterales bacterium
CACCACGCGGAGCCTCGGCCAAGTCGGGCGGGGTGCCGCGCCGGGATTTGATCCAAATCGTTTCATCGCCAACAATGTTAACCAGTGCGATAGGAGTTTGAGCGATTTGGGCGGCTAGATCGGTCAGATCGTCAAAGGCGGCTTCAGGCTCGGTGCCAAAAATGTTTAGAGAGTTAACAGTTGCAAGCCGACCTTGCTCGTTTTCGGCAACTGGGTAATTTATATTGATTCCAAACGCTTAAAAATGGTCTTCCCGCCGTCGAAGAGGGTAACTTTTGGGAGTATCAAATAGCAAATTATTAATGATGTTTTGGCGATTTTAGAATTTGGAAAGTGCAAAAAAGGATGCAGCGGGCAGTATTGGCTGCCCGCTGCATCTTAACTTATTGAAACTTCGGCGCCTTATGCGTCAGCTTCGTCCGCTTTTGGGGCATCAAGCAGGCCGCTCTTGAAGAGCGCACCGGCGGCTGCGGCACCGATGATTGGTGCTACGATGAAGAGCCAGAGCTGTAGGATCGCTGTGCTGCCTGCGAAGAGCGCAGGGCCGATCGAGCGAGCTGGGTTCACGGATACGCCGGTCACGTTGATGCCCACGAGGTGGATTACGACGAGGGCGAGACCGATGGCGAGGCCTGCCATGGCAGCAGGTGCGCCGGAGCCAGTTGCGCCGAGAATGACGACCATGAAGAGGAATGTTGCGACGACTTCAAAGATGAAGGCCGAGATCATGCCGTATTCGCCAAGGTAGCCAGCGCCCCAGCCGTTTTGGCCAAGACCGTTTTCAGCAACGCTATAGTCCGCTTTGCCGTTTGCGATCATCAAGAGCACGAGCGCTGCCACGATGGCACCGGCGACTTGTGCGATGATGTATTTGATCGCTTCGGGCATGGTCATGCGCCCTGCAACTACCATGCCGAGCGACACGGCTGGGTTGATGTGGCAGCCAGAGACGTTGCCGATACCGTAGGCCATGCCGATGAGGGCGAGGCCAAAGGCGAAGCTGATGCCAGTGAGGCCGATATCGGCGCCAGCGATGACAGCTGAGCCACAGCCCAGCAAGACAAGTGTGAATGTGCCGATAAATTCGGCGATTTGCTTATTCATGGTAGTACCCTCGTTCGATTGGTTTAAGTCAATCGAGGCTTAGCTACCCTGATTGCGCTGCTAGATTAGCGATGCGCGATGTGATGGTGTTTCGACGTATAGTTTAGACGTGAAACAAGCAGGGGGTGAGGCACCGGCGCGGGGCCGATGCCTCGTAATTTGAATTACTTGGCCGGGATGCGGAGCACTTGTCCGGGGTAGATTTTATCCGGGTGGGAAAGCATGGGGCGGTTGGCCTCAAAGATTTCCTCATAGCGGGCGCCATTGCCCAGATGCTTGGACGAGATGGCCCAGAGCGTGTCGCCTTTTTCCACGGTATGGGTGGTGGCTTCGGGCGCGCTATCTTGCGTTGACGCGGTGTCTTCGATTTCGGAGATGCCCTCAACATTGCCCATTGCAAGGATGACTTTCTCTTTCATCTCCTGGCTGACAGCTTCGCCAGTGACGACGACTTTTTCGCCTTCAACTGCGATATCCAGACCAGTGGCATCCAGACCGAGATCAGCGACCTCTTTGGTCAGCGCCTCTGCTGGTGCTTCTTTGGCTTCAGCGGAGCCGAAAACTGATTTTCCAGCGCCTTTTACAAAACTCCACAGTCCCATAGTGGTACCCCTCTTGGTGGTTGGTTGTTGGGTTTACCTTACCGTCAAGAGGTGGGGCTCACAATGCGCTACATTGCAGGCTTGAAACTTTTGGGCGGGGGGCTTAAGGCGCAGATTCTTGGGCTTAAGCCTGTTCCAGATGGCCATCGGTAAATTGTAGCCGGGCAAGCTCGGCGTAAAGACCGCCCTTGGCGACGAGTTCGTTATGGGTGCCTTGGTCGACGATAACGCCTTGATCCAGAACGATAATGCGGTCGGCTTTTTTGACGGTGGCAAGGCGGTGGGCGACGATCAGGGTCGTGCGATTGGCGCTGAGGGTTTCGACCGCTTGTTGTACGGCGCGCTCTGAGCCTGCATCGAGTGCGGAGGTGGCTTCATCGAGCAGCAGGACTGGCGCGTCGCGCAGGATGGCGCGGGCGATAGCGATGCGCTGCTTTTGACCGCCTGAGAGCATGACGCCGCGCTCGCCCACGAAAGTGTCATAGCCATCGGGCAGGGCGGCGAGAAAGTCATGGGCGGCGGCGGCTTTGGCGGCGGCGTGAACGTCGGCATCGGATGCAGTGGGGCGGCCAAAGCGGATGTTTTCAAGCGCCGAGGTGGCGAAGATGACCGGGTCTTGGGGGACCATGGCATAGGCGCGGCGTAGGTCTTCGCGAGCCATGTCGCGCAAGGGGATTTGGTCGAGCGTGATGGTGCCTGCGTCGGGGTCAAAGAAGCGCATGAGCAGTTGGAAGAGGGTGGATTTGCCTGCTCCGGAGGGGCCGACGATGGCGACGGTTTCGCCCGGTTTGACGGTGAAGTTGAAATTGTCGAGGACGGCGACTTCTGGCCGGGCAGGGTAGCGGAAGGTGACCGCGTCAAAGCCGATGGCACCTTGCAGGGTTTCGGGGGCTTTGATCGGGTTGGCCGGGTCTTCGATGGTGTCGGTGACGTGCAGGAGTTCGACGAGGCGCTCGGTGGCCCCGGCGGCGCGTTGCAGCTCGCCCCAGATTTCTGAGAGGGCGGCGACGGCGCCAGCCACGAGGATGGCGTAGATCAGGAATTGCACGAGTTGGCCTGCGGACATCACGCCTGAGCGCACATCGTTGGCCCCGATCCAGAGCACGCCGACAATGCCAGCAAAGACGAGGAAAATCACGATCATGGTCATGATGGCGCGGGTCAGGATGCGGGATTTTGCGGCGTCGAAGGAGAGCTCGGTCACGTCGCGAAACTTGATGCGGCTGGGGGTTTCGGCAGTGTAGGCTTGGACTGTTTGGGCGGCTTGGAGGGTTTCGGAGGCCTCGGCGCTGCTTTCGGCGATGCGATCCTGAGAGACGCGCGAGAGTTTGCGCAAACGGCGGCCCAGCGTGAGGATTGGGAAGACGACGGCTGGCACGAGCAGGAGCACGAGGCCGGTGAGCTTGGGGGCGGTGAAAAGCATGAAGGCGAGGCCGCCAAAGAGCATCAGCACGTTGCGCAGGGCGACGGAGATGGACGAGCCGATGAGGGAGAGGATTAGCGTGGTGTCGGTGGTGAGGCGCGAGAGCACTTCGCCGGTCATGATGCGCTCAAAGAAGGCAGGGCTGAGGCCGATGACGCGGTCATAGACGGCCATGCGGATGTCCGCTACGACGCGCTCGCCAAGGCGCGTGACGACGTAGTAGCGCAGGCCGGTGAAGAGGGCGAGGAGGGCGGCGATGCCGATGGCGGCGGAGAAATACTGGTCAAGCAGGTTGGTGCTTTGGTCGAGGAAGCCATCCACGACGCGGCGCACGGCAAGTGGGAGGATCAGCGAGAGGCTGGCGGTGATGATGAGGGCGAGGAGGGCCGCGACGATGAGCAGGCGGTAGGGGGCAAGAAAGGGGGCAAGGCCGCGCAAGGGGCCGATTTTGCGTGATTTCGCGCGTTCTTGATTGGTATCGGTCATAGCACTGCCCTTGGTCTTTTCGTCTGCTGCAAGGGCGCTGAGCGGTTCGATCAGGGAGCGTCTTTTAGCGCAGGCAGATGTAGCAATGCTGGGAAGGCTTCACAAGCCATCAGACGGGGCGGATTGCCGCAAGTTTGTGTGATTGTGAGGCTTGGAGCGGGCGACGGGAATCGAACCCGTATCATCAGCTTGGAAGGCTGAGGTCTTACCATTACACAACGCCCGCGCGTTGAACGAACCCCTAAAGGATCGGTTTTCAGAGGTCAATCCTTTGCTTCAAAGTTTGCAATTCATTGCCCAGAGGCTTACGAATTTTTAGGCCGGAATGGGGGGAAGCGGAAGTTCGCTGCAGGTGCTAAGACTAAAGGCGGTACGAATGAAAGCGGTCGTTCAAATGGTATCAAAGGCCACCATAAACCTCGGCGACGGTTGTCTCAATGGAACTTTTGATTAGGCAGGACCAGTGATGCTGTCTTCCCAATGTTCGCCCATGGCAACGATGCACGATGTCCCGTTTGCATAGCTTTGAACAATCACCCACTCACC
>CAZQMR010000298.1:0-4112 GCA_964594465.1 uncultured Rhodobacterales bacterium
ATCCGCGTTGGTGGCAACACAGAAATCGAAGTGAAAGAGCGCAAAGACCGCGTTGACGATGCGCTGAACGCGACACGTGCTGCGGTTCAGGAAGGCGTCATCGTTGGTGGTGGTGTTGCTCTGGTTCAGGGTGCCAAGGCGCTCGAAGGCATGACAGGTGACAACTCTGATCAGGATGCTGGCATCCAGATCGTGCGTCGCGCGCTCGAAGCTCCGCTGCGTCAGATCGCTGAAAACGCGGGTGTTGACGGTGCTGTTGTTGCGGGCAAAATCCGCGAGAGCAAGGACAAGGCATTTGGCTTTAACGCGCAGACCGAAGAATATGGCGACATGTTCAAATTCGGCGTGATCGATCCTGCCAAGGTTTGCCGTACAGCGCTCGAAGATGCGGCATCCGTTGCTGGTCTCTTGATCACAACTGAAGCCATGATCGCTGACAAGCCTGAGCCAAAAGGTGCAGCACCTGCGATGCCTGACATGGGCGGAATGGGCGGAATGGGCGGAATGATGTAAGCCAGCCCGGCTTAATTTTGAAGTTTGAAGGGGGCCTTGCGGGGCCCCTTTTCTTTTGTGGGTATGACAACTAACCCCGCCCGGAATCAAGCCGAAGGCGCCGGGCGAGCGCTTGCCCGTCCCGGCGGGCTGGCGCTTTGGTGGAGTTTGTACAAAGCTGCCGCGATGCGCGGATGTGGCTGAGATAAAGTACTTCGCTAGGATTTAAGAGCGCCATCCCACGGGCAAGCCCGCGCCCGGCTTAGGTCTGGCTTTTGAATCAATCGCTCTCCGGCCGCACCATTCCAAGTTCGTTTAAGCAATGCGTCACCACCGCCGCAAGCGCTTCGATCGTCAATCCTTGCCCCCAGTGCTCCCGGCCCAGCTCAACCCCAATCGACACCACCGATGCCTGACATGGACGGAATGGACGGCATGATGTGAGCCAGCCCGGCCTAGCTTTGAGATTTGGAAACTATGCGAAGACCTCTCGTGAAGTTAGCCAACATCCCGAATGGCGTTCATCGTCTCAACCAGCTCCGCCGCAATCCCAGGCTCGCTCAGCGCATGACCGGCATCCGGGATCACTGCGATGCGCCCCGCTGGCCAGAGCGCCTTGAGCTTATGGGCCATCACAGGGGGGCAGATCATGTCGTAGCGGCCCTGCACAATCACACCAGGAATATCAGCGATCTTGGGCATGTCGCGCAGGATCTGGCCGTCTTCTTCGAGCCAGCCCGCATGGGTGAAATAATGGTTCTCCAACCGCGCAAAGGCACGGGCATAAGCGCCACCTGTCATGCCACGCCCGCTTGGCGCCATGGAGGCCAGCGCGTTTTCCCACGCGGTCCAGGAGCGTGCAAAGCGGGTCTGGGTTTCCAGATCATCGCTGAAAAGGCGGCTGTGATAGGCCTTGATCAGATCGCCCTGCTCGGCCTCGGGCACCATGTTGCGGAACTGATCCCACTCCTTGGGCCAGAAATTCCCCGCACCGCCGCCGTAAAACCAATCCAACTCGCGCTGCGTCATCAAAAAGATGCCGCGCAGCACCAGATGGCTTACCCGGTCTGGATGGGCTTGCGCATAGATCAGTGCCAGCGTCGCGCCCCAGCTGCCGCCAAACACGATCCATTTGTCGATGCCAAGCTCAACCCGAATGCGCTCGATATCCGCAACCAAATCCCATGTCGTGTTGTTTTCAATGCTCGCCGCAGGTTGCGAGCGCCCGCAGCCACGCTGATCAAACAGCACTGTGCGATAATGCGCGGGATCGAAATAGCGCCGCATCCCGGGACTACAACCGCCACCGGGGCCGCCATGCAAAACCACAACCGGCATGCCATCCGCGTGGCCACATTGCTCCACATAAACCCGGTGCCCGCCGGGCATGTCCATCATGCGCTGGGCGAAGGGTTCACGAGGGGGATACAATGAGGGCGTACGCCCTGCGCTCTTTTGGCTCTCTGGCATATGCGCCATATAGTGCTATCTGAGAGCTGAGGCCAGCAATTACGCACCATAAGCGGGAGAAAAAGCAATGAATACAACTACAATTGACCCCGCTGAAGTCGCGAAGTTCGAAGCAATGGCGGCTGAGTGGTGGGATGTGAACGGCAAATTCAAGCCGCTCCATATGCTCAACCCGACTCGGTTGCAGTATATTGTCGATCAGATCAGCGCTGAATTTGGTCGCGACATGACTGGTGAAAAACCGTTTGAGGGCTTGCGGATATTAGATATCGGCTGCGGTGGCGGCCTTTTGGCTGAACCTATGGCACGGCTTGGCGCGACTGTTGTGGGGGCCGATGCCGCCGAGCGGAATATCCCCGTGGCACAACTTCATGCAGAGCAAATGGGGCTAGAGATCGACTACCGCCTGACCACCGCCGAGGCCTTGGCCGCAGCGGGCGAGCAGTTTGACGCTGTTTTGAACATGGAAGTGGTGGAGCACGTGGCCGATCCACAAGCCTACACAGACGCTTGTGCTGCGCTGCTAAAACCCGGCGGCATCATGATCTGCTCGACCATTAATCGCAACGCCAAGAGCTTTGCCATGGCCATCGTTGGCGCTGAATGGGTGATGCGCTGGCTGCCCAAAGGCACCCATGAATGGGCAAAATTCATCACCCCCGACGAGCTGTTCGAGCTGATCCGCAAAGCCGGGCTCGACCCGGTTGACAGCAAAGGCTTCGTCTTTAACCCACTGGGCTGGAGCTGGTCGATCTCTGCACGCGATTTGAGCGTGAATTATGTGACCGCAAGCGTGAAGCCCAAATAACCACCCGCTTTAGCCCTTCGTAAAGGCGATCCGCAACCGTCGGAAGCCCTTGAGCAGGCTCTTCAATTCGTCCTCGCCAAGTCCCGTTTCAATAGACCGCGCCAAAGGCGAAAGCGCGGCCAGGGCGTCTTCGCAGGCGCGGATGCCAGCAGGCGAAATGGCAACGTGCTTGCGGCGCGCGTCTTCCCATGCCGGTCGGATGGCAACATATCCGGCGATTTCAAGCTTGTTCAGCGTGTTGGTCATAGCCCCTTTGGTGACATTGAAACTGCGCGCAAGCTGACCCGGCGAACGCTCACCACCACTTAGGTTTTGCAGGTAATTCAGCACCGCGAAATGCGAAATTTCCATACCCTTGGGCAGGGACCTCGCAATCGCAGATTTCGCGATATGGTCCATTGCCAGAATTTCGCTGAACAGCGCCATGGAGAGCTTTGGATCGCTCATGTTGCCACCGTGTAGGCATAATCAGTAAGCGATGGGATGCGCTGGCGTGCGGATTGAACTTCGACGGCATCAATGTCGATCATAAAAACCCCGAGCGCCTCCCCCGCATCGCAAATCACCCGACCCCAAGGATCAACCGCCATTGTGTGCCCGTATGATTTGCGCTCGCGGCCCGATGTGGTGGGATGAGTGCCTGATTGCGCCGGTGCAATAACATAGGAGCCGGTTTCAATAGCGCGGGCGCGCAGCAGCGTTTCCCAATGGGCTTGTCCTGTGGGCACGGTGAAAGCGGACGGATAGGCAATCACGTCTGCCCCCGCTTGCGACAGGCTACGAGCCAGCGCAGGAAAGCGCATGTCATAGCAAATGGCCATGCCAATGTTCAGCTCTTCAACTGGTTGCAACACTGCCTCTGATCCCGCGTCATAAGCGCTTGATTCTGCGAAGCGTTGGCCATTTGGCAGCTCTACATCGAACATATGGATCTTGTCGTAGCGACCAACGATCTGACCGGTGGGATCAATCAGGAACGAGCGGTTTACGAAGCGATCTCCGTGGTCCGCTTTGAGCGCCAGAGAGCCTGCCAGCACCCAGATTTCCCGCATATTTGCCAACGCACGCATCGCCTCAAGGCAGGGATCCTCCGCCTCATAGCACAGCATCTCTGCCTGCCGCGCGCGATCCATCGTCACGAAATTGCTGACCTCAGGCGTGGCCACAAGCTCAGCACCTGCGTCCGCTGCCTCTGCAATCAGATGACAGCACTGCGCGATATTGGCCGGCATGTCATCGCCTGCACAAAGCTGAACCAAACCCACCCGCACGGCGTTTAGGCGGCCAGAAGCGCGTCGAGCTTGCCCTCGCGCTCCAGCGCGTTCATGTCGTCAAAACCGCC
>CAZQMR010000299.1:0-4105 GCA_964594465.1 uncultured Rhodobacterales bacterium
GGCCGTGATCCAGCACCGGAATAGCGTTGTAGAGATGCGCCTCCATGCCGGGGCTTGTGGCCCGAAGCGTCGAGTGGCTTTCAGAACGCTGCGCGTCGATTTCGGCTTGTTGTTCTGGGGTCAACGGCATTGGGGCTCCTCAGCACTAGGGGATTCGAGTGAATACCACATATGGCATGAGGTGCCGGGGGCAGGTCAAGATGAAGGGTGCCGCGTGATGTCTCGCAGCACCCCGTTTTTGCGATTTTATCCCACAACACGGTGGCCGCGCTGGCTCAGGCACGACTTCACAACGTCCTTGCGCACGTCCTGTTTCTCCCAAGCTTTGCTGCCGCCACCAAGCAGAGCACCGATAACTGCACCGCCAATAGCGTCCTCCAATCGGCCATCCTCGGATGCCCCCGCAAGGGCGCCCACGACCGCGCCCAAGGCCGCTTCGCTTTGAACATCTGCACCTGCGTAGCTTGCAGATCGTGCCAATCCCTTGCAGGCCGCAATGTCTTGAGTGAGCGCACGGCTAGGTGGCGCGTCAACAATTGGTGTGTAATCAGCACCGGTTCCGGCGCAGGCAGTCATCAGGCACAGCGGGGCTGCACCGAAAATCATAGTTTTCAGCATGGAAATACTCCAAAAATAGAATGTAAGGTGCCGCTCACGGTCACCACGACTCATGTCGCCCTTTTGGGGTAACGCGGAATAATTTTTCTGTCAAACGATAATTTTTATTGTTTTACGATAATTTTTGCGCCATGACGAAGAGACCGAAAAAGGAGCGACTTATGTCAAATCTGACGTCCATTGGCCTGAGGTTCATCATGGCCACGACATTCATCTTGTTTTTCATCCTCGCAATCGGCGTGATTGGCTCTGCTGCGATTGGAGAAGTTGAAGCGCTGGAAGACGTGTTTGAAGTCACGATCGCGCCGGATGAAAAGGCAGCAATTGCCCCTTGGCGGGTTGTTTTGGCCGGATTATGCGCCGCTCTTTATCTCTATTCACTTTGGTTGATTTTTATCTCTGTGCACAGGCTTTTGAAATTGGCCAAACGTGCCGAAATGGCCTCCAAAACCGCGGCACTTACGCTTCGACGCATGGGGCGCGGCATGGTTCTGCTCTGGATTGCGACGATTGTTGTTGAAGGCATTCTGCCGACCATTCTCTTGTCGCAAATGATACCCGATATCGAATGGGACCTCCCCATCATCGGTGCCGAATGCGTTTACCTGATTTGTGGAGCGGCACTTTGGGTTGTTGCCGCGCTCGCAGACGAAGCCTATGAGTTAAAGGAAGAAATGTCGGGTGTCGTCTGAAATGGCCGGAAAAATCATTGTGCGGCTGGACGTCATGCTCGCCTTGCGAAAAATGAAATCGCGAGAGCTGGCAGAGCATGTCGGGATCACGCAGGCCAATATCTCGCTTCTGAAATCAGGAAATGTCAAAGCTGTACGCTTTGAAACCTTGTCTAAGATTTGCGATGCGCTTGACTGTCAGCCCGGGGACATTCTGGAATATGCCCCAGATGAAGACTAGCGTTTAACCTTGCCGACGCGACAGCAAGCCAAGCCGCCGTAACACCCCTTGAAAGCTGGTTTTCGGCTTTTGCACATGGACGCGTTTATGGGATGTGCGCCCGCCGGTACGGTTGAATTCATGCACATCAATGACCCGCTCCGCGCAACCACAGGCTTCGCCCAGACCAACTTTGGTGTAGTAAAACTCTTCGAAGTCCGGTTGTGTCGGAATGTGTTTCATAAGGCCATGATAAGACAAAACAAGCTTGTAAATCAACGCCCCCGCCCCTTACGCTCCCCTCCAAAGCAAACAATGGGAGGATGCCATGGGCATTGAATATCTTCACACGATGGTTCGGGTCGCCGATTTGGAAGCAAGCATGGCGTTTTATCGCTTGCTGGGCTTAGAAGAAACACGACGTCACGAAAGTGAACAAGGACGTTTCACACTGGTTTTCATGACGCCTCCGGGTCAAGAAAACGCTCATGTTGAGCTGACCCATAACTGGGATGGAGACGAAGGCCTACCGTCTGACAGCCGCCATTTCGGCCATCTCGCATACCGCGTCGATAACATTTACGAGACCTGTCAGCATCTTATGGACAATGGCGTGACCATAAATCGCCCTCCCCGCGATGGTCACATGGCCTTTGTGCGTTCGCCCGATAATGTCTCGGTTGAGTTGTTGCAACGCGGTGACCATCTAGCACCTGTCGAGCCTTGGGCCAGCATGGACAATACTGGCCATTGGTAGGGAGTTTTTTCTCCAAAGTAGCGCTGCTAGCATCCCTAGTAGCGCTAACTTCCCAAGGCGCGTTGGCCTGCAAGGTAGCGCTTGCTCTGACTGTAGATGTTTCGGGGTCTATAGATGGTGACGAGTATGCTTTGCAGATGGACGGGCTTGCAGACGCATTGTCAGATCCAACTGTAGCGGATGCGCTGGTCGAAAGCAGTGCACAATTGATGGTGATGCAATGGTCCGGCACATCACGCCAAGACATATCCATTCCTTGGCGGCACATGACCAATCATGACGAAGTTGCCAGTCTGTCAGAAGATGTGCGCCGCATTCCACGGCAATGGCGCAACTTTTCCACCGCAATTGGTGATGCCCTGCTGGAAGCGGGAAACAGCTTCGCTGACGTGCCCAACTGCGAACGGCGCGTGATCGATGTTTCTGGCGATGGGCTTTCGAATGAAGGCTTCGATGTGGAGGCCGCGCGCAACGTCATCATAGGACAAGGGATTGTCATCAACGGTCTGGCCATTGAGGGCGCGCAAGACGATCTCACCGCATATTTCCGCAACAGTGTTATCGGTGGGCGCGGCTCCTTTGTCGTGAAAGCGGGCAGCTACGCCGACTATCCTCGCGCCATTCGTCGAAAACTTTTGAATGAGGTGACCAAGCCGGTCACATAGGTCAATCTACGGGCCGTTCACGCGCTGCGCAGCCCTGCAATTGCTTCCGTTACTTCTCTAGAGAAGTAACGGAAGCAATGGGCCGAAAAAGGGTGTCTTTACCGTGCCTTACCACACAAACCTCACTCAGAATTTGGAAAAAACAGCTGCTGCCCATCTCGCCGATAAGCTGCGATCAACGCCTGACCATGCGTCCCGCGCAGCCACTCTGACAGTCGATTAGCCCCTGCTACATTCACGTGCCGGTGGCGCTCTGAGTTAACCACGATCACCCCATATTGATTGAACAGCGATTCATCGCCTTCAAAAACAATTCGATGATCTGACTTACCGTTGAACGCAATCCATGTCGCCCGATCGCTCAAGGTATATCCATCCATTTCAACCGCCACGCGCAACGTGGCCCCCATTCCGGCCCCTGTTTCCCGATACCAATCTGCTGCCGGAACGCCACCCGCATCTCGCCAGAAACGCGTCTCGACCTTATGTGTCCCACTGTCATCACCCCGCGACACAAAGGGAGCCTTCCCGCTCTGCAAAGCCCTTAGCACTTCGTCCACGCTACTTGCGGCACCAAGGTCAGAGGGGTCATCAGCCGGTCCTACAAAAACGAAATCATTATACATCAAATCAAACCGCTCCACACCATGCCCCGATGCCACAAACGCCTCCTCGGACGCCCTCTCATGCACCAAAAGCACATCCGCATCACCATTCTGGGCATTGCGAATGGCCTGCCCCGTGCCAACCGCAACCACATCCACGTCCAAACCAGTCTCAGCTTCGAAAAACGGTAACAGATAGTCATAGAGCCCAGAATTCTGAGTCGAGGTGGTCGATTGCACCAACACCCGTTGACTGTCCGCTTGAACCGAGCCACTGATCAGCAGAGCAAGAAAAAAGACGAGCAGGTGACGCATGGAGTGGTTCGCAGTTTATTATGTCGAGTTTGGCATATTGATAGGCAAGTGCCGCCCTTGCGCAAGGCAATTCGCATGAGCCGCCCCAAAAACAAGCACCGCGACACCGACCAAACCGCCCGCCCCGGTGTGCGCACTAAGATATACGTACGCGATGATATGATCGGCGGCGGCAAAGTGGACCTGCTGCGGCTGGTCGCGGAAACCGGCTCGATTTCGAAGGCCGCGCGCAAAATGGGTGTTGGCTACCGCCG
>CAZQMR010000300.1:0-4070 GCA_964594465.1 uncultured Rhodobacterales bacterium
TCTGAGATCAGGGTTAAGGTTTCGGTGGATGCTGATGCGCGCGAGGCTGTGATTGATTTCACCGGATCATCGCCACAGTCTGGCAATTACAACGCACCGTCAGCGGTGTGTCATGCGGTGGTTCTATACGTGTTCCGCACACTTGTCGGCGCAAATATCCCGATGAACGAAGGCTGCCTCGCACCGCTGAAAATCATCGCACCTGAAGGCACGATGGTGCACGCAAAATACCCAGCGGCAGTGATCGCGGGCAATACGGAAGTCAGCCAATCCATGTGCGATTGCTTGTATGGTGCGCTTGGTGTGCTGGCAGGGAGCCAAGGCACGGTGAACAATTTTGTCTATGGCAATGATGTGCATCAGAACTATGAGACGATTTGCGGTGGCACCGGCGCTGGGCCTGATTTTGACGGGGCCTCTGCGGTACATTCACACATGACCAACACGCTGATGACCGACCCGGAAGTTTTGGAAAAACGCTTCCCGGTGCGGGTCGAAGCATTTTACATCCGTGAAGGCTCGGGCGGTGCGGGTGCTTATTCTGGTGGTTGTGGCATCACGCGGGATGTGCGGTTCTTGGAAGAAATGACCGTGACGACCTTGTCCTCCCATCGCGACACCGATCCTTTTGGGGTTGAGGGTGGTTTGCCCGGTGAGCGCGGGCTGAACTATGTGGTGCGCAGTGATGGTACGCGGGTAGATTTAAAGGGCAATGACGAGCTTGACCTAAAGCCGAATGACCTCTTTGTGATGCAAACGCCCGGCGGCGGCGGTTGGGGCACGCCCGAAGTTTAGATAGCCTCGGCAGCGTGCCGCCTTTGGTAAGGTAGCACTCTCGGCTCGCTGCTGTGTGGGTGCTTGTGGGAACGCGGCTCAAGCGGATGGTTTTGGGTCTGGGTTTTCCGTGTGGCCATCGACGGCAATGACTTGGCCTGAGACCATGCGCGCCTTGGGGGAGGCAAGAAAGACGGCCATGTCGGCAATGTCCTGGGCGCTCACGAAGCTCTTCATCGAGGTGCCGTCGGCGTATCCCGCATAGACCTGATCGCGGGTCATGTTTTTAGCCTTGGCTTCACGTTCCAGAACGCCCTCCATGCGTGGGCCCTCGACCGCGCCGGGGCAGATGGCGTTGGCGCGAATGCCGTGAGGACCGAGCTCCATCGCGAGGGTTTTCATAAGGCCGATAACCCCCCATTTGGCAGCCGAATAGGGCGCGCGGTTGGGGTAGCCGTAGATGCCTGCGGTGGAGGAGGTTAGGATGATCGCGCCGGAGCCTGCCGCTTGCATCATTGGGGTCGCGTATTTGGCAGCGAGGAATGCGCCCTCAAGGTTCACCGACACGCAGGCCTTCCAATCTTCCAGTTTGATGTCTGCGATGCCTGCAGTTGGGCCTGCGATCCCTGCATTGGCGCAGAGGGTATCAAGCCCGCCCCATTTATCCTGAACCGCTTGGAACAGCTTGGCCATGGTGGCCTCATCCGTCACAGAGCCTTGAGTTTTCTGCCAGGCGTCAGGGCAATTGCGCAGAGCCTCCGCGTCCTTGTCCAAAACCCAGACCCGCGCACCCGCTTGGGCAAAGCCGTTCGCCATGGCCCGGCCAATGCCCGAGGCGCCAGCGGTGATGAGAACGCGCTGGCCACTCATCGGGCTTGCCCTATGCCGCGCCCGGCGCCTTTGGGCGTCTTCAACTTGGCGTGGAGCGCTGCGATCTCTGCAAGCTTGGCAGAGACTCCGGGAGCAGGATCGCAGGCGGCGCGGCTCTCTAAGCTGACATGGATCAGCATGTGCTCGCCGGTCGCCAGCAGGCGTCCATCGGCGTGGTGGAGGTTATGGAACAGACGCATCTTCTTTCCCTTTCCCTCAATCACTTGAGTGGTGGCATAGATCGGCTCAAGCGCGCGCACTTCGTCAATGTGCTGGATATGGGTTTCGACCGTAAAGTAGCTCAGCCCACCCGCGATATAGTCAGCATCCGCGCCAATCACCCGCATGAAAGCGTCCGTGGCATCGGCAAAGCACTGCAGATAACGCGCCTCGTTCATGTGGTTGTTGTAGTCGGTCCAATCAGGCGGAACTTGGCGATCGAGCGTGCGGATCGGTTGGGAGAGATCGGTTGCAGGTGCCGCAGCACCTTGATCAAAAAGCTGCTTTTCATAGGCCGCCAGCGTGCGCCCAGCCCCCCAGTCATTGACCTTGAGCGCCTGCATAATCGCGATCAGATTGTCGTCGCGAATGCGCTCTAGATCACGGGGACTGCGCGGTGCAGATTGCGTGTCACACTGATCCCCGACCATATCAACAAAGGCGTCCGTCAGCTCTGGCACATCCATCAGCTTGGTCCAGGGCCATTTCAGGCAGGGGCCAAACATCGCCAGCATCGCGCGCATTCCGCCTTCGCCACCGGCCAGATGGAATGTCTGCATCGTGCCCATCTGCGCCCATCTGAGGCCGGGACCATACGCGATGGCGGCGTCCAGCTCCTCGGCGGTGGCGACCTCGTCATGCAAAAGCCACAGCGCCTCGCGCCAAAGCGCCTCTTGCAGGCGGTCCGACAGAAAGCCTTCGATCTCGACGCGGCAATGCAAGGGGTGCATGCCGATGGAGGCGTAGAATCTCTTGGCCCAATCGATATGTTTTGGATCGGTTTGCTTGCCCGCGACCAGTTCGCACAGCGGCAGCAGATACACAGGATTGAACGGGTGGGCCACGATCAACCGCTCAGGATGGCTCATCTTGGCTTGCAAATCCGTAGGCATAATGCCCGACGTGGAGGAGGCAATGATCGCCGTGCTGTTGGCGGTCTCAACCTCTGCGTAAACTGTCTGCTTGACCTCCAAGCGTTCCGGCACAGCCTCGATGATCAGCTCAGCATCCTTGGCGGCCTCAGCAATGGTCGCAACAATCGTCCAGCTCCCCTTGGTCGGGCGCGGCGCCATGGTCAGCTTGGCATAAGCGGCGTCGGCCCCGGCCAGAACCTCGCTGATCTTGCGCTCCGCTTCCGGGTCTGGATCGAAGACTTTGACGTTGATGCCGCTCTCAATGAGCCGCGCGAGCCAGCCGCCGCCAATGACGCCACCGCCCAAGATTGCTGCGTTTGAAATTTGGGTCATCTAAAAACCACTCGGCTAGGGGTGAACAATTGAGGATTAAATGGGCGCGCGTTTGGTAAGCCCGAGCTGATCGCGAACCTCCTGCGGCCCAATGATCTTTGCGCCAAGGTTCTCCACGATTGAAACCGCCCGCTCCACAAGTTGCGCATTGGTAGCCAGCACACCTTTGTCGAGGAACAGATTGTCCTCCAGCCCAACCCGCACATTGCCCCCCGCCAGCACAGAGGCAGCAGCGATGGGCATCTGATTGCGCCCCAGCGAGAACGCGGAAAAGGTCCACTCACTTGGCACATTATTGACCATACCCATAAAAGTATTGAGGTCATCCGGCGCACCCCATGGCACGCCCATGCAAAGCTGCACCAGCGCGTTTGGCTCCAAAATGCCTTCTTCGACCAGCTGCTTGGCAAACCAGAGATGACCCGTATCAAAGGCCTCGATCTCAGGCTTCACACCCAGATCGGTCATCATCTTGCCCATGGCGCGCAGGGTGCCGGGCGTGTTGGTCATCACGTAATCGGCCTCAGCGAAATTCATCGTGCCGCAATCAAGCGTGCAAATCTCAGGCAAGCATTCTGCGACATGGGCCACGCGCTCAGTCGCGCCTGCCATATCTGTGCCAGCCGGGTCGACGGGCAGGGGGGCTTCAACGCCGCCAAGCACGAGATCGCCGCCCATGCCAGCGGTCAGATTGAGCACGACATCGACTTCAGCATCGCGAATGCGGTCCGTTACCTCGCGAAACATCTCGCGATCCCGCGAGGGCGCTCCGGTTTCTGGGTCGCGCACATGGCAATGAACCACTGCCGCACCGGCCTTGGCCGCATCAATCGCAGAATTGGCGATTTGCTCTGGAGAGCGGGGCACATGGGGGGAGCGGTCTTGCGTCGCGCCCGATCCGGTTACAGCACAGGTGATGAATACGTTTCGGTTCATTTGAAGTGGCATGGCGATGGCTCC
>CAZQMR010000301.1:0-4056 GCA_964594465.1 uncultured Rhodobacterales bacterium
CAAAGCCTACCAACCCGGCGGCCCCTCCGCTGGTCTGCTCCCGGCCAGCATGAATGACATCCCCATGGATTTCGACACGCTCCAACCCCACGGCACCTTCATCGGGTCCGCCGCCATCGTGGTGCTCTCAGATCAGGACAAGGCACGAGACGCGGCCCTCAACATGCTCAAATTCTTCGAGGATGAGAGCTGCGGCCAATGCACGCCCTGCCGCGTGGGTTGCGAAAAAGCCGTGAAACTGATGGAAGCCGGTAGCTGGGACCAAGACCTGCTCGAAGACCTCTGCCAAGCCATGGGCGACGCCTCGATCTGTGGCCTGGGCCAAGCCGCCCCGAACCCAATCCGCCTCACCATGAAGCACTTTGCGGATGAAATCTGATGCATAATCCCATTCGATTTTCCCAAAAATACTTCCGCCGGAGGCTCCTGACCTATCAGAACGCCAAACCGCGCCAACTTCAGGGATCCCGTTGAAATGGCTCGCCCTTTTTCTGTGTCTCGCGGTCCCTGCCACCGCCCAAACCGATCCATGCCCGCTGTCAGACCGCACCAAGCTGTTTCAGGATTGGCGGGCGGTCTCTCAACTGCTCTATGTGATTTCCTATCGCAAGGAATGCGGTGCGGTGACCCAAAGCGATCTGATGGCAATCCGCTCGATCCATCAGGCACGGGGCTGCCCCGCCGACAGTGGCGTCGGGCGCTATTACACCGACATTATAACCGCGCCGCTGACGCAAGAAAACGAACATCCCGGTCTTGCGATGCTGCGCGAGCAGCATCTCGTGGGCATGGTGCGGTTTTGCGAAATGGCCGATGCGCTGACTTGGCCCAGTGGCGACGCCAGTTTCCTGATTTCAAAGCCTGCCGATGTCTCGCCCGAACATGTCCTCAAATACCAGCAATTCTGGGCCCATGTGGACGCAATGCAGGCCCAAATGACCCATTTACTCAAAGGGCTGCACAGCCAATAAGGAGCCTTTATCATGCTTGATCAAAGCGCCACTGAAACCGTCACTTTCACCTTGAATGGCGACGAGGTCACAGTCCCCAAAGGCACTACAATCTGGGAAGCAGCCAATGGCCGCGGCCTTGTGATCCCGCATCTGTGCCACAAGCCGGCAACAGGTTACCGCCCCGATGGCAACTGCCGCGCATGCATGGTTGAAGTTGAGGGGGACCGCACGCTTGTCGCCTCCTGCATCCGCGAGGCGTCTGAGGGCATGGTCGTGACCTCCAACTCTGATCGGGCCGAAAAGTCGCGCAAGTTGGTCGTTGAGATGCTCGTGGCCGACCAGCCAGAGCGTGAAACAGCTCATGACAAGAGCTCCCATTTCTGGGATATGGCAGATCTAAACGGCGTCTCAGAAAGCCGCTTTCCAGCCATCGAAAAAGACCGCGTGCCGCTGCTTGATGACAGCCATGTAGCCATGATGGTCAATCTAGACGCTTGTATTCATTGCAATCTTTGCGTGCGCGCTTGCCGCGAAGTGCAGGTCAATGATGTGATCGGCATGGCCGGTCGTGGCCATGATGCCGAGATCGTTTTTGACATGAATGACCCGATGGGCGCGTCCTCTTGTGTGGCCTGCGGCGAATGCGTTCAGGCCTGCCCGACGGGTGCGCTGACCCCGGCCACGATGCAAGGTGACAGCAAGGATTATGACCGCGAAGTCAAGTCAGTTTGCCCATTCTGCGGTGTTGGCTGTCAGGTCTCGATGAAGATTAAGGACGACAAAATCGCGTGGGTTGACGGGATTGATGGGCCCGCAAATGAGGGGCGGCTTTGTGTGAAGGGCCGTTTTGGATTTGATTATGTGGACCATGGCCACCGCCTGACCAAACCGCTCATTCGCCGCGACGATGCACCTGCCAAAGGGCTCAATGTCGATCCGGCCAATCCGTTCACCCATTTCCGCGAGGCGACTTGGGACGAGGCGTTGGATGCGGCGGCTGGTGGGCTGGCCAAGCTGCGCGATGACAAGGGTGGCGAGGCGGTTGCGGGCTTTGGTTCGGCCAAGTGCTCGAACGAAGAAGCCTATTTATTTCAAAAGCTTATCCGCACCGGCTTTGGCCATAACAATGTCGATCACTGCACGCGGCTGTGCCATGCTTCGTCTGTGGCGGCTTTGATGGAGAATGTGGGCTCAGGTGCTGTAACCGCGACCTTCAATGAGATCGAAAACGCAGATGTGGCGATTGTGATCGGGGCGAACCCTACTGAAAATCACCCGGTTGCGGCGACTTACTTTAAGCAGTTCACCAAGCGCGGCGGCAAATTGATCGTGATGGATCCCAGAGGCCAAGCGCTGAAACGACATGCCACCCACATGCTACAATTCCGCCCGGGCGCGGATGTGGCAATGCTCAATGCGATCATGCATGTGATCTCCGAGGAGGGGTTGGTCGATAAGCAATATATCGAAGCTTACACCGAGAATTGGGACGCCGAGCGCGAGCATCTGAAGGGCTTCACTCCAGAAAAAATGAGCGATCTCTGTGGGATCGAGCCAGATGTCCTGCGCGCCGTGGCCCGTGATTTCGCCAATGCCAAGGCTGCGATGATCTTTTGGGGCATGGGGATTTCTCAGCACATTCACGGCACGGATAACTCGCGCTGCCTGATTTCGCTGGCGCTGATGACAGGGCAAGTGGGGCGACCCGGCTCTGGTTTGCATCCGCTGCGCGGCCAAAACAATGTGCAAGGGGCCTCTGATGCGGGGCTTATCCCTATGTTTTTGCCCGATTATCAGCCGGTGGGCGATGATGGCGTGCGCTCGGCCTTCAATCAGGTCTGGGGCACGGAGGATTTTTCATCGCAGAAGGGTTTGACTGTCGTTGAAATCATGGATGCGGTGCATGCGGGTGATATTCACGGCATGTATGTGCTGGGCGAAAATCCGGCCATGTCTGACCCGGATGTTGAGCATGCGCGCGATGCGCTCGCCAAGCTAGACCATCTGGTTGTCCAGGATATTTTCATAACAGAAACAGCCAATTACGCCGATGTTATCCTGCCTGCGAGTGCTTGGGCAGAGAAGAACGGGACGGTCACCAACACCAATCGTCAGGTCCAGATGGGGCGTGCGGCTGTGGCGCCTCCGGGTGAGGCGAAGGAAGATTGGTGGATTGAGGTGGAGCTGGCAAAGCGGCTTGGGCTTGGTTGGACATATGAGCATCCGTCTGAAGTTTTTGCGGAAATGAAGCTGAATATGGCCTCATTGGACAACATCACTTGGGATCGCTTGGAGAGCGAAAACGCGGTGACTTATCCGTCTCTGTCTGAGACTGATCCAGGCCAACCGATTGTTTTTGCAGATGGATTTCCGCGTCCTGAGGGACGTGCGAGATTCACACCAGCGGCTGTTATTCCGCCTGCGGAAACGCCGGATGCGGAGTTCCCGATGATCCTCACAACAGGGCGTCAGCTTGAGCATTGGCACACCGGATCAATGACCCGGCGCGCGAGTGTGCTGGACGCGGTAGAGCCGGAAGCAAATGCTTCACTCCACCCAAAAACCCTTAGAAAACTGGGGGTTAGCCCCGGTGAAATGATCGCGATTGAGACGCGGCGGGGGGCAATTTCGATCATGGCGCGGGCGGATCGGGCTGTGGCTGAGGATATGGTTTTTGTGCCATTTGCTTATGTTGAGGCGGCGGCAAATGTCCTTACAAATCCGGCACTTGACCCCTATGGCAAGATCCCGGAATTCAAGTTTTCGGCGTGTCGCGTGGCCAAGGCGGAGGCGATTGCTGCGGAATGACGCTGCGGCTCTACTCGGTTCCGGTTTCGCTTTACTGTGCTAAGCTCAGAATTGTGTTGCGATACAAAGGCTTAGAGTGGGAGGAATTGACCCCTCCGGGCGGCGAGGGGGCAGGGAGCTACAAGTCGATTGTGCCCTCTGGGAACCTGCCTGCGCTGCTGGATGGCGATTATTTACTGGCCGATAGCGAGGCGATTGCGGAGTATTTGGAGGAGGCTTATCCGGCTCCGCCTATGCTCACAGGGGATGCACAACAGCGGGGCATTCAGCGTGAATTTGCGCGGTTTCATGACAC
>CAZQMR010000302.1:0-4011 GCA_964594465.1 uncultured Rhodobacterales bacterium
GGTCGCCGCCCTGATGGCATCGCTCGATCACCTCTCGAAGTTATGACTGGAATTCTCCCCAACCGTTCAGTGCATCGCATAATTCCGAAAAATATGAATGTCACTAAGGAGAAAACCATCGACCCCGCTCGCGCACGTCAACTCATCGCTATCGATGAACTACGCACTGCGCTCGACTTAGTTCACAAGGACGTAGAACGTTCTGTGAGCATCCGCCGTGAACGCGCAATCGCCGCACACAACAAGGCCACGAACATTATTAACCCTTCATTTGAAGTCGGTGATTTTGTTCTCGTACGTCGTGCTAACACCCGTGGACACAAACTCCGTTTCCAATGGCACGGACCCTGCCGTGTCACATCTGTGCACGGTTCACTTGTCTACGGTATCACACCCCTCCGAGGAGGAAAATCCGAACGCGTTCATTGTGCTCGACTTCTCAAGTACCGCGACTCTTTACAAGGCAAACCAGTTTCTAAGAAAATGCTCGACCTCGCCGAAACTACTGAAGCTCGCTATGAAGTAGTGCACAAAATACTCAACGTAGGACAAGCCCCCGACGGTCTATTCTTTCAAGTCCAATGGGAAGGTCTACCCGACAAGCGCGATTACACCTGGCAACCGATTGCCGACATGTACGCCGACATGCCTGTTCGTGTCAAGGAATTCTTAAGTACCTACAAGTCTAAGAAAAACATCACGAACAAGATCAAGCACCAGCTAAACATTACCTGAGAGCTTTCCACTTCCATCAAAACCTCCGCACAAGCGGAGATTTCAAAGATGGAAAGAACTCATGAGGGCAGTGTGGCACGCTGGCACTCGACCGTATACGTGTACACCGATAATCTTACAGTCACGTATATTTAAGTTAGAATTAGTATATCTCTATTACCCTCTGTAGTGATGCCACTTGGCATAACTACATACTCGATCATATCTTATATAAACCCGACCCTCACCATGACCGGTGAAGGTACACGATTTCATTTTCTAACACACTCGCTCCCATCGTCAAGGTCATCACCCTGTTCCTACTTGCGCCGTGTCCGCGAGCAAGACGATAAGCACCGACGCTTCCTATTCTGGAAGCCATTCGTTCACATCGGAAACCGCCCGTTTCCGCATCTACGAACCGACCGAATCTCCGCACAGGCGGAGTTTCATCCCGCTGATTCGCACCGCTGCGAATCACTCAGAGTATACCGAAACCTCCGCACAAGCGGAGTTCTACTCACCCGACCCGAACAAGCATTCGCGTCGGACCGACAACCGATCGTTCAAGAACCTCCGCACAGGCGGAGATTTCACATCCTACCGAACACGAAGCACCGAACCCGAGTTCGAGCCTGTCGCTGACCACAGAAATTTCTAGAGTGTTTACTTTCGCGAATGAGCACGCGTCGAAACACAGGCAACAACTCGCCGCTTCGAGGACCACTCGAACATCACTCAATTTCGAAAATTCGAAAATCAAACAACAACAACATGTCATCCTCTTCGAACAATACACCTGGTGCACAAGCACCATCTGGGTCTGTTGCTGTTTTCGCTCCAGTTGCTGCACCGATTCTGCGCAGCTTGGAACCAATCGACGTCGCAAAGTTCCTCAAGGAACGCGAACGCTACGAGGTAGAGATCGAAGCTAAGAAAGCCGATCTTCCATCCCTCAAACCGCTGCCGTATACAGCGAGTATCGACCGCTCGCTGCTGAAACAAGTATTTGTTATCGGCAAACTCGACACCATCGCACCTGATGCTGTCACGATTTCTGACCTCACAGATGATAATATTAAGGCTTACATCAAGTCCTTAATAGTCGCCTCCGGCACTTCTAAGGCAGATCCAACAGTCATCAAGAAAGCCTTACAAGGATTCTCAATGCCGATGAACATCGAAGACGCAGACGCACGTATCACACATTACTGCGTAGATTTCTTCGAACGTCTCGAAACAATTGGCTGCGAATCCCTCATCAAGGACAATCCCGAGAAAACCGTCGATCTTCTCATCAGTCGTCTGCATCCACCTGTCTTGAAACGCCAAATGAAAGACATGGTAAGCTTCGATAAAACTCTGGAAGAAAATGTGAAGAAGTTCATCAAAGCTCTCACATTGGAAGCCGTCAACTTCCAGAAGTACAACTTGGAGAAGAAAGTAACTCCTCCTCCTAAGAAGAAACCGACTGATACGGAACCAGCTGATCCGAAGAAAGACCCGAAAAAGAAGGCACCACTTTGCCTTTGGGAAGAACACCGAAAGAAAGGCATCCGACATCGCCTGAAACATTGTACCGAATGTCCTGCTGATGTCAAGGATAAGCTGTTCGAGGAACTACGCGCTAAGAAGAATGGTGGCGCTAAGCGCACCATCAACCAGTCGGACAAAAACTCCGCACAGGCGGAGATTCCCAGCAGCGTCAATTTCATCGCCACTTTCGGCGGGCATCATCGCGCTACCATATGCGCTGATACCTGTTCTGACGACAACATCTTGGATCGCTCGATGCTCGAGAACTTCAAGAAACACGGAGTCGAACACTCCGTTGAAGATCTCGTACGACCTCGCACCTTTGTCATGGCTGCGAACTTACCTGACGGAAAGACCGCTTCTTTAGTCTGTAACAAGGTTGTCACTGTTGACACAGAACTACAGATCCGTCACGGTACCGCTCTCACTCTCCGTGGAGTCCGTTGGCTCGTTACGGATCAAGCAGTGGGAGAACCACTCCTCGGTCGGCCTGTACTGGAAGGCCTTGGACTCGACACTCGTAACATTCTCGCCGCGGCTGCCGAGAAATATTCCGGCACCGTCGACTTCGCTGATCTGCTTGAGAAAAACTCCGCCCAAGCGGAGTTTTCCAAAGTATCACGAATCCTCGAAGGCGTATTCCATGCCGATGGAGGCGCTGATGATGCCGACCTCGATGAAGACGATGGCTGGCTCGACTTGGGCCCCGAGGATAAAATCGAGAAGCAGAAAGTTCTGGACCTCAAGATCCAGGAAGCAGGCAAGAACGGCATGTCAATCGAAGGTCAAGCCGCGTTACGAGCACTGCTGATCGAATTCGACGATGTGATCAAACTCAAACTCGACGCTGGCGAACCCGCTGATATAGCACCCATGAAAGTCAATCTGAAACATGATGCTGTACCGGTTCGTGCGAAACAACGTCGATATCCGCCAGAGAAGAAGGAATTCATGACGAAATACGTCCAACAGCTACTAAAGCTCGGTTTCGTCAAGAAGGCAACTGCACCTGAATGGGTCTCTGCCCCTCTCATTGTGCCTAAGCGTCCACCTGCAATGTACCGACTCACCGTTGACTACCGACCGGTCAACAGTGCTACACAGCAGACGTTCTGGCCTATGCCCAACATCGAAGCTGAACTCGCTGACGCTCGCGGAGCTAAGTCATTCGCTTCAATCGATTTCTGCAGCGGATACTGGCAAGCACCACTCCACGAAGACAGTCAACCGCTTTTTGCGTTCATGACACCTGATGGAGTTGTAATGCCGACTCGCACAACGCAAGGAGGGACAAACTCCGCAGCCAACTTCCAAGAGAAAGTTGAGAAATGCTTCGAAGAACTCAGAGAGAACTTTAAATCATGGATTGACGATTACATCCTCTGGATGATGGATGAGGATCACCACCTTCGCATACTCCGTCGATTCTTCGAAATATGCCGTAAGCACCGCCTCATAGTTTCGTTGGTGAAGTCTGACTTCTATCTCATCGAAGCTCTCTGGTGTGGTCGCATATTAGATCAACATGGATTTCGATTCAATCCTAAGAATCTATCTGGACTGCAAAACTGCGAACCTCCCAAGACAGCTGCCGAACTTTGTGAATATGTTCACGGAATAAGCTGGATTTCTAACGGTATCCCTCGTTTCGCAGAACGCGCCTCTCCATTACGAGAGCTCCTCGAAGTTGCTTACGCTAAAGCAAAAGGAAGCCGCAAGAAAAAATCGATCGCCAAGTTCTCCGTCGACGAACTTGGCTGG
>CAZQMR010000303.1:0-4008 GCA_964594465.1 uncultured Rhodobacterales bacterium
TGCGGGCGTTTCTGGATGGGTAAGATATGAGTTTCACGCTTGCAATTGTTGGTCGCCCCAATGTGGGAAAATCGACGCTTTTCAATCGCTTAGTCGGCAAACGTCTAGCGCTGGTTGATGACCAGCCAGGTGTCACGCGGGATTTGCGCGAAGGGGCTGCAAAGCTGGGCCATTTGCGCTTTACCGTGGTGGATACGGCGGGGCTTGAAGAGGCCACGGACGAAAGCCTGCAAGGGCGGATGCGTGCGCTGACAGAGCGTGCGGTGGCGGCTGCGGATATTTGCCTCTTTATGATTGATGCGCGCGCCGGGATCACGCCAGTGGATCAGGAATTCGCGAAAATCCTTTTGAAACAAGGCGCTAACGTGGTTGTTGCGGCCAATAAGGCTGAGGGGCGCGCAGGCGAAAGTGGGTTTTTAGAGGCGTTTTCTCTAGGCCTTGGCACGCCTGTCGCAATCTCATCTGAGCATGGCGAGGGCATGGTTGATTTGCTGCATGTTTTGGCCCCGATGGCGGAGATTTTGCCCCAACCGGAAGAGCCGGAAACTGAGATTGCGCTGTCAGAGGATGGCGAGGATGAAGAAGATACCCGCGATTTTACTAAAAAGCCGTTACAAATCGCCGTAATTGGACGACCGAACGCTGGGAAATCGACGCTTATCAACAAGGTTTTGGGTGAAGAACGGCTTTTGACCGGGCCTGAGGCTGGTATCACGCGCGATGCGATCTCGGTTGAGAAAAACTGGGACGGCACGCCGATGCGGATTTTTGATACCGCGGGGATGCGCAAGAAGGCGCGGGTGCAAGAAAAACTCGAAAAACTAAGCGTTTCCGATGGGTTACGAGCGGTTAAGTTCGCCGAAGTTGTTGTGCTGGTGATTGATGCAGCTGCTCCATTGGAGCAGCAGGATCTGCGGATTGCGGATTTGTCTGAGCGTGAAGGGCGTGCGCTTGTGGTTGCAATCAACAAATGGGACGCGGAAACTGAGAAGTCGAACAAACGCCGGGATGTTGTTGAAAAGCTTGAAAGATTGCTGCCTCAGTTGCGCGGTGTGCCGATGGTGACGTTGTCTGCATTGACGGGTAAAGGGCTTGATCATCTGCAACGGGCGATCATGGAGGCGTATGATACGTGGAACCGGCGGATTTCAACGTCTAAGCTAAATACATGGCTGGCGATGCAGGTTCAGGCGCATCCGCCGCCAGCACCATCCGGGCGGCGCATTCGTATTCGCTATATGACGCAGGCTAAAACGCGGCCGCCGACATTTGTGTTATTTGTGTCGGTTCCTGAAGCGTTGCCAGAGAGTTATCTGCGGTTCTTAAAGCAAGGTATGAGGCGCGATTTCGATATGCCAGGGGTGCCGCTGAGGCTTTATCCGCGCAAAGGTGAGAACCCTTATGCGGACAAAAAAGTGAAGCGCAGCCCGGATGTGCGCAAGACGGGTAAGCATAAACATCGTGGCCCAAAACCGATGTAAGCGGGGCGCACAGATCCGGCACGCATATGATGTGTGCTCTGCACTGTGCATGTGATTTTGGTCAATTTGCACTTAATTTTTGGTGGCAGTGCTAACGGAGGGTTAAGATGCCTCCGGCGGGGATATTTTTAGAAAGTGATGATGATAGGCGGTGGGTCATTGGCGCGTGAAGCGCTTATGGCAAATCGTTTACAAGGCGTTTGGCTTGTTGGGATGCTTTTGCTAAAGCGCTTTGATCTTCGCCGGGATGGAAGCGGGCGCGGGTGGCTGTGGACATTGGTTCGGGGGTGAAGAGGGTGACTTTGGGGCCAGTTTCGGTGGTTTCGGCTTGCCAGCTTTTGGTGAGGGCTTCTGCTGCGGCTTTGGAGGCGGAGTAGCTGGCGTGGAATTTTTGGCCGATCTCAGGGGCTGTGGTGATGACGGCTTGGCCTTGGCGCAGAATTGGGCCGAGGGTGGCGATGAGGTTGGCCAGAGCAGTGACATTGGTGCTCATGGTTTTGGTGTAGTCGGAGCTGGCCATGTGTTCTACGGGCGTGAGCGGTGGCGCGTGGACGGCTGTGTGGATCCAGAGGTCGAGCTGGCCGAATTTTTCTGAGAGGGATTTGGCGAGGGCGGGCAGGGCGTTGGTGTCTGTTATGTCAAGCGGGACGAGGGTGGTTTGGCCGCCCTTTGCCTCTACTTGGTCGGCGAGGTCTTCTAGGCCGCCGACAGTGCGCGCAAGGGCGATGATGTGGTATTCGGGGGCCAGTTCCAGAGCGGTGGCGAATCCGAGGCCGCGGGAGGCACCGGTGATCAGGACTGTTTTCATTAGGCGGACTTCTTCAGCTTGAAGCCTTGTTTGATTTGATCAGACGGGCGCACGGGATATTCGCCGCTGAAACAGGCGTCGCAATATTGGGGGGCGAGCACGTCGCGCCCCGTTTCTTCGCCTGCGGCTTTGTAGAGGCCGTCAAGGGAGACGAAGGCGAGGCTATCGAGGCCAAGATGGTCGCGCATTTCCTCAACGCTCATTTGGGCGGCGAGGAGCTTTTCGCGGTCTGGTGTGTCGACGCCGTAAAAGCAGGGCCACATGGTGGGGGGCGATGCGACGCGGATATGGACCTCCGTGGCACCGGCCTCAAGGATCATTTCCTTGATTTTCTCGGTGGTGGTGCCGCGCACGATGCTGTCATCGACAAGCACGATGCGTTTGCCTTTGACCAGCGCCCGGTTGACGTTGAGCTTGAGGCGCACGCCCATGGAGCGGATTTGCTCGGTCGGTTCGATAAAGGTGCGACCGACATACTGGTTGCGGTTGATGCCCATGGCGTAGGGGATGCCGCTTTCTTGGGAAAAGCCGATGGCGCCGGGGATGCCGCCATCGGGGATGGGGCAGACGAGATCAGCCTCGATGGGCGATTCTTTGGCGAGTTCGATGCCGATGCGGCGACGGCTTTCATAGACGGATTGGTTGCCGATGATGCTGTCTGGGCGCGAAAAATACACGTGCTCGAAGATGCAAAAGCGGGAGGGGGCTTTCTCGAAAGGGAAGTAGCTTTCGATGCCGTCATCGGTGATGACGACCATTTCGCCCGGTGCGATCTCGCGGATGTATTCAGCGCCGATGATATCAAAGGCGCAGGTTTCTGAGGAAAGCGCCCAGCCGTCACCGATTTTGCCAAGGACGAGGGGGCGCACGCCCAAGGGGTCGCGCACGCCGATGAGTTTGGAGCGGGTCATGGCGACGATGGAAAACGCGCCTTCAACACGGCGTAGGGCGTCTTTGAGGCGCTCTGGAATGTTCTTTTGGTAAGAGCGGGCGATCAGGTGGATGATGCATTCGCTGTCAGAGGAGCTTTGGAAGATCGAGCCGCGCTCGATCAGCTCGGTGCGGAGCGCATCGGCATTGGTGAGGTTGCCGTTATGGGCGATGGCGGCACCGCCCATGGAAAACTCGCCGTAAAAGGGCTGCACGTCGCGGATCGCGGTGTGGCCTTTGGTGCCAGCGGTGGAGTAGCGGACATGGCCGATAGAGAGTGCGCCGGGCAGGGTTTCCATCAGGCTTTGCTTGGTGAAATTATCGCGCACGTAGCCAAAGCGACGGGCGGAATTGAAACCCTCGTCGCGGTCATAGGCGACAACGCCTGCGGCTTCTTGGCCGCGATGCTGCAGGGCGTGGAGGCCTAGGGCGACGAAATTCGCGGCATCTTTGATGCCAACGACGCCGAACACCCCGCATTCCTCTTTCAGTTTGTCGTCGTCAAAGGGAAGCGAGGGGAGCGATTTGGGACACGTCACTGGATGGTTGCGCCTGTATAGCTTGAGTCGAGGGGCTTATATCGGTCTGGGAGAATACTGTCATCCAGAGAACGCGCCATCTGCATCAACCTGCACAGCTGCCTGTGAGTTTTTCGTACTGCTGAGCGATCCAGCCCGGTGCATCTTCTGGGATTTGCGCCTCTAGCTGGGTTTGGAAGTCCGCGAGGAGTGTTTTTGTCTTGGAGTTCTCGACTTCCGCGATGCCTTCTGCGCCGCCAAGGGCGATGTT
>CAZQMR010000304.1:0-3998 GCA_964594465.1 uncultured Rhodobacterales bacterium
TGGTGCGCGATTACGATGATGCGATCGCGTTTTACACCGATAAGCTCGGTTTTGAACTGGTTGAGGACACGTATCAGCCTGCGCAGGATAAGCGTTGGGTTGTGGTTCGGCCTAAAGGCGCTGGCTCGACTTCGATCCTGCTCGCCAAGGCTTCCAGCCCGGAGCAGGAGGCGCATATCGGCAATCAGACTGGAGGGCGCGTATTTCTCTTCCTCCAAACCGATGATTTCGCACGGGATTTCGTGCACTATACCGCAAAGGGCATCAGTTTTGTCAGGGAGCCTAAGATTGAGCCCTATGGCACCGTTGCCGTCTTTAAAGACCTTTATGGCAATCTCTGGGATCTGATTGAATTCGCCTAAACGCACCCGGCGCTAGTCTCTCAAGGCCATCAAAAAACCACCACAGATTGCAACTTCCGCAACCACGGCCAGCAAAATTCCAACTCCAACGCCGCCCATTAGCAGTTCAAACACCCCCAGCACGGCCAGACCCAGCATCATCACGCAAACCGACAACCCAACGGTATTGCGGGTTTCCGGCGCGCGGGTGGGCGCGGCCATCAAGACCAGCGCCGCAATGCCCAAAAACAGCATGGCAGCGCGGCGGCCCATGAAATCACCTAAGGGATGCGGGTCCAGCCCGAACAGCCAGTAGATCAGGTTTGGCGCGATCAGCAGCGTGATAAACAGGGCCACCGCCACAACCGCCGTAACCCAGCACATGATCTTGAAAAGCTGGCCGGTTTCCTCAACGACAGCCACCTCCTCAAAAACCTGCACCCAATCGAGTTGCGCCACGGGCACCTCACGGCGCACCATGTGATCCGGCCCATCAACGGCAAACTCGACCGTTACACTGCGCCCGCCGGGGCTGACCTCAACGATCACGCCTTCGCGCCCGGCCCTGATCCCGTCAAACTCCGCCTTCAAGGCAACATCATCATACATCGCTTACCTCGCCAGATTCCGCGAACTCATGTTCCAAGAACCGCTCCAGCGCGTCGAGGTTCACGGCCTCGAACTGCCCAAAACTCTCCATCCAGATCGACGCATCACGCATCGCTTCAGGGTTGAGCTTGCACCATTTGACCCGGCCTCGTTTTTCCTGCGCGATCAGACCGGCGGCCACCAGAATGCCCAGATGCTTTGACACCGCCGTCAGCGACATCTCAAACGGCTCCGCAATGTCGGTGACGGCCATGTCATCCTCCAACAGCATGGTCAGGATTTGCCGTCGCGTGGCATCCGCGAGGGCTGCGAAAACCCGGTCTAGCGCGGCTGGCTTAGTGTCTGGCATGGCAGATTTCTCTCTCAATTCAGGGCCAGCCATTGCAGAGCATGCGTGAATCGTCAACCAAATGGTTGAATAACGATCCGCGTTAACCATGCCTGCGACAATCCCGCACTTCAAATTTTCCATAATAATAACAGCATATTACGCACCAGCACCCCATCTTGACTTAACCCTGCCCCGCGCATAGCTTGCGGCCAATCGCCAAGAGGTGGTTGGACGCTGCGCAACGGGAGGACTGGCCACATGTCAAACACCCCAGACCCGCAAAAGCTCAAGGAACTGGAAGACCGCATCGCGGCCGCCCAAAAAGCCAACGAGCCCGCGCCACCACCGGATCGGCAACACCGTCAGGCAAACGCAGCTTGGCGCATGGTTATAGAGCTGGTGACGGGCATCGTTGTTGGCTTTGGCATGGGATACGGGCTGGATGGCCTGATGGGCACGCGCCCGATCTTCATGCTGATATTTTTGGTACTGGGCTTTGCTGCCGGCATCCGCGTGATGATGCAAACGGCAAAACAAGCTCAAAAAGATGCTCTGCGCTACGCAGAGGAAGAGACAGCGGCCCTAAACGGGTCAACGAAAGAGGACTAGACATGGCATCTGAATCCGGCGGTTTGAGCTTCCACCCAATGGAACAGTTCGTGGTAAAACCATGGATTGGCGACACACTGAGCTGGTTCTCAATTTCCAACGCGGCCGTTTGGTTCGCGCTGGCCGTGCTGTTCATTTACCTGCTCTTCGTCGTCGGTTCCTCCGGTCGTTCCATGGTGCCAACACGCATCCAATCGATTGGCGAGGTGATTTACGGCGTCATCTACAAAATGGTCGAAGATATTTGCGGCAAAGACGGCGTGAAGTACTTCCCCTATATCTTCTCTATCTTCCTGTTCATCCTTGCAGCCAACCTGCTCGGCCTGATCCCTTATTCCTTCACAACAACCTCGCATATCGCTGTGACCGCGCTTCTAGCCTTCGTGATCTTCATCGTGATCACCATCATCGGCTTTGCAAAGAACGGCTCTGGCTACCTCGCGCTCTTCTGGATCGACTCAGCGCCACTGCCGCTGCGCCCAATCCTCTTCGTGATCGAGGTCATCTCCTATTTCGTGCGCCCCATCAGCCACTCCATTCGTTTGGCAGGCAACATGATGGCTGGCCACGCCATGATCAAAGTGTTCGCTGGCTTTGCCGGTGCGGGCCTGCTGATCGGTATCCCTGCGATCCTCGCGATCGTTCTGGTCATGCCGCTTGAGCTGCTGGTCGCTGTGATCCAGGCCTACGTCTTTACCATCCTGACTTGTGTGTATCTGGCTGACGCCCTGCACCCTGGTCACTAACTGAAATCTTATCTGAATACCTAATTCAGCCATTCCAACTTAAGGAGCATCCCAATGGAAGGTGATATCGAAACAATGGGCAAAATGATCGGTGCCGGTCTCGCGTGTACAGGCATGGGCGGCGCTGCTGTCGGTGTGGGCCACGTGGTAGGCAACTTTCTGTCCGGCGCCCTGCGCAACCCAGCAGCTGCTGCTGGCCAGACAGCGACCATGTTCATTGGTATCGCGTTCGCAGAAGCGCTGGGGATTTTCTCATTCCTCGTAGCTCTGCTTCTGATGTTCGCGCTCTAAGCGAAACTGATCTCTGGGGCGGCCTTACGCGGCTGCCCCGTTGTCATTCTCGCTTAATCAAGAGGACGCCACGCCATGGCAACCGCGAAAGACGCAACAGAATACTACTCAGACGGCATGCCGCAGCTCGACCCGGCTTTCATGGGGAACCTGATCTTTTGGTTCATCGTGACGATCCTGGCGATCTACTTCATCATGTCGCGCATCGCGATCCCGCGGATCTCTTCTACTTTGGAAGAGCGTGCCTCGGCGATTTCGCGTGATATTGAACAGGCCGCAAACCTGAAGCAACAGGCAGAAGATGCCGAGGCGCAGTACAATGCTGCTCTCGCCAACGCCCGCGCTGAGGCTCAGAAAATTGCAGCCGACACCAAGGCCGAAATCCAAGGCGAACTTGATGTCGCTATCCAGAAAGCGGATGCCGAAATTGCAGCCCGCTCTGCTGAAAGCGAAGCACGCATCGAAGAAATTCGCGCCTCTGCATCGGATGCGGTCAAGAAGGTTGCCAAAGACACAGCCAACGAAATCATCAAATCTGTGATGCCCGGTGCGGCGGATGCCAAATCCATCACAGCCGCGATCACAGCGCAGTTGAAAGGATAACGGCATGGAGTTTCTCAAAGACACCAACATCGTCGTCCTGATCGCGTTTCTGATCTTTATCGGCGGTCTGATTTATCTCGGCGTTCCAAAGCTGCTTACCAAGCTGCTGGACGAACGCGCTGACAAAATCCGCGCTGAAATTGATGAGGCACGCTCCTTGCGTGAAGAAGCCCAGACCATTCTGGCCTCTTACGAGCGCAAGCAGAAAGAAGTGCAGGCGCAGGCAGATGCGATCATCGCGCAGGCCCGTGACGAGGCCAAAGCCGCTGCGGCACAGGCTCAGGAAGACCTCAAGGTTTCCGTTGAGCGCCGTGTGGCTGCTGCTGAGGCTCAGATCGCCTCAACCGAGGCATCGGTGATCAAGGACGTCAAAAACCAAGCTGTGTCCGTGGCCATGGCCGCTGCGCAGGACGTGATCGCCAAGAAGATGACTGCCAAAGACGGCGGCAGCCTGATCGACGCGGCAAT
>CAZQMR010000305.1:0-3988 GCA_964594465.1 uncultured Rhodobacterales bacterium
AACCTGCGCTATCTTGAGGGCATCAAGGATGCAGCAGGCGTGCGCGGTGGTCTGACTGATTTCTATAACATGCTCCAAACCGGTCTCGTGGATTGCGGCATGCTGTGGCCTGAAGCTGCCAAAACGTTCAAGATCGCGGAAGTCGCACCCTATATGCTGCGCGCGGATCTTGGGGCTGTGAACTCAAAGACCATCACTGTGAATGCCGATTACTGGGCAAAACTGCCGGATGAGGTGAAGGACGTTTTGAAGGCAGTTGCCATTGACTACCGCGACCATGTTGCTGGCATTGCCATGGATCGCGCTGAAGCCTCGCGGGCGGCATATGTCGAACAGGGCGGCACTGTGATTGAGGTTTCGGCTGAGGATCGCATGGCTTGGGCCAAGGCGATGCCCAATGTGGCACAGGAATGGGCCAAAGGGCTGAATGCCAAAGGTGAGGCTGGCACGGATATGCTCGCGGCTTATCTCGGCAAGTTAAAAGCTGCCGGGTATTCCGGTGTGCGTGACTGGACGGCTGAATAAGCCAAGCGCCGCGTCGGGGGTCTAGTCATGCTCAATTCAGCGATTGCTGGCCTCTCACGCGTTGTCGCAAAGATCGCGATTGCCGCCAATGTTCTGGGCACGCTCACTGTGCTCTTGTTGGTGGCAATCCTGAATGTCGATGTGATTGCACGCGGTCTGTTTAATGCGCCACTCAAAGGCGCCTATGAGATCGTGCAATTCTCCGTCGTCATGATTGTTTTCCTGCAACTGCCAGACGTGGTGCGCGTGGATCGGCTGACCCGATCCGATGGTTTCCTGCTGATGATCGGTGGCCGCCGACCTAACCTTGCGCGCAGCATGCGGCGGATCATCAATGCAGTTTCGGCGATCCTGATGGGACTGATCGCCTACATCATGTTCCCGGAATTCCTGCACATGTGGAAGACCAACGATTTCTTCGGGGTACCGGGGCTGTTCACGCTGCCTTGGTGGCCGGTCAAGCTGGTGATTACTTTCGGCTGCGGTCTGGCTTGCGTGATCTTTGTTCTCAAGGTCATCAAAGGGCAGGACCGAGCGCTTACCCAAGATGAGGCCACGCCATGACGCCCATCGAAATCGGCCTCATATCCGTCGTAGCCATCGTCTTTTTGATCTATTCTGGCGTCTATATCCCGGTTGCCCTTGGTGTCGTGTCCTTCGTCTCAATCTGGCTGATGCGGGACAACTTCACGCTTGCCCTGAATCTGCTGAAAATTGCCGTTGGCGATTCCGCGATGGAATACAGCTTTGCCACGATACCGCTCTTCACCTTTATGGGGCTTATCGTGTCCAAGGCCGGGCTTGGGCGCGATATTTATGACGTGATGACAATGCAGTTTCGCCGCGTAAAGGGCGGGATTGGCATGGCAACGGTTGGGGCGAACGCAGTATTCGCCGCCGTCACAGGTTCGTCCATCGCAAGTGCATCCGTGTTCACCAAGGTCTCGGTGCCCCAAATGATGCGCCAAGGTTATAACCCGCGCTTTGCGGTGGGTGTTGTGGCGGGCTCCTCGGTTTTGGGCATGATCATCCCACCCTCCGCGATGCTGATCATTTACTCCTTCGTGGCCGAGCAGTCTGTCGGGGATATGTTCCTGGCAGGGGTTATCCCCGGTGTGATGCTCGCCATTGCCTATGTCAGCGCAATCTGGGTCATGGGGCGCTTTACGCCCGCGTTTGTCGGCGGTCGCGCAATGGAGGACAGCGAGTGGATGACCCGCCGCGAGATAGCCTCCAAAACACTGCCAACGCTGGGCCTCATCACGATTGTGCTTGGTGGCATATACACCGGCTGGGTCACGGCTGTTGAGGCAGGGGCGGCAGGCGCATTGGTTGCCCTTTTGATTGCGCAGGCACGACGCACCATGAGTGCGCGCGATTTCTGGGATGCACTTCTGGAAACCGGGCATATCACAGCCGCTATCCTGTTTCTGATCACGGCTGCCTCCATCTATAGCCGTATGCTGGGGCTGGCAGGGCTGCCCAATCAATTGCAAGACATCTTGACCGGCAGCGTTGGCTCGTTCTGGACGATTATGCTGCTTTATGTGCTCTTGATGCTGTTTCTGGGCACGCTTCTGGACACCGCTTCGATCATCCTGATCGTGGTGCCATTGTTCCTGCCGCTGGTGGAGGCGATGAACATGTCGCTGATCTGGTTTGGCATCATCACTGTCGTGGGTGCCGAGATTGGGCTACTAACCCCGCCCCTTGGCATATCGTGCTTCGTGATCAAATCGACCCTGAACGATGACCGGATCAGCCTCAAGGACGTGTTCATGGGCGCATTGCCCTTTGCCTTTGTCATGCTGATCGTGCTCTTTATCCTGATAGCATTTCCGGTCCTAAGCCTCGCCCTAGTCTAAAAGGAAACCCCATGCGCAACGTGACCAAAGAGAATATCACTGAGGTTTTTAAGGGCTACATGTCAAAGGACATGGAGCCACGCATGCGCGAAGTGCTGGGCTCGCTCGTGCAGCATATGCATGACTTTGCTAAAGAGGTGGATTTGACCCATGAGGAGTGGCGCAAGGGGATAGCCTTTCTTGAGGGTTGCGCTGCTATTGAATCCGAAGACCGGCACGAGTTTATATTGGCGTCCGATGTGTTGGGGCTGTCATCATTGGTCGATATGATCAACACACGTGACAATGCCACGTCTTCTTCGGTGCTTGGACCGTTTCACGTGTCAGGTGCACCGGCACTTCCGGTTGGTGGGGACATGAAGCGCCACTATGGTGGGCCAATCCTGCTGGCGGAAGGCTCGATCAAAGATGAGGCGGGCAATCCTATTGTGGGTGCCACGATCGACATTTGGCAGACTGCCCCCAATGGGCTTTATGCCAGTCAGGATCAGGAGCAGGAAACCTATTCCTTTCATGGTCTGCAAACCGTAGGTGCGGATGGGCGCTATGCGTTTACCACTGTTAAACCAGTAGAATACACTGTTCCGACGGATGGCCCAGTCGGGGATATCCTAAATGCTTGCGGGCGGCATCCATGGCGACCATCGCATCTGCATTACATTGTGGAAGCAGAGGGGTTCCAGCCCTTGGTTACGGAGATTTTCCCGGATGATGATCCATACCTCGACCAAGACACGGTGTTTGGGGTGCGCTCCGATCTGGTGATGACCTATGTGAAAAAGCCTGCCTCAGAGTTTCCAAGCGGCATGGAGCTGTCCGGCAAAGTCGATACATCGTTCCTATACGTCGAATTCGATGTGACCCTTGCCAGCAAGTAATGACTGATGCAGTTCAGACGACCGGGATGCTTGGTGCGCGCTACCTTGAAGTTCGACTTCTGTTAGAAAACAACGTGTTATCTAATGAGGAGTTTATCGCATGGGAACGGTTTACACGCAACTTTCGCTTCGTGAACGTCGCAGAATTGAAGATTGGTGGCATGCAAAGGTGCCTGTTGCAGAGATGGCGCGGGTTCTGAAACGGCACAAGTCTACGATTTTCCGGGAAATCAAACGCAACTTTTGGGCTGATGATGCCTTCCCCAAAAGTTATGCTGGATACTTCTGTATGGCTGCTCAACAGCAAACGCAGCGACGGCGTTCCAAAACACGCAAACTGGTCCGTTATCCTGAGCTGCGCCAGCGCGTTGTTGATCATCTTAAGGATGGATGGACGCCGGAACAGATTGGCAATCGGATGATTCACGATGGCGACAAACAGCGCGTCTGCCAAGAAACGATCTACCGCTATATCTACTCCAAAGAAGGCATGTCTCAGGAATTGTGGTGGTACCTGCCCCTGCATCGAAAGAACCGTACACCTCGACGCGCACGCAAGCGGCAAAAGCCTAGGTTTGACCGGGATGTCAGTATTTTGTTCCGCCCTGACGATGTCGCTCACCACCGTCAGTTCGGCCATTGGGAAGGTGATTTAATGCTGTTTGAGCAGAAGCGTGGCCAAACGAATGTAACATCTCTTGTTGAACGGGTCAGTCGGTT
>CAZQMR010000306.1:0-3968 GCA_964594465.1 uncultured Rhodobacterales bacterium
TTGAGCTTGCGCGACATTTTGAAATCACCGCATAGGTCATCCAGATAGGCCTCGTAAACCCCATCCACACGCTCGTATTTGCCGCCATCACGGGCGACACCTTTGCCCTCCAGCACGATGTCGCGCAGCTCTGACATCTCGTCCGGGCCATGGGTCAGCGGGCGCTCAAAACCCATTTTCACTCCGGTCCAGCCATTGGGATTGTGCGAGGCCGTAACCATCGCAACGGCCGGCGCATCCAGATGAAACTGGGCGAAATAGGCCATCGGGGACAGGGCAGGGCCAATGTCACGCACATGAATGCCAGCCTGCATCAGCCCAAGCATCAGAGCATTTTTGATCGATAGCGAGTAGTCGCGGTAATCATTGGCCACTGCAATCACCGGCTCAATGCCACGCGCTTGCATTTGAGTGCCAAGTCCAAGGCCAAGTGCCGTGATGCCCGGCAAGTTGATGTCGTCAGGATATTTCCAACGGGCATCATACTCGCGAAACCCTGTCGGCGTTATCATCGCCTCGCGCAGGAAATCCCAGGTGTTTTGCGTCACTTTCGGCAGTGGCTTGGTCATAATCGGGGGGTGTCCTTAATGTTTACTCATGGGCCATTTACGCCGCATCTGTGTCAGTAATGTGGTAAAGAGTCGAGAAATCCGCGCGAAAATGTTCTAAACGGACAATTGTTCGCGCAGGATCGAAACTGTCAGCGAAATCAGGATGTAGAGTCCCCCAAAAATGAGAAACGCCAGCAATGTGTTCTCAAACTTGCGGGGGTAGCTCGGTTCATCCGGGGCTACGGGTGCAACTCCAAGTGATAGGTACAGAATTTGGCGATTGGCTTCAATGCGAGAGCTTTCAAGCTGCTGCAACGCTTCTTGCATCAAGAGCTGACGGGTGGCGAGATCGGCCTCAGCAATGCGCAATTCTGCGCTGATCCGCGCGAGACTTTCCACGCCCTCGCTGCTTTCGGTGAAAGCAGAGCGCAACTCGCCGATCCGGGTTTCCATGCGTTTGATTTCGGCTGCAAGCAGATTTGCACGGCTTTCATTGGGGCGGGCATTGTCAAGAAACTCCGCCAAACCAAGCCGCTTTTTCTCCAGTTCCAGTTCAAGCGCATTGATGATCTGCATTTGGCTTTGTACTTCGGTCTCTGTGTTGAGAATGCCGCGTTTCTCTTGGAGCGCCAAAACTTGGTTTTGGGCCGCGATCATTTTTGCTTCTGCGGAGGCGAAACTCGTCTCCGCACCTTGCATCTGGTCAACACGTAGCGGTCGGGTCAGATCATCTACGCGCTCCTCCGCATATTGAACCAGTGCTTTGGAGAATTTTTCTGACGCTTCTGGCGTTGCAGCGACCACAGACATGCGAATGATGCCTTCTGAACTGTCAAAACCCACGGAAACGCGGTCGGAATAAAGCTTGAATGCTTCTTCGCGACTGGCTTCCTTGGGAAGGCGCTGGCGTTCGTCAATCCAGTCCTGCTGGAAGTGATCTAAGAAACCATGCTCAGCGCTCAGCCGCTGCATCGCCTCGCGCGACGTCAGATATCCCTGAACCGTTATGGAATCCTTGGCCGCCCCAAACCCGGTGCCCGCAAACAGTCCCCCAAGCCCGCCGGCACCAGAGCTCTCGGATTTTTGAATGACAAATTCCGAACTGGTCTCGAACATCGGGGTGGCCACACGGTAATAGTAATGGCCAAAATAAACTGTGGGCAGCACTACAAAAAACAGCAGCTTTAAAAACAGCCAGCCAAGCCGTTTGCGCCGACGCAGAACCAGTTGGCGCTGAATATTCTTGATTTCAATTTCGCGCTCATCTTGCGTGATAAGCCCGGGTGGTTGTGCCGCGGTTTTCCCAACATCGCGCCCACCTTGCTTCGTGGTTGCGGGAAGTTTCAGCTCTTGTTCAGCACCTTGTGGCAGCATTTCCAAAACGCTGTCTTCTGCCAGGATATCGACACCCTTTTCCTTGAGCATTCGAATCGCTTCGTGGTCATCCGCAGGCTCTAGACCAAGACGCCGGGCCTTGCGCCGGGCACGCCGCAAGTGCCGCCCGGTGATCCGGTCGGATGGACCTGTATCAGGCTTTGGTGTTTCACCTGCTGCGTCAGATGCCACTGTGTCAGAACCCTTCTTTTGCGCGGTCTTTGTCGCCTCATGGCTTGGATGGCTCGCGTCAGGTGGCATTGTTATACATCTCGGTGGCTTCTTCTAGTGTATCAAAAAAATGCAACCGTCCATTGCGCAAAACTGCACCAGAACTGCAATACCGGGCCAGTACGTCTGGATTGTGGGACACGATCACCACCGTCGAATTTGCAAGGCGGTCCTGCAGGATGTTGCCCGCCTTGCGGTTGAACTCAGCGTCAGTGGTGCCAGGCATGCCCTCATCGATCAGGTAGATGTCAAATTCAAGGGCCAGCAACAAGGCAAAGGTAAAGCGTGATTTCATCCCTGAAGAGTAGGTATTGAGCGGCAGGTCGAAATATTCCTTCAGGTCAACAAGGTATCGGCAAAACGCTTCGACATAGTCAGAATCAAGCGAGTAAAGCCGCGCGATGTAGCGGGAATTTTCCGCTGCTGAATGGCTTGGATTTACCCCGCCCATAAAGCCAAGTGGGAAGGAAATGCGCGAGGTGCGCAGGATCTCGCCCTCATCCGGCTTCTCAAGCCCAGCCATCATATTGATGATCGTAGATTTGCCAGTCCCATTGCGTGCCAACAGCCCCATCGAATGGCCAAGCCGGATCTGAAAGGACGCTTGATCCAGAATGACCTTGCGTTCTTTGCCCGTCCAAAAGGACTTGCTGACATTTTGGAACTCAATCACGTGAGGGTACCGCTTCTGTTCTGCCAATTGGGCAGCCTGTTTGTTAGGTCACCTTTAAGCTAAAATTGGTTCCAAAAAATTAATATGCAATTCGATGCTGGTTTTTGTGGCATTTTGCAGATTTCTAGCGCGAATTTGCAACATTTGGGGTCAACTGCGCGAAAGGATTGTGCAGTCCCCCTGTTTCTCGCAAGGCATAGGAAATTTCAGCGCGTTCTCTGATTCCGGCCTTGAACACCCGCCTGCATTTAGTAGTAGTAAGTCTGTTTTAACCTTTAAGCCGGGGAGGCATCAAAATGCGAAACATTGCGACTGTTGCTGCACTCTTTGCGCTATGGTTGTTGATGTCCGGCCTTTACAGCAAATCACTGGTGGTCGGGCTCGGCCTTGCCTCTGCTATTTTTGCCGTGTTTGTGTTGCGCCGCATGGATGCGGTCGATGGGGATGAGGTGACGATCCGGCTAAGCCCGATCGGCTTTGTAAAATACAATGTCTGGTTGATGGGCGAGGTCGCCAAAGCAAGCTGGGCTGTCTCCAAGTTGATCGTTCAAGGGAAATCGCCGAACCAGCACCTGTTTTATACGCCTTATACTCAGAAAACTGATCTGGCTCAGGTGATGTTCGCCAACTCGATTACACTCACGCCCGGGACGATCTCGGTTGAAGCTGAACCTGGCCGTTTTTTGGTTCATGCGGTGGATTACAGCGATGACGATCCAGACGCGCTTGCAGATATGGATGCGCGGCTTGCTGCTATTGAAAGCGAGGGCGCTGCCTGATGTTCACGCTCGCTACAATCGCACTTCTTATTGGTATGGTGATGATCCTATATCGCCTTTACGCAGGCCCTACGCTCTATGATCGTGTGCTCGCGACCAACGCCTTTGGCACCTATACTGTGCTGCTGATCGGTGTGGTTGGGTTTTTGACGGAGCGGCCAGATTTCCTCGACATTGCGCTCTTGTATGCGCTGATCAATTTCGTGGGCACCATTGCCGTGCTGAAATTCTTCCGCTACCGGGCCATTGGCGATATCAGCCAAATCCAGCAAGCCTCCAGCGAGAGCGAAACATGAGCGTAATCGCAGATATTCTCAGCTGGTTGCTGATTATCGCAGGCTCCGGCTTTATGCTGATCGG
>CAZQMR010000307.1:0-3939 GCA_964594465.1 uncultured Rhodobacterales bacterium
CGCCTGTGATGCCAAGGAGACTATTTTTAAATTTTTTCAGCAAGAGCGATGAAGATGTAAACTTCCTCCCAGAGTATGTTGTACTGCTCCATTTTTCTGCCTATGCGATCTTGAAGTTGAATAGTTCAGGACGCGGTTTTTCAGGTCTCTCTAGAACGATTTGTGTTTAGGGGTTTACAGGGGTTTATTATGAAACAAGTTCTCCAAAATATGTCGAGCGGTGTAACCGAATTGATTGAAGCGCCGTCGCCTTCAGTCACCGCAGGAACACTCATTATAAATTCGACCGTTTCTTTGATTTCCACTGGTACAGAGCGTATGCTTGTAGACTTTGGGAAGGCAGGGCTTGTCTCAAAAGCACGGCAGCAGCCTGACAAGGTTAAGCAGGTTATTGGTAAAATTCAAACAGACGGACTGGCAACGACAGTTGAAGCTGTGCGCTCCAAATTGGATCAACCGCTCCCTCTTGGATACTGCAATGTAGGGCGCGTTGCTGAGGTTGGAGCAGGTGTTGGTGGGTTTTTGCCCGGAGACCGTGTGGCCTCTAACGGACCTCATGCTGATGTTGTAAGGGTGGCCAAAAATCTCTGTGCGAAAATCCCTGATAATGTAACAGATGACGCCGCCGCTTTTACTGTCGCGGCTTCTATTGGTTTGCAGGGAATGCGCTTGGCTGTGCCGACCTTAGGAGAGGCGTTTGTTGTCTCTGGTGTTGGTCTTATTGGGTTGCTCACGGTCCAACTTTTACGCGCTCAGGGGTGCCGGGTACTGGCAATTGACTTTGATCAGGAAAAGTTGTCGCTCGCAGCTAAATACGGAGCTGAGACTTGCAACTTGTCGAATGGCGATGATCCTGTAAACGCGGGTATGGCGTTCAGTCGCGGGAAGGGAGTTGATGGCGTTATCATCACGGCGTCCACTAAATCAAGTGATCCCGTTTCTCAGGCTGCACATATGTGCCGATCACATGGGCGAATTATTCTGGTGGGCGTAACAGGGCTAGAGCTAAGTCGCGCCGATTTTTATGATAAAGAACTTACTTTTCAGGTGTCTTGTTCTTATGGACCAGGCCGTTACGATCCTTCTTACGAAGATCAGGGAAATGACTACCCGATCGGATACGTACGATGGACCCAACAACGCAATTTCGAAGCAGTTTTGGATATGATGTCCAGCGGACAATTGGATGTCTCGGACCTAATCTCTAAGCGTTTCACTTTTGAAACCGCCCCAGACGCTTATGCGCATTTAACAACAGACAAATCTGCGCTGGGAATTTTGCTCGATTATGATCATGCAGAGGCGCCACGTCATATAAAGACAGTTGATTTGGTTCCCATGCGCAGCGCCAATCCAGTGGGCCCAGTTGTTGGGTTTGTAGGGGCTGGAAACTATGCGTCACGAATGCTCATTCCTGCCTTTAAAGCTGGAGGAGCCCAGTTGCATACTATTGCCTCTTCGGGAGGGGTAAGCAGCGTTGTTCATGGGCGGAAGCTCGGATTTGCACATGCGTCATCTGATGGTGACGCCCTTTTGACGGACCCGAACATTAATACCGTAGCGATCGTGACGCGCCATAATACTCATGCGGCTATGACCGTAAAAGCGCTCGAGAATAACAAGCACGTTTTTGTAGAAAAGCCTTTAGCATTGAACCTAAAAGAGCTTGCGTCTGTTGAGCGCGCATATAAAGCGTCTGATCGTCAGCTGATGGTTGGCTTCAATCGAAGATTTGCGCCACAAGTCCAGACCATGAAAAAGCTCGTTCAAAACGTACTAGAGCCTAAAACATTTGTGATGGTGATGAATGCGGGTTCCATCCCCGCCGATCATTGGACCCAGGATGCAGATGTCGGTGGTGGACGTATCATCGGGGAAGCATGCCATTTGATTGATCTGATGCGGTTCTTGGCTGGTTCAAAAATAACATCAATGACCGCACGTAAAATTGGTCAAACCTCTTCGATGGCGGTGACGGAAGATAAAGCGTCGATCACGCTTGGATTTGAAGATGGATCACATGGGACAATTCATTATTTCGCAAATGGTGGTGCAACGTTTCCAAAAGAGCGTATCGAAGTCTTCGCAAATGGTGGAACGCTTCAATTGAACAATTTTTTGAAACTGAAAGGCTATTCTTGGACAGGCTTTTCCAAGCAAAATTTGATGCGACAAGATAAAGGGCAAAACGCGTGCGCAGCGGCATTTTTGAACGCCATCGAGGCTGGTAAAACTGCGCCAATTGCGGCTGAAGAGTTGTTTGAGGTCGCACGAGTTTCGATCGAAGTTGCAGATCTTCTCCGCTCACAAAAATGAGTTTGATCGGCAAACTTGCTACCTATAGGGCACTTGGGTTCTCCAATGTGCTTCGTGTTGGTGTTTATCGGCTGGGCTTAAAAACAAAGATGCACCCAGTTTTGAAGATTAAACCGGATGTTGTAGAGCCACCATTTTTTACAAAACCTATTTTAGCTGCTCCAAGCAATGTTATCGCGCGTAAAAGTTGGACCGATACCTCGATTCATTTTGGGAAACATGAGTTTCCTCTTGTTGGCCCGCCTGATTGGCACGCTAACCCATTTAATAATAACGCACGTGCTGATGCTACAAAACCTTGGTCTGAAATCGGAGATTTTTCAGCTGGCGTTGGAGATATCAAAACGGTCTGGGAGGCGTCTCGGTTTGATTGGCTGATAGCGATGGCGCAACGCACCGTGTGCGAAGAAGGGACGGATCTGGAACGTCTCAATGAGTGGATTGCGGATTGGTTGGAGAAAAACCGCCCCTATTCCGGGGTCAACTGGAAATGTGGTCAGGAAGCTTCTATTCGCGTGCTTCACTTGTCTTTGGCAGCCTTCATTCTTGGACAGGTAGATAGGCCATCTGATGGCGTCCTAGCTTTGGTCAAGGTTCATCTCAAACGAATAGCACCAACAATCAGTTATGCTATCGGGCAACAAAATAATCATGGTACGTCAGAAGCAGCTGCGTTGTTTGTGGGCGGCCTTTGGTTAGCGAGAAATGGGCACCCAGAGGGTGATAAATGGTATAAACTTGGACGCAAATGGCTTGAGGACCGTGCTGTTACTTTGATTGAGGAGGATGGCACATTTAGCCAATACTCAGTTAACTATCACCGTGTCATGTTGGATACTTACAATTTCGTTGAGGTCTGGCGACGTCATTTCGAGGCCAATTCTTTCTCACCTGCTTTGCTTTCTCGGATCTCTGCCGCAGTGTCTTGGCTCTACCAGTTTGTGACTCCCCAAACAGGAGACGCCCCCAACTTTGGAGCCAACGATGGTGCGCGAATACTTGCAACGACAGATACTGATTATCGCGATTATCGCCCGAGTGTGCAATTAGGCGCAGCTTTATTCTTAAAGAAACGAGCTTATCTGGATAGCGGTTCTTATGATCAATCGCTTAATTGGCTAAAAGTCAAAATTCCCGACGAGAGCTTAGAAGCGCCGGCCAATCTATCTTTAGACAATGGTGGGATGCATGTACTGCGGAACGATCGAGCCGCTGCCTATCTTCGATATCCGCGTTTTCGGTTTAGGCCAAGCCAAGCGGACGCGCTCCACCTTGATTTATGGGTGGATGGACGTAACATATTCCGTGATGCAGGGACTTACAGCTACAATTCGAGCCCAGAAGAGACTGCTTATTTCAATGGTGTAGCGGCTCATAATACTGTGCAGTTTGACGATCATGACCAGATGCCGCGACTTGGACGGTTCTTGTTTGGAGATTGGCTAAGGACCCATAACTTGAAACGAGTATCACGCATAAAGAATACTGTCTCTGCCGCTGCTGCGTATAAAGATACTTGGGGTTCTGAGCATGAACGCTTCGTGCATTTATCTGAGAATGAATTAAAATGCGATGATAAGTTAGCTGGTATAGCGAAAACAGCAACATTGCGGTGGAGGCTGC
>CAZQMR010000308.1:0-3864 GCA_964594465.1 uncultured Rhodobacterales bacterium
CGGCGAATAGGCCCCAAAGAGGGTCAAAACGAAGAGCAGTAACAACAGGAGGCGAATAGTGCAGAACTAAAAAGACCCCCCAGGACATGACATCCCGAGAGGCCGTTTTCGATCTAGCAATTGGAATCTACCGCTCATTGTTGACAGCTGTCAACTGCCGTCACGTGTCGGCGGGCAAAATAGTTTTGTCTCGTGAACATTATGAAACGACTAACAACGACGCCCTTTGGGCAGCGGCCTGTATCGGTTTGCCTGAGAGAGGCCGAGGCGCGGGCAAGCCAGCCCCCTGCCCTGCCCCATGTAAATAAGTATGAGATTTTGCGCTTGATTGGCGTGGCGCGCCGCAGCTTTGGGGTGAGCGACCGGGATTTGAGCGTGCTGGCCGCGCTGGCGAGTTTTTCCAAGGGGGCTGAGCTGCGGGTGGACATGAACCTGATCGTGTTCCCCTCGAACAAGACGCTGGCGGATCGGGTGCATGGAATGCCGGAAAGCACGCTGAGGCGGCATTTGGCGGCGCTGGTGAAGGCTGGGTTGGTGCTTAGGCATGACAGCCCGAACGGGAAGCGATTTGCGGCGCGTGGGCGGGCGTTTGGCTTTGATCTGACGCCGCTATTGGCGCGAGCCCGAGAATTTGCGCTGGCGGCCGAGCAAGTGCGGATTGCTGAGGCGCGAGTACATGCGATGCGCGAGGAAGCTGTGCTAGCGCTCCGGGATGCAGGGAAGCTGGTGGTTTATGGGATTGGTGAAGGTGTTGTAGCCAATTGGGATGAGCTTGGAGATCAAATTAAGCTGGCCAAGCGGGCTTTGCGGCGCAAGCTGGATGAAGCTCAGATTGCTGCATTGCTTGAGACGGCTTTGGAGTTGTTGGACCGGGTAAACGGCTTGATTGGGGCTGTTTCTTCTACTGCACTGAGCGGCAATGACAGCCAAAATGAGCGGCACCAATATAACAATAATAAAGAAGATACTGATTCTGAGGGCCTAGAGGATTTAGGGGATGTCCTAAACGCTTGTCCTGAAATCCAAAACTATGCCCAAGGGATCCAACATTGGCATGAACTTGTTGCAGCTGCGGCCTTTGTGCGGGCGATGATGGGGATTGGGCCTGAGGTTTGGGAGGAAGCCGTGAAACGCATGGGGGCTGTGCAGGCAGCTGTTGTGGTGGCTGTGATGCTGGAGCGGTTTTCGGAGATTGAAAATCCGGGGGGGTATTTGCGGGTTTTGGGGCGTAAGGCTGAGAGTGGGGCGTTTTCTGTGCAGGATATGCTGGGGAATTTGGTGAAATCTCGGGAAAAAGCAGTGGCTTAGGGGGAGTTGACAGCTGTCAACTTTTGGAGTGTCGCGAATTGGACCGCTGCACAAAGACGTCACAACTATGATGCAGCGCCTGCACGGGCCAGCAGGCTTTGCAGCTTTGCACCGCGATGAGGATTGAGCGAGGCGGCCCAAGTGATCTTGCCTTCAAGGCTTGCGCGATAGGCAGGATCTAAGAGCCGTCCATCTTTACCGCTGGCGTGGATGACCGCCTTGAGCCGATCGAAGTCTTTGCGCGGGAGGTTAAGGTGCTGGTTGACTTGGATGCCGGTGACTTGCTGTGAGCTGCCGGAGGGCATGATGCGAGTTTTTGTAGGATTTAGGACAAGGCTCTCGGTGCTTAGGATTTCCGGGACGAGACGCAGCAAAGGCGCGGTGATGCTGCGGTCACCAGAGAAGGTCAGGTCGTCGGCGTAGCGGGAATAGTTGGCGCCTAAGCTGCGGGCGAGGCCGGAGAGGCGGCGGTCTAGGGCGAAGAGCGTGAGGTTTGCTAGAGCCGGGGAACTGGGTGCGCCTTGGGGGAGATGCGGCTTTGAGTAGGTGCTGCGCTCGGAGGGCTCTAGCCGGCTTAACACGCGGGCAGGGGTTTTGGTGGTGCAGAGGGCCGTCAGGGCGCGGGCGACGGCTTCTGGGTAGCCGAGACGGCGCATAAGCGCAAAGATGCGGGTCGCTTGGATGCTGGGGAAGAAGTTTTGGATGTCAAAACAGATCACCATTGCCTCGCCCGCGTGACGGCTAGCGGCTTGAGCGCAATTGCGATGCTTGATGAAACCGAATGCGTCGGGATGTGCGGGGATTTGGTTGAGGATTTGCGTAAGGATGGCACGTTGGCAGGTTTTGAGGGCTTGCTTGGGGGCCTCGATCAGACGGTGGCCGCCACGTGGCTTGGGGTGGAGATGGGTGTGATAGTGGTTCACAGCCATGTCGCCATGGGTCTCGTGGCGCGAGGCCGGGTCTGAGAGATAGTCTAGGCGCTTTGGGTCTAGGAGCAGCCAGTCGGCGAGGGCGGCGGTGGTTGTGAGTTGGGGGATGGCGAGATTGCGGAAGACGGGCAGGGGGGTCATGACCGGTTTGGAGAGGTCTGGGGAAGGGGTGACGCTGTGCTTGAGGCAATAGCTGTGAATGGCGGTGAAGGGGTCTGCGGAGAGTAGGATGTCGGTCAGGCGGGCGATTGGCGGGGCGTAGGGCGCGCTAGAGGCGCTTTGCAGCTCTGAGATGAGCTTGGGGATGGTGGAGTGGAGTGCGCGGGGCAGGCGGCTTTGGAGGCGGCGCACAAGGGCGGTGCGCTCCCATGGGCCGTTGGCCAGCGTTGCGGCGAGAGTGCGGGCAAGGGGGCGTTTGGCACGCATCGATCAGACTTTGCCCTCTGTGTTTCGCGTTACCCATTCTGGGGTGCGGCCCAGCGGCGGTAACGCCGTGTATGTTCAGGTCATTATGTTGGGATGGGGATGCCCCACCCGTGCGATTGACGCTAAGCGCTGCACGCATTCCAAAGACTGACCGATGCTGGTGGCTAGGTGAGGTTTTGTGGGGGGATTTGTCAAGGTTGACAGCTGTCAACTTTGGGGTGGTAGTGAAGGACTGCTGGTGGGGACGAAGCTTCGGTTCGTTGATCTCGCTCGAAGGGCAGCTTTTGTTCTGCGAAGCGGCATGATAATGGGTGCGTATGCTGACAATTCGAGACTTGACCATCGCTGATCATGAAGGTGTTCGCACTCATCTCGCGCGATGCTGGCGAGATACCTACACCAAGTTGGTTGGAGAGGTGCAAGTCGAAGAGATGATTGCTTCGCTCGACGCTCTTGACCTTGGGATAATGGTTCCTGATGGATTGGCTTTGATAGCGGTAGAAACGGCTGACGGATGGCAGTCGATGACACCATCCGATTGCATAGTAGGAACTGCAATAGCGGCAGAGCGCGGCGGAATAGGGTATATTTGGGGAATGTATGTCTTAGCCAAGAACAAGCGGAATGGCATCGGTCGAGCATTGATCAACGAAGTCCAACGCCTCTTGCCATCTGCGCAGCAATTCTCGGTTGTAGTCCTTCAAGCCAGCCCTGATGCCCGTGCATTCTATCAAGCACTTGGCTTTTCTTCGATAGCGACATGCGACTATGAAATAACTCCGGGAAAGAGCTTACCGGCAACCACCATGGTCTACAGTGAGGTTTTCGCTTAGGCTCGGTCCCCCCTTTACCTGCCGTTCGCTCACTACGCAGCATGTGTCAAGTTGGGCTCGTAGCGGTCATTGATCGCTTTTGTGAATTCGTTAACCCAGACCGGAACAAGCCGCAGGCGCCGGGCAGGCGCTGGACCGGCTCAGGTTAGCGACATTGGGTCGTTACTTTTGGCTCTTAGCGGCACTTGGTAGGAGTTGACAGCTGTCAACTTTGGTGCCGGTCAGGTCTGCGCTGCTTCCCAGAGTTCGATGGGGTTGTCCTCTGGATCGTGGATGCGGGTGAACTGGCCGATGCCGTCCATCTGGGTGATTTCGGCGGTTTGGATGCCTGCGGCGGTTAGCTCTGCTATTGCTTGGGCGAGGTTCTC
>CAZQMR010000309.1:0-3857 GCA_964594465.1 uncultured Rhodobacterales bacterium
TGGAAAAGTCCTGCGCCATGCGCACGAGGCTGTCGTAAATCGCCTGGTCCCCATGGGGGTGGTACTGGCCCATCACGTCGCCCACGGGCCGCGCAGATTTGCGATATGCCTTGTCATGGGTGTTGCCGGTTTCGTGCATCGCATAAAGGATGCGGCGGTGCACAGGCTTTAGCCCATCGCGCAAATCCGGGATCGCGCGTGAGATGACAACGCTCATCGCGTAATCAAGGAAGGAGGTCTGCATTTCCTCTTCGATGGAAATGGAAGGGCCATCAAAAACCGGGCGATCCGGTCTATCTTCGGTCTGGTCGGTCACGGTCTGCTCATATGTTGTGGTTGGCACCGTAGGATGCGCTAATTTTATACCACATTTGCCGTATCTAGTGCAATCAGAAGCGACGCAGTGAAACCATTCCCTAACACTTGGTCACTAACTCGTTTTGTGGAGCTAAAAGGGACAAATAATGAATTTCGGCGAATTTCATGAGAAATGGCGTTTTGAGGTTGGTCCGACCCTGCCGCCAGCAACTATGCGGGATCTTTATCTGCATGAGGAAGATGGTGCGATTGGCTTTGATCTCATCACGACACTTTGCGCAGAAGATATGAATCACATCTCAATGATCCTCGCAATTGCGATTGAAGACAGCATTTCGCAAAGTGAGTCGTTGGATAAACTCGATTTCGCACGCCATCGCATGATCCATGACCGACACATGATCCGTCTGATGGCAGCCGAATTCGATGAGGATTTTCACAATGCGTCGGTTGAGCGGTCATTGTTCATGATCTACCACCGAATTCCGTTGATATGGATTTTTAGCGCGTTCAACCTCGCAAAGAACCGGATCATTAAAGAATTTCACAAGGCTGAGCCGATTTTCGAAATTGAAACCAGTACCGAGCTTATGTGCGCAATCACCACATTGTTCATGATTGAGTTGAACTCAATTGGGCGCGTTTACAGCTATTTTGGTTTGAAGAACAACGATGAGGATTACGATTTTGTGCCCCCGAAAGTGGGGCATGTTCGTGTTTGCATGGATCTAGGGCTGCAGGATCGTAATTCGCAGCTCGCGCCGCCAAAAGTATCGCCGATTCCAGCTTTGGAACTGTTTTGATCTTTTGAACGGCGATTGACTGCTGAGCCGTGCTTGACCGCGCAGATTAGAACGGGATTTCATCATCCAGATTGTTGTTGGATGGTGGGCCGGAGGGTCCTGATGGGCCAGAGGGCGCGCCTTGGTCGTAGCCACCACCGCCGCCGCCATAGGATTGGCCGCCGCCGCCACCACCATAGCCACCACCACCGCCGCCTTCACCGCGGCTATCCAACATGGTCAGCTCTGAGCGATAGGGGCGCAGAACCACTTCTGTTGAGTAGCGATCTGCACCGGATTGATCCTGCCATTTGCGGGTTTCCAATTGGCCCTCAATATAGACCTTGGACCCTTTGCGCAGATATTGCTCGGCGACACGCACCAAAGGCTCTGAAAAAATGGCAACCTGATGCCACTGTGTGCGCTCTTGATTCTCGCCGGTGTTTTTGTCGCGCCAGCGTTCAGAGGTCGCGATGCGCAAGTTGCACACTTTGCCGCCGTTTTGGAACGAGCGGGTCTCAGGGTCCGCGCCCAAATTGCCGATGAGTATAACTTTATTTACCGAACCAGCCATCTGAGCGTCCTTATCCAAGCGAATCCATTTCGCGCAACATTAGACAAACTGTTGTGCCTTGCCCAGATCAATGCGCTCTCTTTTGTGGCCAAGGTGGCGAGTGCGCGGCTTTTGCAGTATCTATTAGCCACGCTGTGATTCGAGCATGTGTGGGTAGCAGATTTGAAACAGGTTTTGACGATTGGGATCACATTTGCTCTGCTGATGAGCAGTGCTGCAATCCATGTTGAGGCCAAAAGCCTGATCCGCAAACAACATTCCAAGCTAATCGACGGACGCTTGTCGAGCCAATTTACAGCTCGACGCGAGCTGACATTGCAGCAAGATCATATGCGCACGCTGCAGAATATCCCGTCCGCATCGACTGTTCGCTATAGCGGTGCCTATCGCCAAATGGCGCAAGAGGCGGCTCAACGTCACCGTGTGCCAGTGTCGCTTTTCTTGCGATTGGTGAAGCAAGAAAGCAATTGGAAAGCCAAAGCACGTTCCCATAAGGGCGCGATCGGCTTGGCTCAACTTATGCCGGGAACAGCGCGTGTATTGGGGGTGAACCCCCACGATCCGCGACAGAATTTAGAGGGCGGTGCGCGCTATTTGTCCCAACAATACCGGCGCTTTAAGGACTGGCGTTTAGCACTTGCGGCTTACAACGCAGGTCCCGGCGCAGTCGAGAAATACGGTGGTATTCCGCCTTACCGCGAAACTCAAAACTATGTGCGTAAGATAATGGGGCGCTAGACTGCTGTCAAAAGCTGTCACTAAGATTATCCACAAAGACCTGTGGATAGATTTTCCCGTTTTGTTCCGATGTTTGCTGTGTTAAAAATCGGTTATCGCGCTATGTCTAGCGGGTAACCTTTTGAGGCGTCACATGGCCGAGCTGAAAAACATCGAAATTCGCGGTGCACGCGAGCACAACCTGAAGAATATCGACGTGGATATTCCGCGTGACAAGCTGGTGGTGATCACCGGTTTGTCGGGCTCGGGCAAGTCGTCGTTGGCCTTTGATACGATCTATGCGGAGGGCCAGCGGCGCTATGTGGAGAGCCTGAGCGCTTATGCGCGCCAGTTCCTCGACATGATGCAAAAGCCGGATGTGGATCATATTTCGGGCCTCAGCCCCGCGATTTCGATTGAGCAGAAGACGACCAGCCGCAACCCGCGCTCGACCGTTGGGACGGTCACCGAGATTTACGACTACATGCGCCTGCTTTTTGCCCGCGTCGGCACGCCTTATTCGCCGGAAACGGGTTTGCCGATTGAGGCGCAGCAGGTCTCCGACATGGTGGATCGGGTGATGACCATGGAGGAGGGCACGCGGGCCTATTTGCTGGCGCCGATTGTGCGGGATCGCAAGGGCGAGTATCGCAAGGAATTTGCTGAGCTGAAGAAGCAGGGTTACCAGCGCGTGAAGGTGAATGACGCCTTTTACGAGCTGGATGAGCCGCCCACGCTCGACAAGAAGTTTCGCCATAATATCGACGTGGTGGTGGATCGGATTATTGTCAAAGAGGGGCTGGAGACGCGGCTGGCGGATAGCCTGCGCACTTGTCTTGATCTGGCCGATGGCATTGCGATCCTTGAGACAGCGCCCAAAGAGGGCGACCCGGAACGCACGACCTTTTCGGAGCGCTTTGCTTGCCCTGTGTCGGGTTTTACTATTCCTGAGATTGAGCCCCGGCTGTTTTCGTTCAATGCACCATTTGGGGCGTGTCCGAGCTGTGATGGCTTGGGCGTTGAGCTTTATTTTGATGAGCGCCTTGTTGTGCCAGATGAGGGCCTATCGCTGCTCAAAGGGGCGCTGGCGCCTTGGGCCAAGGGCAAATCACCCTATTTTCGCCAGACCATTGAGTCGCTGGCAAAACACTACGGCTTCAAGCAGGGTCAACCCTGGCGCGAGCTTCCAGCATTTGTGAAGCAGTTGATGTTGCACGGCTCTGGCGACGAGGAAATCAAGTTCCGTTATGACGAGGGCGGGCGCGTTTATGAGGTGACGCGCAGCTTTGAGGGCGTAATCCCGAATATGGAGCGGCGTTACCGCGAGACTGACAGCAACTGGATCCGCGAAGAGTTCGAGCGCTATCAGAACAACCGGCATTGCGGCGATTGCGAGGGGTTCCGGCTGCGCCCGGAGGCTTTGGCGGTTAAGATCGCAGGCAAGCATGCGGGCGAAGTGGTGCAAA
>CAZQMR010000310.1:0-3827 GCA_964594465.1 uncultured Rhodobacterales bacterium
GTGTGCCAAGCGGGCGGTGGTTCCAGTTGGTGGAGGAGAACGGGTATTTCGCCCAGTCATTCCAGAATGTGGAACCAGGAAGCACGGTCCGCTTCACTGGGATGCCTGCATCGCGCAACTGAGCGGCAACCGCGTCAGTTGTGTTACGGCGCCAGTCATCGTCGATTGAGATCAGCTCGTGCTCATAGTCTGCCATGCCTGCTTCGGCCATAAGAGCTTTGGCTTTTGCTGGATCATGGGGCAGGCGGCCCGCATCTGGATTGTACTCAGGATGCACAGGTGCCACGTGGTGGTTTTCAGCAGGAACGCCGAGGCCGGAATAGCCAAGCTCAAGGCAAACCGCGTTATCAACAGCCATTGCAATCGCCTGACGAACGCGCACGTCTTCATAGGGCTTTTTGCCGTCAACTTCAGCTTGCTGGTTGGGGCGGATCACGACTGTTGCGCCAGACACAACTTCGGATTTTGTCCAACCGATATCGTCCATGACTTCAACGAAGTCACCAACAGTTTCCCAGAATACGTCAACTTCTTCAGCTTCAGCCGCTGCAACCCATGCGGATGGGTCTGTGCCGTAATCAAGGAATTCAACGCGGTCGAGATACCAGCCAGAACCGAAGGCATCGACACCCCACCAAGCGTGGTTCGGGTTCTTTTCGATGACGCCGCGCACACCAACTTCGAGCTCTTTCATGAGCATTGGGCCAGTGCCAACCGCGTTCATCATGTCTTCTGCATTGAAGGACGAGTGAACAACTGCAGCAGGGTAATCCGCCATGCCTGGGATCAGCGTGATGTCAGGTGCGTTGGTTTTCAGCTTTACTGTGTGGCTATCCACAACAGTGATCGCGCCATCAGCGGCAAGACCGCTATCCGCGTCAATTAGCGAGCCCATGCGTGCGGCCATTGAGTTGCCCTCAACGCCTTTTTCACACCAGCGTGCGATGTTGCGCGCAACGTCTTCGGCTGTGAAATCGTCGCCATTGTTCCATTTGATGCCTTTGCGGACATTCAATGTGTACTCAGTCGCGTCGTCATTCACTTCCCAGCTCTCAACGAGCATACCGCGGAAGGTACCGTCTGAGTTATACTCGATCATGTACTCAAGGGTGCCGGAGGTGAAGGCAGCGATCTGGGTCCAGTCGTATGTGCGTGGGTCTTTGAGTGCACGGACTTCCATCTGGTAGCGCAGCGTGCCGCCTTTTTTGGCGTGACCGTCTGCTTTGGCTGCAGGTGCGGAGAGGCCAATCAGGCCATATGCCGCTGTTGTTGTGACACCAAGAGCTGTGGAGCGTGCGAGAAACTCACGGCGGTCCATTTCGCCAGAGCGAACTTCTTGCGCATACATTGCTGCTGCTGGATGTACCGGAGTTCCGATTTTCGTCATTTTGGTCATTAATTTCTCCCTAAGAGACCAAATTTGATCCTGTTCGCGGGCAGGAAGCGTTTTGACCGCATTCGCACCGCACAGGCACCTGAGCCTTGCACTCAGGAATTAGAAGAGAGGACGCTTGTCACCGTCCTCTGCTGAGGTCCATTGCAAGAGATATGGCCACTGAGGTCAACAGGGCAATCTCGGAAATCAGGGATTTTTGCGACGTCACACAACAATTTTGCGACATCACTGGTGCAAACGGGTTAAAATTGAACTTTTGGACAAAAAAGAGCGGCACGTCCTCTTGACGCGCCGCTCCTTCGAATTGGGGTATTTTGGGGCCTGTTAGGCCTGGCTCAGAACCAAAGAACGCGCTTGTTTGCGGAACGCAGACGGTGCTTCGCCAGTTTTGGACGAATAGAGCCGTGTGAAGTATGCCGCAGACGAAAACCCTAGGTCTTTGGCCACATCAGCGATGCGCTGATCGGAGTAGGCGAGCTTGCGGCGCGCCTCAAGGATTGTGCGATCTTGGATCAAGGATGTTGCTGACTTACCAGTGGTTTGACGGCACACGCGGGTGAGATGCGTTGGCGTAACACTGAGCTTGCCTGCGTAATGCGAAACGCTTGCCTGCTCGCGAAACCGCTCCTCCAGCATATGGGTGAACCCACGCATCAGGCGGCGGCGCGACGAGTTCTTTTGCGTGGCCAATATGTTGCGCGCAGTCAAGTGACGCACGAACCAAACAGAGAGCAGGCCAGCCTGACAGCCAAGGGCTGCATCTTTGGCCGGATTGTCACTGAGCAATTCGCGATTAATCTCGTCGCAAATGTTGGTCAGTGTGCGCTGCTCGTCAGCGCTGCTAACCAGGGTTTGAACAGGACCTGAGGGCAGGGACATCGGCGCTTGTAGGCGGGACGAGACCGTCACGACCCAGCCAAGGGAACCTTGAGTGAACTGAAAGCCATGGACCGTAAGGGCAGGGATGAAGAAGGCGGTATTGGCGGAAAAACCGCGCGTAACGCCATCTATCGTGACCCGGCCTGAGCCTTTGGTGATCCAGAAAAACTGATGCAAGTCGTGATGCCGATGGGAATCAAAGGACCAGTCCTGCGCAGCGTTGCGCATGGAAATTGATTCCGCATGCAGAACTGTCGGGATTGCCTTTTCCACCTGATCCTCTGCAAACAAGTCGAACGAAGGAATTTTCATATTATTGAGCTACCATTCTGAGTGACACGGGGGGCGCTGTCACCACATGTTTCCTTCGGGGGCTGAAAACGATGCGATGTGAAACATACGGTCACGCACACAACCGCATTGCTTCGAGCAAGTGAGGAACTTCTAGGCAGCAAAATTGTCGAAACTATGGTGCTTAATCAGAAATTTAGAGGCTCTTTGGGGGCAGAATTTTCGATTTGTTCAAGGATGGTCTCAAATAGGTTCGGATCGTTAGATTCGTGACAAAACCATGTTTTCATTCGTTTTTTTGCCCAGGTCCGTTGGCGCTTTGCGTATTGATGGGTCTGGGTTTTTGCGAGGGTTATGGCGTCATCAAGGCCAATTTCGCCTCGCAAATGCGCAATCAGGGCCTCAGCGCCGATTGCACGTGATGACGGTAAATTTGGGTTCCAGCCCGCGTCCAAGGCAGCCTGACACTCCAACAGCGCACCATTTTCGACCATCTGTTCAAAGCGTGTGTCGATCCGAGCGCGTTGCCAATCAACAGGCGCATTCAAGCAAATCGTATGTGCTGAGCGTGGCGGAATGAGTGGTGGTTGCGTATTGGCTTGCCAATCGGACAACGGGCGCCCAGTGGCAGTCGCCACTTCCCAAGCGCGTTGCAAGCGCATCGGGTTTTGTTTGTCTATTTTGATCAGAATGGCAGGATCGAGTTGTTGCAGACGTTCACAAAGACCGGCGGCACCTTCGGTTTCCCGAAGCAGATTGCCAGCCTTGCGGATTTCATCTGGCGTTTGAGGAATGTCTGCCAAACCCTCAGTCGCTGCTGAGAAGTACAAGCCGGTACCACCGACCACCAGCACGGTCTGGGAGAGCGACATGAGACAGTTTTCAAGCTCCGTGAGCCAATGACCGGCGGAGTACAGGCTTGCAGGAGCGACATGGCCATAGAGGTGATGAGGAACCGCCAACAGATCTTGATCGCTGGGCCGCGCGCTCAAGACGCGCCAGTTGGAATAGACCTGCAAAGCGTCGGCGTTTACGATGACGCCGTTAAGATGCTGCGCAAGCTTCAGGGCAATAGATGATTTACCAGACGCAGTTGGACCATAGATTAGGATTGGGGCAGCCATGCAGTGGTTTTGATCCAGATCGTGACCTGTGTAAATGGTTGTTGATCATAATTTAACATAATAATGATTATGCGCAAAGCGAATGTACGCGCAAAGTTAAAATGTCCCACATTTGCAAAGTAGAAGTGTCACACTTT
>CAZQMR010000311.1:0-3826 GCA_964594465.1 uncultured Rhodobacterales bacterium
TGGGGCTCTACTTCATCCTCGGCGTGCATTCCCTTGCGGCCAAAGCCTCGCTTGCGGATGTTCGCCTGATCTGGGTGCCGTTCTGGGCCATCGCTTTGCCGTCCTTGCTCACACAAATGGCATCCCCCTTTGGTAACTACGTCGTCACCCGCGTCATGGCCGATTTCGGAGACAGCGCAGTGGCAGGCTGGGCCGTTGTCAGCCGCCTGACAATGCTGGCCTTTGGCGGGCTTTTTGCGCTTTCGGGCGCGGTTGGCGGGATTTTCGGACAAAACTACGGGGCCCAGAAAATGGACCGCGTGGTCCAAGCCTACCGCGATGGCGTGGTGTTTTGCTCCTGTTATGTCGTCGTGGCATGGGCTGTAATGATCCTGCTGACGGGCCCGATTGTTTCAGGCTTTGGCTTGGAACAAGACGCCGCTGAGGTCGTCAAAGCCTTCACTTATGTGGCCGCTGGCAGCTTCTTCTTTACTGGCGTGATGTTCGTCTCCAACGCCGCCTTCAACAATCTTGGCAAACCGGGCCTCTCTGCTGCCTTCAACTGGCTACGCGACGGCCTGCTGGTTTACCCGCTCGCAATAGCGCTTTCGCTCGCCTATTTCGGCCCCGGCGTCATCTACGCTCAAGGCGCCGCCGCACTTCTCTCAGGCCTTGCCGCTGGCCTCTATGGCTGGCGCTTCGTCACCCGCATGGCCGCAGCCCAAAGCTAAACCTTGCCCTTTGCGCCAAGCGCCCCCATCTTACTCAGCATCAAATCCCCCTAGCAGGAGCGCACATCATGCTGTTCGGTCTCACCAAAAAAGCCCAAATCCCTGCCCAAAATGAGGCCCTGCCGGGCCGTTCCCAACCGATGCCCATATCTGACGCCCATTTTGTCAACGGGGCGCGTCTGAAACCGCCGTTTCCGGATGGGTTTCAAAGCGTCGTGCTTGGTATGGGGTGTTTTTGGGGCGTTGAGCGGATGTTTTGGGGACTGCCGGGGGTTTACACGACCGCGGTTGGGTATGCTGCGGGGCACACGCCCAATGCGAGTTATGAAGAGGTGTGTTCGGGCATGACCGGCCATAATGAGGTTGTTTTGGTGGTGTTTGATCCGGCTCAGATCAGCTTTGAGGCGGTGATGAAGGTCTTTTGGGAAGGTCATGATCCGACCCAAGGCATGCGCCAAGGCAATGATCGGGGCACGCAATATCGCTCTGGCATTTATTTCACGACGCCGGAGCAAAAAGCGATTGCTCAGGCCACGCGGGATGCTTTCCAAAAGCGGCTTTCTGGCTCAGGTTATGGCAAGATCACCACTGAGATTCTTGAAGCGCCTGAATTTTTCTATGCCGAGGATTACCATCAGCAATATCTTGCGAAAAATCCTAACGGGTATTGCGGCATCGGGGGCACTGGCGTGACCTGCCCAATCGGCGTCAACGCTTGACGCTCGCCTAACTGCGCCCTATCGCCCTTGTTCGAGAACTCAAGGGCAGGGCGCAGCATGACCACTTTCACAGCACTCACGACACTTTCCGGCAAGGACCGCGCGGAGGCGCTTGGGCTTGCGCTGGAAGCGCTAACCCCCTGCCCAACCGGTGTGGGGGTGTTTGAGATCGAGGACGGCTCCGGTCTTTGGGAGGTTGGTGGCTATTTCGTAGAGCGCCCGGATCTGGCAGGCCTTGCGATTCTGGCCGCAATGAATGGCGCTGCGGATTTTGTGATTTCTGAGGTCGAGGATCGCGATTGGGTCGCCCAAGTGCGTCGCGAACTGACCCCGGTGGAAGCTGGCCGCTTTGTGGTCTATGGCGGCCATGATGCGCACCGGGTTCCAATGCACAAAACTGGCCTGCGCATTGAGGCGGCAATGGCCTTTGGCACTGGGCATCATGGCACCACGCAGGGCTGTTTGCTCGCACTGCACAAGCTCGCCAAGCAGGGGCTGATTGCGCGCAATGTGGCAGATATCGGTTGCGGCACCGGCGTGCTTGCCATGGCCGCTGCCACGCTTTGGCCCGCGCAAGTGACAGCAGCAGATATTGATGCAGTCGCGGTGGCGACAACCCGCGCCAACCTCGCCTCCAACGGATTTGCTACCCGGATCAGGGCCATCACAGCGCCGGGATTTGAGAATCACGAGCTGCGCGCGCGCGGCCCCTACGATCTGGTGCTGGCGAACATTCTGGCCGGACCCCTGCGCCGCTTGGCCCCGGAAATGAGCGCTCAGATTGAGCCAGGCGGGGCGGCGATCCTGTCGGGTATTCTCAATCGGCAGGCGCTTGGCGTCATTGCGACCTACAAAGGGCACGGAATGAACCTTGTGGAGCAGCGCCGCATTGGCGAGTGGACAACTTTGGTGCTTAGAAGGTCACGTCAGAGCAACTGACGTTTTTTACGGGCCGAGCAGCCGCGTTAAGACTTTGTTCAGCGCTTGGCGCACATCTAGGTCATCATGACTGACATTGCCAACACTTCGAAATCTCCGATACCGAACCGCTGTGCATAGAAATCACCGCATCTGTGGCCCATTTGTGCAGGCAAAAAAGCAAAAAAATGGCGCCGCGCGAGGGGGACCGCACGGCGCCTGCAAGCAGCAATTTCTGACCGTTTAAAGGTGAGAAAAGCTGGTTGAAAAACTGTTAAGGCTTGAACGCGACAATCCGATATCTTCAAGCTGATGATCTGACAGTTTGGCAAGATCGTTCGCAGTCTTGCGCGCCGTGTTCCACTCTTTGAACGCGCTGACGCCATTTTCAAACAGTGACACGAAGCGATAAGCGCTGATCGCGCCAAATGGTGCCGGGCGGGTTGGGGTATAATGTGCCATGTGACGCAGTCCTTTTTGTCGGGTGATGCGGAGTTCTTCCGCTTGGTAGACCGCATCTAGGAGGTGTATTGCTCCGGCACAAATGCTCGTTTTGCATGTCCGCAATGCACGTTTTGCATGTCATTCAAAAGCGACTATGCACGCGTCGCTTTTGCGCCAACCAGCCTCTTTATATGGTTGATTTTATACAATTTGCTGGCGAATGTTCCGGGTTTGTGCTAGATACGGCGTTAACGAAAAAAGATAATAAAATGAGGGACTTCGTGCGGATACTCGGAATTGACCCCGGATTGCGCAACATGGGCTGGGGAATCGTCGATGTGGCGGGCTCCAAACTGCGTCATGTCGCCAACGGGTGCCTCCACTCCGGCACCGGCGAGCTTGCGGTGCGGCTTTGCGCTCTCCACACCCAACTTACCGATGTCCTTGCGCGTTACGCCCCTGACACGGCTGCGGTTGAGCATACCTTCGTCAACAAGGACGCCGCCGGAACACTGAAGCTTGGTCAGGCCCGCGCCATTGCCTTGCTCGTTCCGGCCCAAGCGGGCTTGGAGGTCGCGGAATACGCGCCCAATGCAATAAAGAAGGTGGTTGTCGGCGTAGGGCATGCGGATAAAAGTCAAGTAGAACATATGGTTAAGCTGCAGTTGCCCGGTGTTGAGATTAACGGGCCGGATGCGTCTGATGCGCTCGCCATCGCTCTTGCCCATGCTCATCACGCGCAATTTTCCGGGCGGTTAGCTGCGGCATTGAAGGCGGCTGAGGCATGATTGGCAAGCTTACAGGGCGAGTGGATTACCGCGATAGCGACCATGTTTTGCTGGATGTTCAAGGGGTTGGCTATGTTGTCTACTGCTCTGAGCGCACCCTTGCGGCGCTGCCCAATGATGGCCTCGTCTCGCTTTATACTGAACTTTTGGTGCGCGAAGACTTGCTGCAACTGTTCGGGTTTCGCACGCGGGTTGAACGGGAATGGCACCGGCTTTTGACCACGGTTCAAGGCGTGGGCGCAAAGGC
>CAZQMR010000312.1:0-3808 GCA_964594465.1 uncultured Rhodobacterales bacterium
CGCGATACTTTGCACCCGCAATCAGCGCGCCCATATCCAGCGCCATCAGCGTCTTTTGCGCCAAACTGTCAGGCACATCCCCATTGATGATCCTGAGCGCAAGCCCCTCGGCAATCGCAGTCTTACCAACGCCCGGCTCACCAATCAGCACCGGATTGTTCTTGGAGCGACGCGACAACACCTGCATCGCCCGGCGAATTTCCTCATCGCGGCCAATGATCGGGTCAATCTTTCCCTCGCGCGCGGCCTCAGTGAGATCGCTCGCATATTTCTTTAGCGCGTCATAGCCGTTCTCCGCCCCAGCACTATCCGCAGTGCGGCCCTTGCGCAGATCAGTAATTGCGGTGTTGAGCGCCTGAGCGGAAACACCGGCTTCTTTGAGTGCATTATTGGCCTCGGATTTGGTAATCGCGAGAGCTGTTAGGAGCCACTCGACAGGCACAAAACTGTCGCCAGCCTTTTTAGCCAGCTTCTCAGCCTCGCCAAGCACTTTCACCGTCTGCTTGTCGATATAAATGCTGTCGCCACCACCGGACACTTTGGGCTCTTTCCCCAAGCTACGATCAACGGTTTTCAAAGCGTGTGTGGAATCGCCCCCTGCGCGCTTTATAATTTCGGCTGCAAAACCATCGCCGTCATCAAGCAGCGCCTTAAGCAGATGATCGGGCAAAATGCGCTGATGGTCTTCGCGTGCGGCAATGGTCTGCGCGGATTGAACAAATCCCCTCGCGCGGTCGGTGAACGCTTCTAAATTCATGTCTCAGTCTCCAGTCAAACAAGCGCCTCGTTGACCGACACCCGCCAAACGGCATGCCGGAGAAAGGCCTCTCACGGTTGATGTGTATTTGGGCAGAGCGCTGGATAGTTTCAAGGGACAGAGCTGCGTGTAAACACGCAGGCTACCCAAAACAGGTCGGGGTAGCATGCGTGTTTACACGCATTTTTAACTGTTTTTGTCACAAATCGCGGCATGACTCCATTTCGCCGCCCAAAGCGCACAGGCTCGTGCATCTATTTCGAGGTCAACCTTGCTGAGGTTGGGAGCCATTTGCTGGTCGACGAGATAGACCTGTTGCGCTGGTCGGTTCACAAAACCAAAGCCGACCACCCCTTTGACTTTCTTGAAGCGGCAGTGTTGCCCGATCGCCTGTTTGCCATCTGGCAGATGCCGGCCGGGGACCGCGACTATGGAACTCGGTGGCGCCTGATCAAAGCACGGTTTTCCCGCAACTTGCCCAAAGGAAACCGAAACGCCAGCCATATCAGGCGTCAGGAACGCGGCATCTGGCAAAGACGATTTTGGGAACACCACATCAGAGATCAGGTGGATTTCGACACGCATCTCACCAAAATCTGGAATAGCCCAGTCTTTTTCGGGCTTACGCAAACCCCAGAGCAATGGCCGTTTTCGTCAATCCACTTTAGCCGACAGGGTAGAATGCGTGTTTACACGCATACCCATGCGCCCCCGCGTGTGAACACGCAGGCTACCCTTCAATCACCTCCACCGTAAGGTTGCCGTTGGTGTAGACACAAATCTCAGCCGCAATCGCCAGCGCCTTTCGGGCAATCGCCTCAGCATCCAGATCGCCATCCTGTAAGGCACGCGCGGCCGCCAGCGCGAAATTGCCGCCAGAGCCAATCGCGGCAATGTCATGTTCGGGCTGCAGCACATCGCCAGCTCCGGTTAGCACGAATAGATCCGTGCCATCGGTTACGATCAGCATGGCCTCAAGATTGCGCAGATACTTGTCCATTCGCCAGTCTTTGGCCAGATCAACGCAAGCTCGCGCAAGCTGCCCCGGCGCGGCCTCAAGCTTCGTTTCCAGCCGCTCCAGCAGCGTAAACGCATCAGCCGTCGAGCCTGCAAAGCCGCAAACCACATCATGCCCGCCAGGCGCAATCCGGCGCACTTTCTGCGCTGAGCCTTTGATCACCGTGGGCCCAAGGCTGACCTGACCGTCACCGGCCACCACAACCTTGCCGCCCTTGCGCACGCCCACAATCGTGGTGCCGTGCCAGCCGGGATTTCCATATTGCTCTGCCATGTCACTGCCCTTGTTTATCTGTTTGCGGCAATATAGGCGCGCCGCCGCTCAGGTGCCAGCCTTGTCCAAATGAAAATCAAGCGGCACAGCAGATGGTCCATCCAAAAACACCTGATTTCCAAAATTATCCAGCATCCGGCTCAGATCGCGCAACCGCTCGCCCGTTATCTCACGCAGGAGGTCCACATAGTCCGGCCGCCCCATCAGCTCTGCGATTTTGGCCCGATGCGCAGCCACACAGGCCGCGTGCATTGCTGCAATCTCAGGATCCGCCATAAGCCGATCAAACTCAGCCTTGGCCGCTGGGATCATGCGCTGAATGCTCCGATCCTCGACCTTGTTATGGTTCATTCGAAACCAATAGTTCAGACCCTGATCCCGCTCCACATGATTGACCCGGCCCCTGTCGCGCTTGACCAAAAAGCTCTGAGCCGAGCGGAGCGAATAGTGGTTGAGCGTCACCAAATCATAGCCAATTGTACGCGTAGATGAGCGCCAGCCATTGCGCAGCATCTTTTGTGGCATCAGCACGCCTGAGCCATTGACCCAATTGATCACATCAAGGTTTTCCGGGTTCAGCCCCTTTGGCCGATGCACGCCAAACTTGCGATAATGACCCAAATTGCGAAATGCCGTCTTAAAGCCCCATGCCTGATGCGGCTTAGGGCAGAAAACCGGCGCGCATTCCGTGAACTGTTCAATGATAAAACGATCTTCAAACTGGGTCACATCCGCATTGCCAAAGAGCCGCCAAGTCATTGAAATCAATGTCGCATCCGGCACAGTCGCAAAGAGCGCTGCAAGCGTGCCATCGCCGATGTGGATGTTAATATACTCATCCACATCCATCGGAATGACCCAATCCGCGTTTTTGGTGATCTCCTGCTCGCTGGCATCGAAAAGTGCGGCATGCTGCGGCCGAAGCTCTTGGGTTCGATAGGGGTTTTCCCGGTGCGTCAGCAGACCCTTGTCCTGCAGCAGATCAAACATCGCATCGGTGCCGTCAGTGCAGTCATTGGTATAAACCAGAAAATCCGTGACCCCAATTGCGCGGTGATAGGCCAGCCATTCCAGAATAAACGGACCCTCGTTCTTCATCGTCGTGACGATCATAACTTTGGAATTGCTCAGGCTTTTCAGCGGCTTGGCGGGTGATGGAACAGTCGCCGTCTTCACCTTGGGCAAATGGGTTAGCAGCTGATCAAGGCTCGTGTCTTGAATAAGTGAGGATTTCGCAACAATCTCACTGGTTTTCAAGCCGGGATGCGCAATCGCCATGCAGCGCCAAAAGCTGAAATCCACTGAGCGCGGATCACTCTCCAAACCCGAAATCCGATACTGCCGAATAATCGCATCGGCGTGCAGCTTGGCCGGATCAACGCACCAAATGCTCGGTGCCTCATGGCCGTCAAAGCTTCGCGTCGTGTGGTGGCTGTGGCGCTGTGTTCTGTCGTCGCGCGCGGAATAGGGATAGGCTCGCAGACCTCTGAATTTAAGGAACCCGGTGCCTTGTAGGGCAGCATCAAAAACTGATTGTTTACAAGGGGTTACAAGATCGGTAACGTCACAGTATAGACATGCCCTAGCGCGGTTAAGAAACTGATCAAACAGCAATCGCAGCAGCCCAAGCTCGACGAATGGAGCGGCCCAGGGGTCAATTTGCGGCAGCTCCAACCTTTGGCGCCCCGGCGCATCAGGCGCCATGTAGCGACACCGCTGATCCGGCGCGTTACCGCCAATTGGGGCGTGGCAATCGAGGA
>CAZQMR010000313.1:0-3763 GCA_964594465.1 uncultured Rhodobacterales bacterium
ACAAAAATCCCGCTCAAATCAACGGCCAAAACGTGCTCGTGGTAGGCTTCGGAAATTCCGGCGGCGAGATCGCCCTTGACCTCGCCGAGCAAGGCAAAACCGTCACCATGGCCGTGCGCAGCCCGGTGCAAATCATCCCCAAAGAAATCCTCGGCATCCCAATAACCTCCCTCGGCCTTTTGCAAAAACTCTTCAATTACAAAACAGTAGACGCCATCAACGCGCCTGTCCTGCGCTTGGTCCTAGGCGATTACACCAAACTCGGCCTCAAGAAAGCGCCCAAAGGCCCCATCGCGATGATCAAGGAAAACGGCCGCATTCCCCTGATCGACATTGGCACTTTGGCCGCAATTCGCGAGGGAAAAATCAAGGTCGAGGGCAACGTGACAAAAATCGCCCAAAACGCCATCACCTTCGAGAGCGGAGCCGCGCAAGACATCGACGCTATCGTCTTCGCCACCGGCTACCGCCCCCGCCTCAGTCGCCTGCTCTCCAGCGTAAAAGGCGTGCTCGATGACAGCGGCCGCCCGCTGATCAGCGGCGGCCCCACAGCCGCAAAAGGCCTCTTCTTCATCTCTCAAAAAGTCACGCCAAACGGTCAATTGCGCCAAGCTGGGATCGAGGCGCAAGCGATCGCCGAAGCACTATAAGTATTTATAGAAAATCGAGGCTGACTAGCTCATCTCACCAAGCAACCGTTCCGCCTCGTCCTGACGCACCATACCGCTCTCGATCATCGCGCTCGCAGTTGCATCAATCTGATTGCCCGTGGCCCCGGCTGCAATCGCCACATTGCGCGCATGAAGCGCCATATGCCCGCGTTGAATGCCCTCCGTGGCCAGCGCCTTCATTGCCGAGAAGTTCTGGATCAGACCCACCGCCGCCATCACCGCCGCCAAGCGCTCCGCCGTTTCAATTCCCATCATTGCTAGTGACATTTTTGCCGTCGGATGCACCCGTGTCGCGCCGCCAATAATCCCGACAGCCAGCGGCAGTTCCAACGCGCCGCTCAAATTCCCATCCGCATCTGCTTCCCATGTCGTGAGCGCGCGGTACTGCCCGCTTTGCGCCGCATAAGCATGCGCCCCGGCCTCCACCGCGCGCGTATCATTGCCCGTCGCCAGAACCACCGCAGAAATCCCGTTCATGATGCCTTTGTTGTGCGTTGCTGCGCGATACGGATCAGCCCGCGCAAACGCCCCTGCTGCAATCACCCCATCGCGAACATCCGCACCCCCAAGCGCCTCAGGCGTAAAGGAAACCCGCGCCCGCACCAGCCGCTTATCCGCAAGGTTCGACAGGATGCGCAAGCCCACGCGCCCGCCGGTCCAACGCTCCACATGCGGCGCGAGCGTTTCCACCATCGTATTGACCGCATTCGCCCCCATCGCATCGGCCACATGCACGATCAGATGCAGGATCAGCAGCGGCTCATCCGCATCAATCACCCGCATCTCAATGCCCTCGCATCCACCACCCAACCGCACCAGCATCGGATCGCAACCATTGGCGATCTCGCAGATCTCCGCTTCATGCTCCGCCAGCTTCAGCTTTGTCGCAAAGGGATCACTCAGCCCCCGCACCTGAATTTGCCCGATCATCCGAGGGCCGGTATTACTCGTAAAAACCCCACCACTGTCTCGACACTGCCGCGCCCCATTGCACACCGCCGCAATCACCGAGCTTTCCTCGGTCGCCATCGGCACCAGCACCTCTTGGCCGTCCACAATCAGGTTCGTGGCAACCCCAAGGGGCAGCGCAAAGGTGCCAATCACATTCTCCGACAGATTATCCGCCAAGCGCTCCATCGGGGCAGAGGCCGCAGCAAATTCACTTAGATCAAGCCCCGTGCGCGCGGCAATCTCAGCGCGCCGCTCCTCCAGCGTCATATTGTGAAACCCGGAAATCCGTGAACTGCCCATCTTTGCCTCCCTCTGCATAAGCGCCAAACGCTAGCCCCAAAGAAAGCCCTCGTAAAGCCGCAGCAAAGGGCGTATCCCGATCACATGAAGCTCAAATCGATGTCCCTAGAAGAGGCCAAATCGCTGCCCATCTGGCGTCAGCCGATTGCGCTTCTGATCCTGATGGCCATGGCCATGCCACTGGCCTTTTCCACATGGTCTGCGCTTTTGAACAACTTCGTCATTGAAGTGGCGCAGTTTGACGGCTCTGACATCGGCTGGCTGCATTCGGTGCGCGAAATTCCCGGCTTCATGGCCATCGGCGTGATCTTCGTGATCCTATATATGCGCGAACAGGTGCTTGGGATCCTCTCGCTCCTGATGCTCGGGATCGCCACCGCTGTCACGGCAGATTTCCCGGCCTTCACAGGCCTCATGATCACCACGTTTATCGGCTCGGTTGGCTTCCACTACTATGAAACCGTCAACATGTCGCTCCAGCTGCAATGGATCGAAAAAAGCAAAGCACCTCAAGTGCTTGGCTGGATTATTGCGGCTGGCTCCGGTGCCTCGTTGCTGAGCTACGGCCTGCTGGTTGTGGGCTGGAAAAGCTTCGGGCTGACCTATGAGTTCGTCTATTGGATGGGCGGTGGCGCGACGATCCTTCTGGCCATCATCGCATGGCTCAACTTCCCACAATTTGACGCGCCAAACCCACAGCACAAGAAAATGATCCTGCGAAAGCGCTACTGGCTTTACTACGCGCTTCAGTTCATGTCCGGCGCCCGCCGCCAGATTTTTCTCGTTTTCGCAGCCTTCATGATGGTCGAACGCTTCGGCTTTGAGGTCCACCACCTTACGGCCCTGTTTCTAATAAACTATCTCGCCAATATGCTGTTCGCACCGCTCATGGGCTTCGCCGTACAGCGCTTTGGCGAACGCAACGCGCTCACTTTTGAGTATGTAGGCCTAACAGTCGTTTTCGCACTCTATGGCGGCATCTATTATTTCGGCTGGGGCTTCATGCTCGCGGCCTCGCTTTACGTGATCGACCACCTCTTCTTCGCACTCGCTTTCGCCCAAAAAACCTATTTCCAAAAGATCGCGGACCCAAAAGACATCGCGCCCACCGCCGCTGTTGCTTTCACCATCAACCACATCCCCGCCGTCGCCCTGCCAGCCTTCTTGGGCTATATCTGGATCACAGCACCTGAATACGTCTTCATCGTCGCGGCCTGCATGGCGATCACCTCGCTTTGCCTCTCGCTGATGATCCCACGCGAACCCGCACCGGGCAATGAGACCATCTTTTCGCGCCGCCGCGCCGTCGCGCTTGGCGAGTAAATGAGCACAAGCGAAGACGTCAAAGCTGAAGGCCCAGAAGGGCGCTTCACCCAAGGCTCGATCATGCGCCATGTGGTGGTGATGACCTCCACCGCCTCGCTCGGCTTGATGTTCATGTTCCTGATTGATGCGGCCACGCTTTGGTGGGTCTCCCAATTGGGCGAGGAAAAACTGGTCGCCGCCCTTGGTTTCGCCTTCACTGTGCAGTTCTTCACGGTCTCCGTTGGCATCGGCCTGATGATCCCGGCCACAGCCCTCGTGGCCCGCTCGATCGGGGCACGCCAACGTGACATGGCACGCAGGCAAGCCACGACCTGCATCCTGATCACTGTCGTTGGTCAGTCACTGGTGGCGCTGCTTGTGTTCATATTTGCCAATGAAATCATCGCCTTCATGGGGGCACGGGGCGAAACTGCACAAATCGCCGCACGCTTCCTGCGCATTTCCGTCGTCGCGCTACCGCTCATGGCGCTTGGCATGATTTGCTCTGCCATCCTTCGCGCCGAAGGCGACGCCCT
>CAZQMR010000314.1:0-1277 GCA_964594465.1 uncultured Rhodobacterales bacterium
TTGAGATAGGCTTTTTGATCCGCTTCCGTTTCGCCCTTGTCATAGCGGGATTGGAACCAAGCTTTGGTCATATCTACGCTATCAAAGTAAACAATTGGTGCAATTGCGTCGAAAAACGCGAGCGATGACTGGTCTGTTCGCGCGGCGATATCTTCGGCCAGAGCCGACGAGGTGAGCGGGCCGGTTGCGACGATCACGGGGCCGTTTTCGGGGCCAGGGATGGCTTTGAGCTCGGCGCGGGAGATGGTGATGTTGGGGTGGGCTTCAAGCCGCGCGGTTACGTCGGCGGAGAACGCATCGCGATCGACGGCGAGTGCGGAGCCTGCGGGCAGGGCGTGTTTGTCGCCCATTTCCATGATCAAGCCGCCAGCTTCGCGCATTTCCCAATGCAGAAGGCCGACTGCGTTTTGCTCATGATCATCTGAGCGGAAAGAGTTGGAACACACCAGTTCAGCCAGCCCATCTGTTTGATGTGCAAAGGTTTTTACCTCAGGGCGCATTTCGTGAATGACCACGGAAACGCCAAGATTTGCAGCTTGCCATGCGGCTTCGGACCCGGCCATGCCGCCGCCAATGATGTGGAGTGTTTTATCTGTGCTCATGGGCGATGCTCTATCCTGCATCGCGGCAAATTGGAAGGGCTAGAGAATTGCGATGCGCTCAACCAGGGTTTCGTCGGGAAACGGGCGGTAGAGGCCGAATTCGACCTTTTCGATCATCGCGTGGACGAGGCCATGGAGCCGCTCGATCTTGTCGGAGGTGCCGGAGATGTAATGGAAGGCTTTGTCTAGCTGCTCTAAGCTCTCCACTTCGATCTCAAGAATGAAGTCTTTATGGGCGTCGGAGGCGAGGTTGAGTTTGCGGCGCATCAGACGCCAACCAACGATTACGTCCTGACTTTGAAGAAATTCCATCCAGGCGCGCACAGCGTGGGAGAACTGCAGCGCTTTGGCTTCATCCTTAAGATCAATCATGCAGTGGTAGAGGTTCATTGGCCGCGCGCGCTCCTTTTGCCCTTGTTTTCCAAGGGTTTAGAGCATCGTGGTTAGCAAAATGTGAATTCACATGAGCTGGGTTAACTTGTTGAAATCGCAGGGAAACGGTTCGCCCACGCATATGGCACGTGCAGTGCACAACATATGCACGCGGCATGATTTGGTTAATACGCCGCGCGCAGGATTTGGTTAACCAAACGGGGGTAGGAAAGGCACATGATTTTGCTCATATGCCTTTCTGTTTTGTTATGCGTCGTCGCTGCTTTCGCCTGCATCTGCATC
>CAZQMR010000314.1:1377-3756 GCA_964594465.1 uncultured Rhodobacterales bacterium
GCATCCTCGGACTGCTCAGCAATCCAAGCAACGGACACGACGCGCTCGTCCTTGGCGGTGTTGAACACGCGCACACCGCCCGCCGAGCGGGAGCGGAAGGAGATGTCAGAGACCGGGCAGCGGATCGATTGGCCGGTGGTGGTCACGAGCATGATTTGATCGTCCATATCCACCGGGAAGCTGGCCACAACCGGGCCGCCGCGCATAGCCTTATCAATCGCCTGCACGCCTTGGCCCCCGCGACCGCGAATTGGATAGTCGTGGCTGGAGGACATTTTGCCAGAGCCCTGATCAGTGATCGTCAGGATCAGATCCTCAGCGGCTGACATTTCTGCGTAGCGCTCTTGGGTGATGGCGACATCGGCCACAGCCTCATCATCGCTCTCCGCATCATCCTCGCGAATTCCTGCTACAGCCCGGCGCATTTTGAGATAGGCCGCACGCTCTTCCGAGCTGGCCTCAAAATGCCGGATCACGGCCATGGACACGACCTCTGCATCACCTGACAGCTTGATGCCGCGCACACCGGTGGAATCGCGGCCCTTGAAGACGCGCACATCCGTGGTTGGGAAGCGGATCGCCTTGCCTTGAGTGGTCATCAGCATCACATCATCGTCTTCTGTCGCGATGCGTGCATTGATCAGGCGCACATCCTCGGGCAGCTTCATGGCGATCTTGCCGTTGGATTTCACGTTGGTGAAGTCAGAGAGCGCATTGCGGCGCACCTCGCCGGTGGAGGTCGCGAAAACGATCTGCAGATTGTCCCACTCGTCTTCGGGGACATCGACCGGCATGAGGGCCGCAATCGACGCGCCCTGCGGGATCGGCAGAATATTGACCACAGCCTTGCCCCGCGCATTGCGCCCACCCGGCGGCAGCCGCCAAGTTTTGAGCTTATAGACTATGCCATCCGTCGTGAAGAATAGGAGCGGTGTGTGCGTGTTGGCGACGAACAGGTTGGTGACGAAATCCTCGTCCTTGGTGTTCATGCCTTGCGTGCCCTTGCCGCCGCGCTTTTGCTCACGGAATTCGTCGAGCGGCGTGCGCTTGATGTAGCCCTGATGTGTGATGGTGACGACCATGTCTTCGCGCTCGATCAGGTCTTCGTCATCCATATCGCCGGAATAGTCGACAATCTCGGAACGACGCGGCACGGCGAATTGCTCGCGCACATCTGTCAGTTCGTTTGAGATGATTGACATGATCCGCTCGCGTGAGCGCAGAATATCCAGCAGGTCTTTGATCTTGGCGGCGAGTTCTTCCAGCTCGTCTGTGACCTCTTTTACGCCAATCTGGGTCAGACGCTGGAGGCGCAGATCAAGGATCGCGCGAGCTTGGGTTTCAGATAGATTATAGGTGCCATCGTCATTGACCGGATGTGACGGGTCATCAATCAGCTTGATGTAGGGAATGATGTCGCCAGCAGGCCAGCGACGCTCCATCAGCCGTGCGCGCGCCTCTGCCGGATCGGCGGAGGAGCGGATGGTTGCGACGACTTCGTCTACATTGGTGACCGCAACCGCAAGGCCGCACAGGATATGGCTGCGCTCGCGGGCTTTGTTCAATTCAAAGGCGGTGCGGCGCGTGACGACTTCTTCGCGGAAGGTGATAAAGGCGGTGAGGAAGGCTCTGAGCGTGAGCTGCTCAGGGCGGCCACCATTCAGTGCGAGCATATTGGCGCCAAAGCTGGTTTGCATCGGCGTGAAGCGGAAGAGCTGGTTGAGCACGACATCGGGTGTTGCGTCGCGCTTAAGGTCGACGACAACGCGCACGCCAACGCGGTCGCTTTCGTCCTGAACATGGGCGATGCCCTCGATCTTTTTGTCCCGCGCCATCTCCGCGATCCGCTCGATCATGGTTGCTTTGTTCACCTGATAGGGGATTTCGTCGATGATGATGGAATAGCGATCCTTGCGGGTTTCTTCGATGCGGGTTTTGGAGCGGATTACGATGGAGCCGCGCCCCTCGGTATAGGCCTTTTTTGCACCGGAGCGGCCAAGGATGATGCCGCCGGTTGGGAAGTCGGGGGCGGGCACGTATTCCATCAGCTGGAAACTGTCGAGCTCAGGGTTTTCAATGAGCGCAAGGGTCGCATCAATTACTTCGCCAAGGTTATGGGGCGGAATGTTGGTCGCCATGCCCACGGCGATACCAGCAGCACCATTGACGAGCATGTTGGGAAAGCGAGCCGGAAGCACGGTGGGCTCGGATTGCTTGCCGTCGTAATTATCCTGAAAATCAACGGTATCTTTTTCGATATCCGCGAGCAGGGCAGAGGCGGGCTTGTCCATGCGCACTTCGGTGTAGCGCATCGCGGCCGGGTTATCCCCGTCCATCGACCCGAAATTGCCCTGACCATCGAGCAGAGGCAGCGACATG
>CAZQMR010000315.1:0-3748 GCA_964594465.1 uncultured Rhodobacterales bacterium
TCATTGCGGCAGAGCACAAAGTCGAGCGTGCCATTCGTGTCATGAAGCGCATCCAGCACCGCAAGATAGCTCTCACCCGGCACGCCAAAACTCTTTGTGGCACCAAGGGCCACTAAGCTTTGCACCAATATCTGACCACCATGTCGCATCATGGGAAATTCCTCTTTCGTAGCTGGGCTGTGATCAGGAAATGGGAAAACCAAGCTTCCCACAAGCAGTAACTGGCTCCAAAGCGCAGAAAACTACCCAGAAAATTCTATGACTTTGCGCTAAACTCTTGCTCAAGGTAAATTCTCAGCCAAGGCGTGAAAGCTTCAGGTGAGCGAGCAATTTCAGCGGCCAAATCGGCGTAACGCACCCAACGGGTATCCATAACCTCATCGGGATTGGCAGCCATAGCCATGCCTTCTGAGCCTGCAAGCGAAAAGAGATCAACCTCTTCATGCTCGATCAATCCGTTGCCAACGTCTGCGCGGTATTCAACATGGCGTTCAAACTGGAGCCCAACAGCCGAGATCCCCAGCTCTTCCATCAAGCGCCGCGCCGCACAGTCCTGCGCAGGTTCGTCCCAATGAGGGTGAGTGCAGCAGGCGTTCGACCACAGGCCAGGGGTATGATATTTGCTAAGGGCACGGCGTTGTAGCAGGGTTTTGTCCCCGTCATTGATGAAAACCGAGATTGCTTTGTGGCGCAGCCCGCGTTGATGCACGGCGAGCTTCTCCAGGGGCTTCAATTCACCATCTTCCCAGGCCGGGATCAAACTTGTAAGCGCGTTCATTCGATTATCAATGACTGCGAGCGGTCTGCGCCCGGTTGGGCAATCACCGGCTCTCGCCCGCCGCGCAGGATCGAGTTGCCCTCATAAAGTGTTCGCTGGTCAATCTCGGGCGGGTTCAGCCAATCGTCCTCATGCATTTGCCCCGATTGCCCATAAGCAGTGAGTGCGTTCTGATAACATACCTTCTTAACCACACTCTCCGGGATGCCGCTTTCCAGTGCCAATTTCGCGGTCTTGGCCACGCCCAGACAATCCGAAATCCCCCAGTCACAAGCGCTATCCACAATGATCCGCTCGCCACCATATTGCTTTAGCAGCTCCACCATCCGCGCGTTGCCCATCTTGGTTGAGGGGTAGATCGAAAAGCCCGCCCAGTATCCACGTTGCAACGTCTCTGCGACTGTTTCTTCGTTGTTGTGATCAATGATCACCATCGAGGGGTCCATGCCCATCTCTTCACACACATCCATCGAGCGCGACGTGCCCCGCTTCTTGTCCCGATGTGGCGTGTGGACCATCACAGGCAGGCTCAGCTCTTTGGCCAGTTCCAGTTGCAAGCGGAAATATTTGTCCTCAAGCGGGGTCTGCTCATCATACCCAATCTCGCCAATCGCCACGACGCCCTCTTTCAGGGCAAAGCGGGGCAGCCATTCCATCACGCCCTCGGCAAGTTCCTCATTATTGGCCTCTTTGGAGTTGAGCCCCACTGTGCAGTAATGGCGGATACCAAATTGCCCGGCCCGGAAACGCTCCCAGCCGACAATCGACGACAGATAGTCAACGTAAGTGCCCACATAGGTGCGCGGCTGCCCAATCCAGAATGCGGGCTCAATCAGCGCCACAACGCCCGCATTTGCCATTGCTGTGTAGTCGTCCGTTGTGCGCGAGATCATATGCGCGTGGGGATCAATCAACATCATTAGACTGTGTCCTTTTCCAAATGGCCCGCTGCTTTGGCCTTTTCTAAGGCCGCCCGGATTTTAGGGTCGTCTTGGAAAGGTCGCACCGGAATCCACAACTCTTGCGTGACCGGCCGCCCCGCCGCCCAGCGTTCCTCTGCGTAGTCACATAAGATGCGGGCAAGTTCGGGATTTGCACGCTCCTCAAGCCCTGTAATAGGCGCCAGTTCACTGTCCACAAACAGTGCCTTTAGGATCATGTGGTTCCAGCGATGCTCCTCAAAGTGATCACGTGGGTAGGGGTTCTGATGCGCAATCGCCTCAAACACTGGCTTCAAATTAGAACGCAGACCTTCGCCAACCTCAAACCCCAAACTCGCGGGCTCAGGATAAAGCGGAAAGCCTCGGTAAAGTGCAACAAGCTCTGCCGCATCCGCCGTGCGGCGCAAATCCTTAAACATCTCCGCAAAACTGCGCTTGGGCTTAAACAGCATCAAGGCCAGCACCCGCGCCGCGCCATCAATTGACCAACCGTGAGGGTTCCAACCGGGATGGCTTGCATCAGCCGCCGCCAGATCTTGAGCACTCAACTGCAAGTCCGCCTTTCCCAGCTTGCGCGGGGCCATGCCGAGAAAAATATGCAAATCACGCTCTTTACTGGCGGCGTCGCTCAGCTTGGAAAGCTGCTGCATAAACCAATCGGCAGCATCCCCATTTTGCGCCTGCACCCAGGTTTTCAAAAGCCCTTCGGGCGTCCCTGACATCCATCGATCCTCCCTCAATTCTCATTGAGCATAGGCCAAGGATCAACCGATAGGCCAGAGGCGGGGTCGAATTTTCTTGTTGAGCGTGCATCCGCTGCGCCCTACGCTCTGCCCCAATAAGACACGAGCGAGGTCCTTCTAATGCAGCGTACCCTTGTCATCTTGGTGGTAGGCTTAAGCCCGGATTTGGTCGGTGAACACACACCAAAAATCGCGGCTTTGGCCAAGCGCGGTGCGATGCGCCCCCTTAACACTGTCACCCCTGCTGTGACCTGTACCGTGCAGTCCACATTAGCAACAGGACTGCCTCCTGGCGGGCATGGGGCAGTCGGAAATGGATGGTATTTCAAAGACTTGAAAGAAGTTTTGCTCTGGCGGCAACCCAACAACCTAGTTGAGGGCGAGAAAATTTGGGATGCTGGAAAATCCCGTGATCCGAGCTTCACATGCGCCAAAATGTTCTGGTGGTACAACATGTATGCGACTGCGGATTGGTCCGCCACGCCCCGTCCAATGTACCCCGCCGATGGGCGCAAAATTCCGGATCACTATGCTGCACCGCCGGAGCTTCATGACGAGCTGGATGCCAAGCTCGGCCAGTTTCCGCTGTTTAAGTTTTGGGGGCCAGTTGCCGACATTACGTCATCTGACTGGATTACCAAGGCCACACTGCATGTCATGGAGACCCGCACGCCCACGCTCACCCTCACCTATTTGCCGCATCTGGATTACAATTTGCAACGCCTCGGGCCCGATCTTGAGCACCCCCGCCTGCAAAAAGACCTGCGCGAGATCGACGCTCTAGTCGGCGATTTGATTGATCATGCGGACGCAACGGGTCAGGACGTGATGATTGTGTCTGAATACGGGATCACTCCCGCGACCGATGCTGTTCACATAAATCGGGCACTGCGCAAAGCGGGACTGATCCAAATTCGCCCCGAAGAGCATGGCCGCGAAATCCTTGATTGCGGTGCGAGTGATGCCTTTGCCATGGCCGACCATCAGGTCGCGCATATCTATGTCAAAGACCCCAACCGCGTTGATGAGGTCAGGGCGATCATTGCGGAACTTGATGGCGTTGAGGCCGTCTGGGGCGGTACTGAAATTGCTGAAAATGGGCTGGATCATGATCGGACTGGTGATCTGATTGCAATTGCTGAGCCAGATCGTTGGTTCAGCTATTACTACTGGCTCGACGACAGCAAAGCCCCGGATTTCGCACGCACCGTCGATATTCATCGCAAGCCGGGTTACGATCCGGTTGAGCTGTTTGTGGATCCCGAAATCCGCTTCCCGATGCTGGC
>CAZQMR010000316.1:0-1234 GCA_964594465.1 uncultured Rhodobacterales bacterium
CCCCGAGTGTTTTTACGGCTGTTGGCTATGCGGCGTCGAACGTCCATTTTTTGGTTGGCACATCGGGCATTGTTTTGATCGACACGACTGAAACGACGCAAGCCGCTGAGAATATTCTGGCCGACTTTCGCGAAATCTCCGATTTGCCGATCACAACGATTATATACACCCATTCCCATCGCGATCATATTTCTGGTGCGACCGTTTTTGCTGAGGGACGTGATGTTGAAGTCATTGCTGCAGATAATTTTGCGTCAGATTTGGTGGGTGTGGATGACACACGGCCTGCCCCCAACAAGGCGCTAATGGCGCGAACCAAACGGCATTTTGGGATTAGTCTGAGGTCTGATGAGCGGATAAGCGTTGGTGTTGGTCCGGGCGACCGCCCCATGAAAGGTATGGGGGCAGGTTACATTGAGCCGACCATGCGTGTTTCGCAAACCACAGAGTTGACTCGCGAGGGATTTGATCTGGAACTTGCTAAGGCCCCAGGCGAAACACCGGATCATGTTGTGGTTTGGTTGGCAGATCAAAAAATCCTATTCAGTGGCGATAATTTTTATCACGCCTTTCCCAATCTTTATGCCATTCGTGGCACGCCTTACCGTGATTTTGATGCTTGGGCGGATACGATGGATCAATTGATGGCTTATGAGCCCGAAATTTTGGCGCCGGGACACACCCAACCGGTTATCGGTGCCGAGAAGATACGCCAGTCCCTCAGCGATTATCGCGATGCTATCCGTTTTGTTGTAGCAAAGACCGTCCTTGGCATGAACGCAGGGCTTGATCCTGTAACGATCGCGGCTGGGCTTTCACTTCCCGAGGAATTGGCAGCGAAACCCTACCTTCAGGAATTTTACGGTCATGTTGGATATGCGTCGCGCGCCTACTTTGCCGGGACATTGGGTTGGTTTGATGGAAATCCAACAAGTTTGGGTGAGCTGCCTCCTGCCGCAGAAGCGGTCAAGATAATTGCGCTTGCGGGTGGTCCTCAATCTGTTCTCACAGCTGCGAGGGAGGCATTTGGGTCAGGTGACGCGCAATGGGCGATGGAGCTGGCAGATAGATTGATTGCGACCGATCAAGAAAAACATCAGGCCAGTATTCTGAAGGTTCGTGCTTTGCGGGCTGTTGCAGATGAAACTGTAAACGGTCCAACGCGAAATTATTATTTGCTTGCAGCCAGGGAAATAGAAGAAGCAATGCAGCCTGAAGAGAGCTAAACACGAGC
>CAZQMR010000316.1:1334-3739 GCA_964594465.1 uncultured Rhodobacterales bacterium
GAATGGAACACTCCGAACAGGCGAAAATGACCCTCGATTGGGTTCCTTTCACACCAAAAGAGATTTCGCTTGGCCATGATGTTGATCTGCTAGAACTGTTCTGGCTTATCAAACAAGAGCACTCGGTTTGTTATCTTTTGGAATCCATTTCGCACCCGCGCCATCAGGATCGGTTTCACGTTATTGGCTTTTCGCCAGCTCTGCTTTTGAGCGCACGAGGTGATGAGCTAAATGTTTCGGGCAAGCCTGAAATTATGGAGCGATGCTTTGGAACCTCTACAGACAGTCTGAGTATCAAGGGTGTTAATCCTTACGAATATCTCTCAAAAGAGGTGACGCTGGATCGCGGTGGCCGCTCCCATCAAGGTGGTTTGATTGGTCTCTTTTGCCATGAGGCGATGAATTATTTTGAACCGAGCATAGATCTGGAGGAGCATCCGGTTTTCGAACCTTTTCGCTTAGGTCTTTATCTTGATGGGCTCATTCTGGATACTGTGACCCAGTCGCTCAGTTATTATACTTATGATGAAGATCGCTCGGATGAAGTGAAAGCTCTGATCGACAAGATGCCGTTGAAATCCCCAGTTGGGGAGGCTGTTGAGACACGATACCTAGATTGTTCTGAAACCGAAGACAGCTTTTCGCAGAAGGTTTTGGCGACCCAGAAGAAAATCAGTGAGGGGTATTCGTTTCAAGCTGAAGTGGGCATGAAGTCCTATTTTGAGGTCAAAGGCGATAAGTTTACAGTCTACAAACATTTGCGGGAGGTTAACCCTAGCCCCTATATGTATTACTTGCAGTTTGACGATCAGGAATTGTTCGGTGCCAGTCCAGAAATTCTTATCAGCTGCAAAAGCGGTCGCATCCTAACCACCCCTACCGCTGGCACTATTCGCCGCGGTGAAGACGACGCAGAAGATGTAATGCTTGCTCGTCAGTTGCTGTCTGATCCCAAAGAAATCGCAGAGCACAATATGCTTGTCGATCTCCATCGAAACGATATTTCGATGGTTTGTCAGCCAGGAACGGTTGTGGTTGAGGACTTAATGTATGTTATAAAATTCAGCCATGTTCAGCACATCGTATCCAATGTGGTTGGGGTTCGGTCGGTGGACAAGTCGTGCTTTGATGTGCTTCGTTGCATCTTGCCCGGCGGTGTTGTCACTGGGGCGCCCAAGATTGAAACGGTCAAGATTATTGACGCCAATGAAGGTCAGCCGCGTGGCCCTTACGGTGGGGCAGTGGGGCGGTTCAGTTTCAACGGAGATTGCGATTTTTGCTTGCCCATTCGCAGCCTTTTCTGCGCCGGGGATCAATGTTTTGCGCAGACTTCTGCAGGGGTCGTTTATGACAGCCGCCCGGCGCATGAATACCAAGAGGTACAACGCAAACTCGATGGGATGCGCAAAACCCTTGCTACCTTTGAGGTGCAAAGCCAATGACTGAACCATCCAAGCTTCGTATCCTTTTGATCGACAACTATGATAGTTTTACGTTCAATCTGCTGCACATGCTTCAGGAGAAACCGGAAGTTGAATTGACGCTTGTGCGCAATGACGATGATTTTCTCCCGGCTCTCGCAAAGGGCCAATATGATGGGGTTTTGATTGGCCCTGGGCCCGGTAGCGCCGAAGATCCTGATTATTTCGGATGCAATGCAGATGTGATCAAGACTTATGGCGTGCAAGGTTTGCCAATATTGGGTGTCTGCCTTGGATTTCAGGGAATTTTTCATGTCTTTGGTGGGAAGCTTAAACAGGCGGCGTTGCCTGTTCATGGTAAACTCAGTGCTTTAGACATTACTGTGGTGGATCCGATCTTGGCGGATGTTCCCAATGGTTCAAATGTGATGAGGTATCACTCGATCATTGCTGATCCTGACAGCGGGATGCCTGATGTTCTTGAGGCGACCGCCTATGCGGAAGAGACGGATGAGTTCGCCTCAAATGGAGCCGAGTTGATGGCTTTTCGGCATCGTGAGTATCCAATCTACGGAGTGCAGTTTCACCCTGAGTCCTTTGGAACTAATTTCGGTGCGCGGATGATCGACAATTTCTGCAAAGTGGTTGCAGCGACCAAATCTGACTGATTGTTTTGTGGAGGTGCTCGCGTGGTCGAGGGTGCTAAGGTTTGATCGGCCCTTGGCTTGCCCATGCAGTTTTGCCCGGATTTTGTACTCCATTGACGCGCCAGGCTAAACTTTGCACACAAACACTGGATTTTTGCCTTCCATCGTTTTCTTGCCCTAGACGCAGTGGAGTGGCTTTGGGAGAGCTTGCGGAATTGAGCGATCCTTGCATAAGTTGGCGAAAGAGCGCGATACGCTTGTCAATATCACAATCAAGGAGTGCTGATATGGCGGCGCCTATAAAACTACGTTTTCGGGCAGTTGCGTTTGCACTGGC
>CAZQMR010000317.1:0-3713 GCA_964594465.1 uncultured Rhodobacterales bacterium
GAGGCGAGGCATTGTGCGCCGGTCACGGCCATTGTGGGGTGGCAGCTCCAGGGCATGAAATAGCGGGCTGTGATTGCGCCGCCCTGTTGCGGCTCGGCGAGGATGGCGAATTTGGGCATGACGGATTTGCTGCAATCGCCGAGGCCCATGGCGTGCCCGGCTTTGAGGCGCACGGCTTCCATTCTGGCGAAGAAATCGCGGTTGGCGTCGAGCTCGGCGGCGGTCTCGTAGCCGGTGAGGCCGAAAGCCGCGGCGCGGGCGATGGCCATGGGCATGGCGACGTCCATGCAGGTGATCTCGATGCCGTCAAAGCTGTCGATGGCGTTGCCGGTGGGCAGGAAAGCGCCGGTGGCGCCGCCGACGGTTTCCATGAATTGAAGCGCGACGGGGGCGGAGGTGCCGGGCACGCCGTCGATCTCAGCGTTGCCCTCGTAGCTGACTTGGCCGCCGGGGGTTTGCACGGTTGCGGCGACTTTTGCGCCGGTGTTGACCGCGTGGATGTTGACGGTGGTTTCGCCGTTGATGGCGGGCATGAGGCCCATCTCGATGGCGGCGGGACCGACGCCGGAAAGGATGTTGCCGCAGGTCGGTTTGAAATCGACGAGGCGGGTTTCGACGCTGACTTGGGCAAAGAAGTAGTCGATATCCGCCCAAGGATCGCTGGAGCGGGACAGCATCGCGACCTTGGTGGTGACCGGCACGCCGCCGCCGATCCCGTCGATATTGAGCGCATGCCCCGAGCCGACCATGGCGATCAGGACTTCGGCGAGCGTGTCGAGATCCTCGGGGAGGTCGGCGCGGTTGAGATAGGGGCCGCGCGAGGTGCCACCGCGCATGAAGTGGTAGGGGATGGCGGTTTGGGTCATGGTTGTGGCGGTCCTGAGTGGGCGGATTGGCTGTGTATCGGCTGCGGTGCCGCGGGTTGCAAGGGGGTGGCGAGCGTTTTGAGGTGAGGCTTGGGTGCAATAGATTGGTAGTTTTGTATTGATCCGGCGGTGGGTTTTGCTCTGTGATCCGATACGTGGGATGGGAGGAAAATGCGGAGATGCCGAGGGGTTGAGAGGATTTTTTGGGTGGGGATAATATGTGGGTATTAATCTTTGTAGGAGGTAAGATGCTGTTTTTTATACATCATTATACCCTATCCACATTACTTCTCTAGAGAAGTAACGTAGTTTAGAATTCATTAACATTTGATGGTCGAGCTAGCTTTTTCACATTTGAAATCGAGCCGAACCCATTTTTAAAATACGCGCACGTAAAGGAGGATGGATTCGGCCAACAGCCCAGAACCTAGATCGTTGCGCCACTCTGTTGACCCGACTCACATCCAGATTTTCGGATGACTGCAGCGACGTTTGTTCTCGCGCAGGCCCTACATCCAGCCGCCCAATCAAAGGCCTCTGATCGCACGGTCTTATTCTGCGAATTCCCGCGCACAACTGAGTGTAAGGCACTCCGCATTAAGGGACGTAACTTGGGGGACCTTCAAACTTTGACGTTCTGCGAGGCTGATGTCCCCAACGGCCTAACGATCATGCCATCATCTGCACCTCAGCCTTCGTGAGCAGCTCCGACCCGCCCGGCACCACGAGGGATGTTCGCCCTAGGCACATTGCCGTCTGCGCCTCGGAGTTCATTAGGATCATGTGGAGGAAGAAGACCATGCCGGGGGCCATTTCGACTTCGGCGCCCTCAAAGAACATTTCGCGTTCCATCCAGCTTGGCGAGAAGCGGGTGCCAAGGGCGTAGCCGCAGGCGTTCAGGCGGTGGGCGCCGAGGCCTAGCTCTTCGAAGACGCGGGCGTGCTCGGCGAAGACGTCGCCCATGAGCGCGCCGGGTTTTAGGGCGGCTTCGCAGGCGTGTAGCGCGGTTTGGGCGGCTTGGAACATTGCCTCATGCGTGGGGTCGGGCTCGCCCACGACAAGTGTGCGCATGGCGGCGGCGTGGTAGTGGCGGTACGCGCCGGCCCATTCGAGCGTCAGTTGATCGTGCTCGGCGAGGGTTTGGCGGCCTGAGGCGTAGCGGCACAAGAGCGCGTGCTCGCCAGCGCCGATGATGAACTCGTTGCCTGCGTAATCGCCACCGCCGGAAAAGACAGCACCTTGCATGGCGGCGAGAATATCGCCTTCCTCGGCCCCCGGTTTGACCAGAGGGTAGGCGGCCTCAAGCGCATCATCGGCGAGCTGGGCGGCGCGGCGCACATACACCAGCTCTTCGTCGGATTTGACGAGACGCAGGGGGGAGATCAGGTCGGAGGCGTCGACCAGCTCGACGACGCCATCAAGGGCGGCGCGCACCCGCTCCCAGTTGTGGGCGGTGAGGCCGTGGGTGTCGAGCTCGATGCCGAGGCGCTTTCCGCTGAGGCCGAGATCGCGCAGCATGGCGGCGAGATCCTGGGCGGGATTGGCGTTGGCGGCGTCCTTCCAGATGCGGATATCGCTGAGGTTGGAGGTGAGCTCGGCCTGGCGCAAATCGGCGGAGCGGGTGAGCAAGGCTGGGGCTTTGCCGCCTACGACGAGGCACTGGAAGAAACAGTAGCCGAAGGTGTCATAGCCGGTGAGCCAGAACTGGCTTTCGGGGGCAAAGAGTAGCATTCCGTCAAGGCCGCGCGCCTCGATTGCGGCGTGGAGCGCTGTGCTGCGGTTGGCGAACTCGGTGTCGGTGAAATGCAGCATCAGCCGTGCTCCTTTAGGCTGTCGGCGGGAGCCTCGGCCCGGTCGGTCATGGTGTAGTCGCGCAACACTTGGGAGACGCGCAAGCGGTAGCCATTGAACATGCCGCCGCGGCCCATGGATTGGGCTTTGCGGTGGGAGGGCAGATTGCGCCAGTTTTTGACGGCGTCTTCGCTCTCGAAAAACGACAGGGAGAGCATTTTCTCCGGGTTGGTGATGCTTTGGAAGCGTTCCACGGAGATGAAGCCTTCGATCTGTTCGAGGTCTTTGCGCATGGTTGCGGCCATGTCGAGATAGGCGTCCTTGCGGTCTGGGTCTGGCTCGACTTCGAAGATGACTGCGATCATGTTGGGTCCCCGGCATGGTCTGCGTGTGGTGAAGAGGCCAGTTTCAGGAAGGTTCTGTCCTCGCGCAACAAGAATCGCTCCTCTTGGGCAAATTTGTAGTTTTCGCGCCCCAGTGGGTCGTCGGCGAGGCGAGCGCGGTAGGCTTCATATTCGGCAAGGCTTTTGACGTTGTAGATGCCGTAGGCCAGCGTGGAGGAGCCTTCATGGGGCGCGAAATAGCCGATCAGATCCGCGCCACAGCGCGGGATGGCTTGGCCCCAGTTGCGGGCGTAGTGCTCGAACTGGGCCTTTTTGGTGGGGTCGATTTGGTAGCGGATGATGCAGGTGAGCATAGGTGTTTCTCCTTGGTTTGAGTGGCTTTGGTAGCAGCTTGCGTGGCGCGGATGCTTCGATTAGGGTCGAACTATGAAAGAAGGACCAGATATTGCACAGCTGGGCGCGTTGATCGGGGATCCGGCGCGGGCCAATATGCTGACAGCGTTGATGAGCGGGAAGGCTCTGACGGCGACGGAGCTTGCGTCTGAGGCCGGGGTGACGGTGCAAACCGCTTCAACCCATCTCAAGAAGCTGGAGATGGCGGCACTGGTAAAGCTGCGCAAATCCGGGCGACACAAGTATTTCGCGCTGGCAGATGACGATGTGGGCGCGGTGCTGGAGGCGCTGATGGGCATGGCTGCCAAGCGAGGGTTGG
>CAZQMR010000318.1:0-3664 GCA_964594465.1 uncultured Rhodobacterales bacterium
TCCTCAAATCCGGGGCCGTTGTCTGTGATCCTGATCTTGGGTCCATCGACGTAGTCCACCTGTACGAGGCCGGTTCCATCTTTCGGGACGGCGTCCAGACTGTTTGACACCACATTCACCACCACTTGTTGCAATCGCGTGGCTGTCGCACGCGCCATGATTGGATCTGCTTGCACATTGTGGGTTACTTTAATGTCATGTGTCGCGGCCCGATGGTCCAACATCGCAAGCGCTGCAGCAACGGGCTGAGACAGGTCCATCAGAACTGGGTCTGCGTCGTCCTTTCGGGCAAAGCTTTTGAGGCTATTCAGTATTTGCCCCATTCTCTCGGTGACTCTTTGGGTTTGCTCCAACGACTTTTGCACACGCGGCTGCATGCCAAGCTGACATTGCAAAGTGTCCAGGCTGGCTTCTAACGCGAAGAGCGGCTGCGATAACTCATGACTTAGCCCGATGGCCATATCGTTCAGAACCTGTAGTTTCGCGGTTTGCACCAGCTCGGCCTGACTGTCTTTTAACTCTTGTGTGCGTTTGGCAACCTGCGCCTCCAACAAGTCGGCGCTTTCTGCAAGCGCATCGATCCTGGCTTGCGTAAGTACGCGTCGACGCGATCTGCTGATATCTGCCACGAAAAATGCGAGAGAGATCGCAAGTCCAATGACGAGCCCTACGGCGCAATAACCTAGCAGTATTTGAGGAGACCGCTCTATTGTCATGACCGTGCCATGCGCGACTGAAGCCGCAGACGCACTTAAAGGGCCCCAACCTGTTGTCGCAAATCGTTTATGATCGTAAAGGACGCGCCCGTCTGACGTCTCTAGGCTAAGGTTATCGGGCAGCGCGCTCCATATTTGTGCGGCATCCGTAAGAGGTTGATAGGCCAGCACATGCCCTAGGAGGGTTTGGTTCGGCCCATAGATGGCCTTGCCTGTCTCAAACAACCACCCATCGGCATCCGTGAACACAAACCGCCTTGAAAGCAAGAATGACGAAAGCTTCAGATCGCGAGCGGCCGGAACACTGGTGATCGGCGAAGCCTTGTCGGGATTGCGAGTACCAGTTGCGGCGATGCGGCCATCTGGGAATAACACAATTATCGCCGAGCGGGCTGTCTCGATCACCAACCGGTCCAGGGCGTCGTTCTTTTGTTGGTTCGGGTCGTCTGACAAAAAAACGGCATAGATATCCCTGTGCGCTGACAACAAGGCCGCTAAGCGCACGCTCGCGTTGAACTCAGCGGAAATCTGTTGATCAAGGTATGCTAGCTCTGTCGTTACATCAGCACGTTCTCTCGAAATCCCAAAAAGGACCGCTACCGCCGAACAAAACAGTACGACGGTAGCGTAAGCTAATGTCTTAAGAGGTCGGGAAATCATCCAACCTAATCTAGCGCGCCTTAACGAACGCGACAATTGCGTCTGTCACCTTGTCTTTATCTGGACCAAAGAACAGAAACTGCGCATGCGCCTTGCCAGGGACGGCCATAATGGACTTTGGTTCCATTGACGCGTTGTGCAGCGCCTGCACCTTCTCAAAAGACTTCTCTCCTTCGGACACGATAAACAGCTTTTCGATGGGTTGATCGTCCATCGGATTGCCCCGCACCGGCGACATCAAGACGACACCCGTGACCGTATCCGTTGAAACGACCTGTTCCATCGTGCTCAGGATCGCGGCGGCTCCGCTGCTGCCACCGATCAAGACGATTTTTTCGTGCCCCCGGCGTGTCAGCTCCTGAATGGCCCGACGGATCGGGTTTTCAGATTTCGCGCTAATCGCAACAGATGCAATTCCGTCTTGTTGCAATTGCGTGGCCAGTTTTTTCCAGCTTTCCTTATTGAAAATGTAACCAGGCACAAAGACCACGGCCAATTCGCTATCGGCAGGGTAGTAAACCGCATCGCTCATGTAAAAAGCGCTTTCGGTTCCGGTTTCCAGTGCCTCTGGTTTGTCTGCCCACGCTGGGGCCGTGACAGCCATAAACGCGGCCAAAGTAACATATGAAAGAGGCTTAAGCATTTGTATTCTCCGTTCGGGCTTGTTGCTCCGAGACAGACTGCGCGGGCCAGGTTTTTTACTCGAAATAGTTTTCAAAAAAATTGGAGCGGGGGTTTTATGTTTCTAAGTCATACACTTAGAGACCCCGATGAAAGGCTGACATTCGATCCTGTCCGGTTTCTTGGATTCTGGGTCACTGGTCGGAGTTTAAAAGCCTGAGTGTTCTGGGAGTTGGGATTAAGGCTCTTTACGTTTTTTGCGCTATGTTCGTTACATAGGTCATTGACCTGCGCGAAACTCAAAGTTGCCACGACGGCCCCTTAGTTACTTGCACAAATTGTGGATGTTTTGAAATGCAGACGTGGCCACGTCGCGATAGTCAGGGGGAACCACTAGGTAAAAATTCAGCGATTCACCCATCTCAAACAATCGAATACCTTCGCAGGTTTCTGAGCTTTTCCTCGAAACAATACCAGCGGCTTGCAAACGTTCGAATGCTATTGCATGTGCAGAAGCGAAAGAACTATCGCTCTTTTTTTGCTGCTCAGTAAGTTTGGGAATCGCCCTGCGCAACTCTTTGTACTCGTCTTTGATCGTATCCAGAGGCTTGAACCGATAAGCTGTGCCTATGCTTGCTGAAGCAGCATCAATCTCGACCAATTCGCGAAAATCTACAATTGTTTGAGTCTGTGGTGCTCGGCTGGTTGTTTCGCAGAGACGATTGCTAGTTTTCGTAAACGTTAGGGTGCATTTTTCTAGCTCATACGCCCACGTAGATTGCCGATCTGACAGATCCAAAGCCTCGAAAACAACGGCTAGATCTTCATCGGCTCGATTTAAATATACATCTTCGCAAATCTGCACTGCGAGGAAAGGAACAATGGAACAAACTAGCTCAAGAAACATTTTCGAAACACTATGCGCCTGACTGCTACTGTCCGCTCGAATCACATTTTTTTCTGCCCTCTGCAACCCAAACGTAAGCGTTCGCAACAGGCGCGACTTATTCAACGTTTTATGGCTCACCGGCCATTTCAGCCTTTTCGCCTTATCGGCAGCCACCGATTTTCACCAAATTGACGCAACAGCGTAGCCCAGCTCTACTCATATCCCGCCTTGCCTTCGCCATATTCAGTTCGAAGCGGGCGTCCTTGGCCTCGGCTTCGGTAGAAAACCAATCCGTCCGCAAAGTTTGCGGCATCACGTCGTGCGAGTGTTTCTCGGAACACGCCAGAGACACCGGCCCCGTGGCGGTTTAGCCGCGCGGAGATCATTGAAATCGCTGTCCTTGGTGGTTGGTCAAGATGGTTCACCGCATCTAGAATTGCCGGGAAACAGCGCTCGAATTCAGCTGGTGTCATATGCTCGAACGCCTGTGCATTGCGCAGATAAGACAGGGCGACCTCGCGGTCTATTGCCCCCTCGCGAGCATCTTCCATCAAATCCACGCGGTACGCTTCCTGCGGGTCAAAATGGTCCAAACCCCCAGCCATGATAGCGAACCTGCGGTCAATACATTGCGAGCATCGACCGCAATGCGCGGTATTCCTCAGCATGTCCCAAGCCCCTACGGCGCCTTGCATATTCCATCAAGCTATTGAAAATAATAGGTATATTGGCGATCCCTGAAGGACTCGAACCCTCAACCTGCTGATTAGAAGTCAGC
>CAZQMR010000319.1:0-3654 GCA_964594465.1 uncultured Rhodobacterales bacterium
ACTGGCCGTTTTGGGTGACCTATCACAACTATTACAAAGCCCCGGACCTGATTGGGCCTGCAGTGAGCGACGCGCTGGATATTCCTTATGTGCAGATCGAGAGCACGCGGGCGCGCAAACGCTTGAGCGGGCCATGGGCGAATTTCGCGCGGCTCTCGGAGGCGGCGGCGGATCATGCGGCGTTGATTTTTTACATGACGGAGGCGGATCGCGAGGCGCTTGAGGCGTATCGTGTGTCAAACCAGCGCTTGGCGCATTTGAAACCGTTTTTGGCGGTGGAGGAGCTGCCGGAGTTGTGTGCGTCAGAGCCGGGGAGGCTGCTGGCGGCGGGGATGATGCGGGAAGGGGATAAGCTTGCGTCCTATGAGGTGTTGGCGGCGGCTTTGGAGCAGGTTTCAGAGCCCTATCAGCTGGTGATTGCCGGGGATGGGCCTGCGCGCGGCGCGGTTGAGGCGCTGTTTCCGGGGGCGGAGTTTTTGGGGCAGGTGGATGCGGAGCGACTGGCAGCGGAGTACGGCCGCGCGGCGGCGTTTGTGTGGCCCGGTGTGAATGAAGCTTATGGCATGGTTTATCTGGAGGCGCAGGCGCATGGGGTGCCGGTGGTGGCGGAGGATCGCCCCGGTGTGCGGGATGTTGTGGGGGACTTGTGCGAAATGGGCGCGATGGCTGGTGGCATTGAGGCGGCGCTGCGCGGTGAGCTTGACGGGGCGGCGGGTCGTGCGCGGATTGGCGCAGATCATTTGTTGGGGGCGGCGAGCCGGACGCTTTGGGCCGAGCTGGAGGGGTTTTTGTGAGCCGGTTGTTTTTGATGCGCCACGGCGTGACGGATTGGAATGCAGAGCATCGCTTGCAGGGGCGCACGGATCGCCCGCTGACCGACGCGGCGCGGGCGCATTTGGGGGCGCTAGTGGTGCCTGAGGAATTTGGTGGGATGGCGCTTTATGCGTCGCCTTTGGTGCGGGCACGGGAGACGGCGTCGCTTGTTTTTGGGCGGCAGGCGGTGGTTGAGGATGCGCTGGTGGAGATGAATTGGGGGGAGTTTGAAGGGCAGAAGGGCGCGGATTTGGCCGCGGATTCTGGCTCGGGATTTCGCCATGTTGAGGATTGGGGCTGGGATTTTCGCCCGCCCGGTGGTGAGACGCCAGCGGAGGTGCTGGCGCGGATGCGGGACTGGCTTGGTGCGTTGGATCACGATGCGATCGCGGTGGTGCACATGGGGGTTATACGGGTGTTGTTAGCCGAGGCGCATGGCTATGATTTTGACGGGGCCGCGCCGTTTCGGATTAAGCGGGATCGGTTGTATCCGGTGAGTGTGAGTGATGGGCGTGTTGCCAACCCTGAAGTTGAGATAAGATTGAGAGCTGAGCCATGAAGGTAATGATTGCTGTGACCCATTTGCTGGGAACCGGGCATTTGGTGCGGATGATCGCGCTTGGCCGTGGATTTTTGGCGCAGGGCGATGAGGTGATGATTGTGTCGGGCGGGGTGCCGGTGCCCTATCTTGATCATGACGGGATTGATCTTGTGCAATTGCCGCCGGTCAAAACGGTTGGTGGGGATTTCAAGAACCTCAAGAATGCGGATGGTCAGCCACGGACTGCGGCAGATACGGCGGCGCGGATTGAGATGCAGAACGGCGCTTTTGCGACCTTTGCGCCGGATGTGCTGATCACCGAGCTTTTCCCCTTTGGGCGCCGCACGGTGCGCGAGGAATATCTGAGCTTGCTTGAGGCGGCGCGGGCTGCGCAAAAGCGCCCTCTCATTCTGGCTTCGGTGCGCGATATTCTGGAGCCGCCCACCAAGGAGGGGCGTGCCGAGCAGAGCAATGCCTGGGCGGAGGCGCTTTATGACGGGGTTTTGGTCCATTCCTCGCAAGAGTTCATGCCGCTGGAGAAGAGCTGGCCGATGTCTGAGACGCTGCGCGAGACGCTGCACTATACGGGCTTTGTTTCGCCGCCGCTTCCGGTGGTGGAGGCGGAGGGCGCGGGCGCTGGCGAGATATTGGTGACGGCGGGGGGCGGTTCCGTCGGGAGTGATCTTTTTGGCATGGCACTCAAGGCAGCGGGGCTAATGCCCGGTGCGTTCCATTGGCGCTTGCTGATCGGCGGTGAGGACAAAGCGGCGCGGATTGAAGCGTTTCGCGCTGCTGCGGATGGCCTGCCGGTGACGGTAGAGGCGACGCGCGCGGATTTTCGCGAGCTGTTGCAGCGCGCGAGCCTTTTGGTGTCACAATGCGGCTATAACACTGCTCTTGATGTGCTCTCTGCGGAAAAGCCTGCGGTGTTTGTTCCGTTTGAAGTGGGCGGAGAGACCGAGCAGTTGAACCGGGCCGAGGCATTGCTGAGGGTTGGGCCCTATACGATTGTTCGTGAGGAGAACCTGACGGCAGAAAACCTTGTGCTTGCGGTGTCTCAAGCGCTTTCGAGCCGCAAAAGCCCAGACCGTTCGCTGATCTCGCTTGATGGCGGGGATCGGACTGCAGGGATTGTGCGCGGGCTTTGGGAAGACTGGTCGGCATGAACGCAGATTGGTCGCCGCTTCACGCTGAGTTCGACCGCTGGAGGGAGGCTGCGCGGCGTATTCCATTTTGGTGGCGCGATGATGATGCGGTTGAGCCGACGGCGGCGCTTGATCGGTTGCTGGGGTTGAGTGATGCGCTGGAGCTGCCGGTGCATCTGGCTGTGATTCCTGCCGATGCGAGCGATGGTTTGGCGCGGCGGCTGGAGGGCACGCAGGCGCGGGTGCTGACCCATGGCTGGGCGCATGAGAACCACGCACCGCAAAGCGAGAAGAAGGCGGAGTTTCGAGATCATCGCAGTGCCGAGGCGATGCGGGACGAGCTTGTGGCGGGGTTTGAGCGGGTTTCTGAGCGCTTTGGGGCGGCGTTTCGCCCCGTGTTTGTACCGCCTTGGAACCGGGTTTCGGAAGGGGTGATCGCGATGCTGCCTGAGGTGGGGTACGCGGCGGTGTCCGTGTTTAATGCGCGCCGCACCGGCTTTGAGATCAACACCCATATTGATCCAATTGACTGGCGCGGCACGCGGTCTTGCGTGGCGCCGGAGCGGTTGATTGCTTTGACGGTGGACGTGCTGAAAGCGCGGCGCTTGGGGGAGACGGACGCAGACGAGCCGCTGGGCTTTTTGACCCACCATCTGGTGCATGACGAAGCGATTTGGGAGTTTAGCGAGGCTTATTTGCGGGAGATGCTGGCGGGGCCGGTGGTGTGTGGGGAGATCGTTTGATGCGCGTATTTGGGAGGCGGCTGAATGTGTGGAGCCTTGGTATTGTTCTGGTATTTGCTGCGCAGTGGGTTTGGCTTGGGATTATTTACGGGAGGCTCAAGGGATCATCACTGGCTCGGATTTGTTTTCCGTTCAGCAGGCAGGCAAATTTCTGGCCTTTGCTGATGAAGACGATTTGGCTTTTAGGGAGGGGTCGAACGTGGTCTTTCCCTTCACTTGGCTACGCACATTTCATGAGCCGGTGATGGTCCGTGTCGAGGCGGACGCGAGTGGCGCGGTTCTGCTCACGTTGAAACTGGCGGATGGCTAAGGGGCAGTTGGGGACTAGCCCGACATTCCACCCTCACATAAACCCACACCATAAAGCACTAACCTCACCCTCCATCGGCCCCGGAATCAAGCCAAAGGCGCC
>CAZQMR010000320.1:0-3646 GCA_964594465.1 uncultured Rhodobacterales bacterium
GATCCGCCTCTAGCCCCGGCAACTCATGCCGCGCGGTCAGGCTCTTTTGCGCCATTTCCCCAAGCTTGCCATGAACGACCGAGATATTAACCCCGACCTTCTCAAAAACACGCCCCTCGCGCATGACGGACATGACACCACCACCAGCATCTTCTTCGCCCTCAGCCGCACGCCGGGTCTCGGTCCGCTCAAAGCGCCCTGCAGGCAAATCGCCGCAAGCCCCGTCATCTTCGATAGCTTCAAAGGCCGCGCAAATCTGGTCGCGCAAATCAGCAAACCAAGCAGCGGCACGTTCTTTTTCGGTGGTCAATTGAGTGTTCATGAGAAAGGATATTCGCGCCCAAAGAAAAAAATGCAACTCGATAGGGTGACGCAGGCCAAAAATTTTGGTACGAAATCAACATTGAAACCGGGGAGGACCCTGCTCATGCGCCTATTTATGGAGATTTTTTCAGCCTGATGCCCCAGACGGGCCCAGCGCTTTCGCATGACCTAGTCCTTATTTTTAGCCCTAAAAGGCAGTCCCGATGTTCCGTTTTTTCGAAAATCTAGTCGACCCATATCAGCCTTACGACGATGAAGACACGCCACCAAACCGAGTCGCGCCGTTTCTGTGGAACTATCTCAAGCCGTTCAAATCGGTGATCATCTGGATCACGCTGGCAACGATTGTGGTCGGTCTGCTTGAGATCTTCTTGATATATTATGCTGGCCGCGTCGTTGACCTGATGGAGGCGAGCACCCCTGCAACCGTGCTCAAAGACCATGGATGGGAGCTGTTTGCTGTCGCCATTTTCATTCTAACCTTGCGCCCGATCCTCTCCATCATTGATGCCATGCTGCTCAATCAAAGCCTTTTGCCCAATGTCGGCACCATTGTGCGCTGGCGCTCGCATCGCCATGTACTGCGCCAATCCGTTGGCTGGTTCCAAAACGATTTTGCCGGGCGGCTCGCCAATCGTGTGATGCAAACCGCCCCCGCCACCGGCGAAGCGGTCTATCAAATCTTTGATGCGATGGTCTACGCCCTGATCTACCTGATCGGCGCTGTGGTCCTGCTGGCTGGGTCTGATCCCCGCCTCATCATCCCATTCATGATCTGGATGGTAGCCTACTACTTTCTGACCCGCACGCTCATCCCGCGCATTGCCGTGGCCAGCAAGGATTTTTCGGATGCCCGCAGCCTGATCACAGGCCGCATCGTAGACAGCTATTCCAACATCCAGTCCGTGAAGCTCTTCGCCCATACCCAAGGCGAGGAGGAGTTCGCCCGTGAGGCCATCGAAAAATCCCGCCAAATGTTCATGCGCGAAACCCGTCTGATCACATGGATGGAAATCGGCCTGCTGGTAATCAACGGCTTTCTGATCGTCGCGGTCATCGGCTGGTCTATCGCGCTTTGGATCAATGGCTCCGCCACGCTCGGCACTATCGCTGCCGCCTCTGCCCTCACCCTGCGCCTCAACGCCATGACTGGCTGGATCATGTGGGCGCTGTCGAGCTTTTTCACCAATATCGGCGTGGTGATGGAGGGTATGGAAACCATCGCCCAACCCCTTGCTTTGGTTGATCAAAAAGATGCGCAAGACCTCGATTTCAAAGGCGGCAAGATCGAGTTCGACGCCGCCACCCACCGCTATGGCAAAAGCACCGGCGGCATGGACAATGTCACCCTCACAATCCAACCCGGCGAGCGCATTGGCATCGTCGGGCGCTCCGGCGCGGGCAAATCCACACTCGTGAACCTGCTCATGCGTTTCCACGATCTGGAGGGCGGCGAAATCCGCGTTGATGGCCAATCCATCGCCAGCATCACCCAAGACAGCCTGCGCCGCAATGTCGGCATGGTCACCCAAGACAGCTCGCTCATGCACCGCTCTGTGCGCGACAACATCGCCTATGGCCGCCCCGATGCCAGTGATGCCGAGATCGCCGCCGCCGCCAAGCAGGCCGAAGCCTCCGCGTTCATCCCCGACCTCGAAGACCCCGAAGGCCGCAGCGGTTTGGACGCCCATGTCGGCGAGCGCGGCGTGAAGCTCTCAGGCGGCCAGCGCCAGCGCATCGCCCTCGCCCGCGTGATCCTAAAAAACGCCCCCATTCTGGTGCTGGACGAGGCCACCTCCGCACTCGACAGCGAAGTCGAAGCCGCCATCCAAGACACGCTCTACGGCGTCATGGAAGGTAAAACCGTCATCGCCATCGCCCACCGCCTCTCCACGATTGCCCATCTCGACCGCATCGTCGTGCTCGATGATGGTCGCATCGTCGAAGACGGAACCCATTCTGAGCTTTTGGCGCAAAACGGACTATATGCCAGTTTCTGGAACCGGCAATCGGGCGGATTCTTGGGCGTGGAGGCTGCGGAATGAACTTTTCTGGACTGATCGACCCGCTCAAACCAGCCAGCGGCCCACCGCCCCGCCAGCTCTGGCCCTTCATACGCTGGAGTCTGAGCGGTGCCTGGGGCGTCATCTGGATCGGCGTAATCGCCTCCATGGTCACCGGCCTGTTCGAAGCACTCGTGGCAGTCATACTCGGCTGGGTTATCGACGCAGCGCTGGCCGCCGGGCCACAAGTATTCTTCGCCGAATACTGGCCTCAACTCCTCGGCGTCGCCCTGTTTTTCCTGATCCTGCGCCCCGGCCTCATGGTGCTCAACGCCGCCATGACCAGCCTCGCCATCGCCCCCCAACTCTTCCCGCAAGTCATCCTACGCGTCCACCGCCACACGCTGGGCCAATCGATCCGCTTCTTTGACGATGATTTCGCCGGTCGCCTCGCGCAAAAGGAGATGCAAGCCGCAAACTCCATCACCGAAATCGTCGTGGAAACCGTCAACGCCATGGCCTTCGCCCTCATCACCGTGGGCACCACCGCCTTCCTGCTGGGCCGCATCTCCATCTGGATGGGCGTCTTCATGGTCGCATGGCTCGCCACATGGGTCCTGCTCGTGCGCTGGCTTTTGCCCCTGATCCGTGCCCGCTCAAAAGCCCGCGCCGCCGCCCGCGCAGCGCTTTCGGGCCAAATCGTTGACACCATGACCAATATGGCAACCGTCAAACTCTTCGCCCATGGCCCGCGCGAAGAAGAAGCCGCCACAGCTTCCATCAACCAATTCCGCGACGCGGCAATCGGCTATGGCCGCATGGCCGTGCTCTTCCGCTCCGTCATGATGACCTTCGCAGGCACCCTCCCCGTCGCCCTCATCGGATCGATGCTGTGGCTCTGGCAGCTCGGCATCGCCACCGCAGGCGACATAGCGCTCGCCGGCCTGCTCTCCACCCGCATCGCCCAGATGACCGGCTGGATCAGCTTCACTGCGATGAGCATCTTCAGCCATATCGGCGAAGCCGAGGACGGCATGCGCACCCTCTCCCCGCCCCATCAGGTCACGGATCAGCCCGGCGCCGTCGAGCCCACAAAAGGCCAAGGCGCCGTCACCTTCAACAACGTCACCTTCCAATACGGCCGCACAGATGGCGCGGGCCTCAAGAACTTCTCGCTCGACATCAAACCGGGCGAGCGCATCGGCCTGATCGGCGCCTCGGGTGCCGGAAAATCCACCGCCGTCGCGCTCCTACTGCGACTCTACGATCTCGAAGACGGCCAAATCACCCTTGACGGGCAAGACATCACAAGCCTCACC
>CAZQMR010000321.1:0-3611 GCA_964594465.1 uncultured Rhodobacterales bacterium
CTGGACCGGCGGCGCATATGGCACTGGCTCACGCATGCCAATCCGCGCCACCCGCGCTTTGCTTTCTGCGGCCCTTGACGGCTCGCTCGACAAAGGCGAATTCCGCAAGGACGAAAATTTCGGCTTCGACGTGCCAACTTCTGCTGCAGGCGTCGCAGACCTCCTGCTTGATCCGCGTCGCACCTGGGACAAACCGGACAGCTATGACCGCCAAGCCCAACGCTTGGTCAAAATGTTCTCCGACAATTTCGGCCAGTACGAAGAGCATGTCAGCGACGACGTATTGAAGGCTGCCATCAAGGCATCTTAAGACGTTCAAAATTGAAATCGGCTAGACGCCGATTGCTCCAATAAAGCGCGCGTGACCTCGGTTGCGCGCGCTCTTTTTTATTTGAAATACCCTAGATGGGTGATGCGTTCTCAATACAAATTCCTAGAATAATGCCTGTAACACGTCTCAGTTGACTTGCCCGCGCATTGCTGGGGGAACTTCTTTTGAGACATTAACCATGGGGGCTAATTTTACGATGAATATCAAATCTCTGATTTTTTCTGCGTTGACAGTTTTGACACCAACCGCTGCTTCTGCGGCGACACTGACCATATCAAACTACCAAGCCGAGCATTTTCACAGCGGCGGCAATGTAGGCCCGGATTATCTGGCTACAACAGTTGAAAACCGCACAGATCCCATCCCGATCACGCCCGGCGGGCTGGTCGTGGGGACAGCAAATGACGCCTATGCTGGCGCAATTCCCAACGTGGCGGGTGTGCGCTTGGGACGCGCGGCAACAACCTCGGCAACTGTTGGTCTTGTTGCGGATGATGGATTTTTCTTTAACTCGCAGGTGACCACCGAAGCGGAATGTACCCAAAAAGAGGGTGTCTCGTTTGGGTGCAGACCCTTCATGGGGAACCAGGCTGATCTAAGCTTTGAGTTCATGGTCGATATGGATTCGACCCTTTACTTGGATGGCGTGTGGTTTGGCGGAAACGGAACTGAGAGCCTGATAAGCGTCGTTGATTTCCTTGGATTGAGCATTCGGGAAGACACCGGTCTAATTTTTGCGCCGCGCTATACGGTGGACACAAATACGTTCAACCGCAATGAAGCCAGTGGTGTTTTTGAGGGCAGCGTGTCGCTGAGCGCGGGCGTCAATTACCAGTTCAGTTTTAGCCACCGGGCAGCGGCGCACGCGCCTGATGCGGAAGGTGTGGTGGTTTCTGACACCGGTTTCCTCAATTTCGCGGCCAGCATTGTGCAAGACAACGCAGATGTGGCCGCCTTTACAGCGCGCTATGAAGCAGCAGCCTCTGCCACAACCGCGGTTCCGCTTCCGGCAACAGGCTGGATGCTGCTGGCAGGGATCAGTGCGATTGGCGCGATGCGGCGCGGGCGTGTCTGATTTTGACGTCTTAAATTGAGATCAGCTGGTCGCTGATCAAGCCAATAAAGTGCGCGTGCCCTAGGGTGCGCGCGCATTTGATGGGGCAGGTTTATCCAGCCTGTTTTTCAGTCCTTAGTCCCAAGCTCGGCCCCCCAAGGATGCGCCTCGTCTTCGATTTTCCCCAAATACTTTCGCCGAAGGCATTGTAACTTTCCCTTAAAACCTTCGCTCGATTTTAAGCGCATGTTAACCAATTGAGCCCCTGCTGTGCACTGCACGTTCCATATTCGTGGCGGAACTGTTCTGCATCAAATCCTATGCCTCTCACAAAGACTCGCAATGAGAACAAAACGTGAATATAATAATCCTCATGTCCTTCGCTGAGCTCTCCATAACCTCCAACTTCACCTTCCTGACCGGCGGCTCCCACCCCGAGGAAATGGCCCGCCGTGCTGCTGACACCGGCCTCACTGCTTTCGCCATCGCCGATACGAACTCGGTGGCCGGCATCGTGCGCGCCCATGTGGAGCTGCGCGAAATCCGCCGCGAGCGGGCTGAGCTTGAGGATGACACGCCACTGCCCCGCTTGCTTCCCGCCGCCAAAATCGCGCTAAGCTGCGGATTCAAAACAACCTTTCTACCTCGCAACCGCAAAGGCTGGGCCAATCTCTGCCGCCTTTTGACCCTTGGTCGCCGCCGCGCTGCCAAGGGCGATTGCCTGCTGGAATTCGCCGATCTGCTGGACTGGGGCAGCGATGCCGAGCTGCTGATCTGGCCGCAAAACACCCATGACTGGCAGCGCAATTGCGCCCAGCTGATCCGCAAGTTTCCGACCCAATGCGCCCTCCTGTCCAGCCCCCGCTATGACGGCATGGATGCCGCCCGGATTGCCCATCATGCGACCCTCGCCCGCGAGCTTGAGATTCCGCTTTGTGCATCCGCTGCACCGCTTATGCACCACGCCTCGCGGCGCCAACTAACGGATGTGCTCACCTGCATCCGCGAAAGCCTCCAGATCGATGCACTAGGCGCCCGCGCCCAGCCAAATGCCGAGCAGCGCCTGCGCTCCCCTGCCGAGATGGCCCGGATTTTTACCGGCCATCCCGAGGCGCTTGAGGCCACCCTGAAAATCGCCAACCGCTGCCAGTTCGACCTCGATCAGCTCCGCTACGAATACCCCCACGAGATCGCAGGCGGCGAGACCCCGCAAAAGCGCCTCACCCGCCTCACCGCCGAGGGGCTCGCCTGGCGCTATCCCGACGGCATCCCCGCCAAGGTTCAGGGCATGGCCGATCACGAGCTGAGGCTGATCAACAAGCTCGATTACGCCCGCTATTTCCTCACCGTGTCCGATACCGTCGCCTTCGCCCGCTCCCGCAATATCCTGTGTCAGGGCCGAGGTTCTGCCGCAAATTCAGTGGTTTGCTTCGCCCTTGGCGTCACCTCCGTCTCACCGGAAATCGGTTCTATGGTGTTCGAGCGCTTCGTCTCTGAGGCCCGCGACGAGCCCCCCGACATCGACGTTGATTTCGAACATGAGCGCCGCGAGGAAGTGATCCAGCACATCTATCAAACCTATGGTCGCGAGCGCGCCGGCCTCTGCGCCACGGTCATCCACTACCGGGGCAAACGCGCGATCCGCGAGGTGGGCCGCGCCATGGGGCTGGCCAATGACACGATCTCCGCCATGTCCTCTCAGCTCTGGGGATGGGGCAGCAAAGGCGGCATGCCAGAGGATCAGCTGCGTGAAATCGGCCTTGACCCAAGCGATCAACGCCTCTTGCAAACCCTCGATCTTTGTCAACAAATTCAAGGGTTTCCGCGCCATCTGTCGCAACATGTCGGCGGCTTCATCATGACCGAGGGCCGCCTAGACGAGCTGGTCCCGATCGAAAACGCCAGCATGGATGACCGCACTGTGATCTGCTGGGACAAGGACGATATCGACGCGCTCGGCATCCTCAAGGTCGATGTGCTCAGCCTCGGCATGCTCACCTGCATCCGCAAAGCCTTCGATCTGATCAGCACTCATCACGGCACGGATTATGCGCTGGCCACGCTGCCCGCCGAGGACCCAAGCGTCTACGATATGCTCTGCGTGGCCGATAGCGTTGGCGTGTTTCAGGTCGAAAGCCGGGCCCAAATGAACTTCCTGCCCCGCATGCAACCCCGCTGCTTTTACGATCTGGTGATCGAGGTCGCCATCATCCGCCCCGGCCCGAT
>CAZQMR010000322.1:0-3580 GCA_964594465.1 uncultured Rhodobacterales bacterium
GATTGGGGCTTCTCTTCGGTTTACAAAAACGATGTCCTATCTGTGATCGGGGATCGCCTCTCCAAAACCGGCATTCTGATGTTTTGGGTGATGATGCTGATGGTGCCTGCCTCGCTCATTGTCGGCGTTTTGGCAGGTATGCGCGAAGGCTCCCGCCTTGATCGCTCGCTCTCTACCTTCTCCATCGCCTCCACCGCGACGCCCGAATACGTCTCCGGCGTGATTTTCATCGCCCTGCTCGCCTCCACAAAAACCGGCATCTCGCCGCTGCTCTATGAGTGGGGATGGATCGAGAGCAAAACCCTCTTTAAGGGCACCGCCGCCTCGGCCGCCTCACGCGGCCCCACTTTCGAGAATTTCACCCTGCCCGTGGTCACCATCGCCCTTTACGGCATGGGCTATATCGCCCGCATGACCCGCGCCTCTATGACCGAAGTCATGACCGCACAATACATCCGAACCGCCCGCCTCAAGGGCGTCGGCTTCCGCGCCATCGTCCTCAAACACGCGCTACGCAATGCCCTGATCGCTCCCTTCACCGTAATCATGCTCCAGTTCCCATGGCTTTTGAACGGTGTCGTGATTGTCGAGACGATCTTCTCCTATAAGGGCTTTGGCGACGCACTTGTGCAAGCCGCTGGCAACAACGACATCGAACTGCTGCTCGGCGTGTCCGTGATCTCGGTTTTCGTGGTGCTCGTCACCCAGCTGATATCGGATATCGGCTATGTCTATCTCAACCCGCGCATCAGCATATCGTGAGGAAATAGTATTATGGAACCTCTCGGCTGGGGCGGCATCGTCCTTCAAATGATCCTTCAATTCACACCGGTCTGGATCGCATTGATCGTCACCTTCGTGCTCTCGATCCTCTACAAACCGCGCTTAGGCTTGTACGGCAAACTCTTTGACAGCCCCATCGGAATGATCGGCTTTGCACTGGTGATGTTCTGGGTTTTCACCGCGTTTATGTCCAACTGGATCGTGACCCATGATCCGCTTTCACAAGTCTCAGGCATGCGAAAAGCCTTGCCCGGCACGCCTATGCCTGATGGAAGCGACGCCTACAGTCACTACCTTTTGGGCGGAGATCAACTCGCCCGCGACGTCTTCTCGCGCATGGTCAAAGGCTCGCTGATCGTAGTGCAAATCGCCCCGCTCGCAACGCTATTTGCCTTCATGGTCGGTATCACACTTGGCTTGCCCGCAGGTTATTTTGGCGGGCGCTTGGACACGGGCCTCAGCTTTCTGGCCAACCTTATCCTCGCCTTCCCGGTGATCCTGCTCTTTTACCTGCTCGTCACACCGGAGATCGTAGACACCGGCCTGCCCACCTATATGGCTGCCGTCCTCTTCCTCTTCCCGATCATCTTCCTGACGGTACTGTTCAACTCCCGCTTCAAAACCCAACCTTCCAAGCGCAACCTATATGTCGGGATCACCCTGATCGTCGGCCTCTGGATCTATCTGGGTGCAGCATGGGACGCAGACCCTTTCGGCATGATCTCAATCCAACCCAACATCCTGATCGTTTTTGTCTCGGTGGTTTTCGTCAACTCGCCAACCGTGTTCAGGATCGTGCGCTCCCTCGTGCTCGACCTACAAACCCGCGACTATGTCTCCGCTTCACAAACACGCGGCGAAGGCCCTTGGTACACCATGCTCTGGGAAATCCTTCCCAACGCCCGCGGCCCCCTGATCGTCGATTTCTGCCTGCGCATCGGCTACACTACCATCCTCCTTGGCACCTTGGGCTTCTTCGGCCTCGGCCTTGAATCAGAATCGCCTGACTGGGGCACCACAATCAACGCCGGCGCCAAAGGCCTGCGCTCCGTGGTCCACCCCGCCATTGCCCCAGCCATTGCGCTGATGTCCCTCGTCCTCGGCCTAAACCTGCTGGCCGACGGCCTGCGTGAACAGAGCCTGAAGGACTGACATCATGGCTTCGATTTTCCACAAATACTTATCCGCCCCATCAACAGGAGACGCGTCATGACCAAATGGGAATACGATGGCCCGATCCTTGAGATTGACCAACTCTCCATCTCCTTCTTCACCCGTGCGGGCGAAATCCCTGCGGTGATGGACTTTTCCTGCGTCGTGCAACCGGGCGAAGCCATGGGTCTTGTGGGCGAAAGCGGCTGCGGCAAATCCACGGTTGCTCTGGGGGTCATGCAAGACCTTGGCGTGAACGGCAAAATCGTTGGCGGCTCGATCAAATTCAAAGGCCGCAACCTCAATGAAATGAGCCAAGAGGAGCTGCGCGACATCCGTGGCTCCGAAATTGCCATGATTTATCAAGAGCCTATGGCCTCCCTCAATCCAGCGATGAAGATCGGCAAACAGCTTATGGAAGTCCCGATGATCCATGAGGGCAGCTCCAAAGAGGACGCCTATGCCCTCGCGCTGGAGGTGGTCGAGAGCGTGCGCCTGCCCGATCCAAAGCGTATCCTCGACAGCTATCCCCACCAGCTTTCTGGCGGCCAGCAACAGCGCATCGTGATCGCAATGGCGCTTATGTCCAAGCCCTCGCTGCTGATCCTTGATGAGCCAACCACGGCGCTTGACGTGACGGTGGAGGCCGGGATCGTCGATCTGGTCAAAGACCTTGGCAAGAAATACGGCACCTCCATGCTGTTCATCTCCCACAATCTGGGCCTTGTGATGGATACATGCGACCGGCTCTGCGTGATGTATTCTGGCGAGGCTGTGGAAACCGGTTCCATCAAAGACGTTTTCGACAAGATGCGCCACCCCTATACCGAGGCGCTATTCCGCTCCATCCCGCTGCCCGGTGCCGACAAAAATGCGCGCCCTCTCGTGGCGATCCCCGGCAACTTCCCCCTTCCACATGAGCGCCCGCCAGGCTGCAATTTCGGCCCACGTTGCGATTATTTTCAAGCCGGTCGCTGCGATGCCTCAGACATCAAAATGGCTGAGATCGCAGGCGATGATCGCCATGCCTCCCGCTGTTTGAAATTCACAGAAATCGACTGGGACGCGCCGATTGTGGCCTCCTCCAGCTCAGAAAAAACCGAGCCGGGCGAAGTTGTTTTGTCCATCGACAACCTCAAGAAATACTATGAGGTCACCGCGAATGCCCTGACCGGTGGTGGCGATGTGCGGGTCGTAAAGGCCAATGAAACCCTGACTTTCGAGGCTCGCGAGGCTGAGACACTGGCGATTGTTGGCGAGTCCGGGTGCGGGAAATCTACGCTCGCAAAAATGCTGCTCGGGCTGGAAACCGCCACGGATGGCACGGTAAAATTGGGCGAAAAATCAATTGGTTCCGTGCCAATTGAGGATCGTGACACGCGCACAGTGGCCGACATTCAAATGGTGTTTCAGAACCCGTTTGACACGCTCAATCCAAGCCATTCGGTGGGCAACCAGATCATCCGTGTGCTTGAGATTTTTGGCGTTGGCGACACGGTTGAGGCGCGCGAACAAGAGATGCTGCGCCTGCTCGACATGGTGAAATTGCCCCGCGCATTTGCCAAACGCATGCCGCGCCAGCTCTCTGGCGGTCAGAAGCAACGTGTTGGAATCGCTCGTGCTTTTGCCGGTGCGCCCAAGATCG